>JAZGDZ010000031.1:0-7767 GCA_036478235.1 Acidimicrobiia bacterium | reverse complement strand
AACAACAAGAAACCCTCGACCGCATCGCCCACCAACTCAACTCAATACCCCGCCGCATCCTCGGATGGACCACCGCCACCCACGCCTACCATCAACTACGCGTTGCAACAGCCAGTTGAACCGGCCTCATTAGTCCTTAGTCCTTAGCCAGAGAATGGAGTTGCCCCGGTTTTGTGGACGGTGTTTGGCTGTTGTTTTAGGTGGGCCAGTTTCTCTTTTCGTATTGGGCGGGTGAGAGGTATTCGAGGCTGGAGTGCCGGCGGTGTGGGTTGTACCAGCCTTCGATCCAGCCGAATAGTTCTTGGTGGGCCTGGCGTCGAGTCTGGAGGGTGGTTCGGTCGAGGAGTTCGCATTCGACGGTAGCGAAGAACGATTCGGCCATGGCGTTGTCGTAGCAGTCTCCAACGGATCCCATCGAGGGGACGACACCTTGGCGGTGGCATTGCATCCCGAAGGCGATTGAGGTGTATTGGGATCCCTGATCGGAGTGGTGGACGACACCTCGGGCACGACGCTGGTCAAGCGCCATGTCCAAAGCGGCCGAGACGAGTTCGGTGCGCATGTGGGCGGCGATGGCCCATCCCACGATGCGTCGTGACCACACGTCTTGGACGGCCGCCAAATACAGGGGCCCTTCCCAGGTGGGGATCTCAGTGATGTCGGCGACCCAAACCTTGTTCGGGGCGTTGGCACTGAAGCGGCGTTGCACCAAGTCAGGGGCCGGGCGGGCGGTTTTATCGCGGATCGTGGTTCGATACTTCTTACGGCGAGTAACGCCTTGAATCCCGGCGGTTCTCATCAACCGAGCGACACGTTTGCGGCCCACCCCGATCCCTAGATCCGCCAGGTCGGCGTGGATCCGTGGAACCCCATAGCTGCGACGAGACCGTTGCCAGCTCTCGATGATCTCATCGGTCAGAGCCCGATCGGCGACGGTGCGCCTCGACACGGGTCGACGGAGCCAGGCGTAATAGCCGCTGGTAGAGACATCCAACAGCTCACACATCCGTCTCACCGAATACTCAGCCTGATTCGCCTTCACGAACTCGAACGCCCCCGCGGCGTCCGACCGGTCTCCTCTGCGAACCAGGCCGCGGCTTTTGCCAAGATCTCCTTTTCTTCACGCAACACCTCGACCTCACGACGCAGTCGCGTCAGTTCGGTCTTGTCGTCGGTCGTGACCCCCTCAGCCACACCAGCATCAATGTTGGCCTGCTTGATCCACGAAACGATCGTCTGCGGGTTTGGTTCGAACTCCTTCGCCAGATCCCAAGCTGAGCGGCCCGCAGCTGCCAGCTCAACGATCCTACGTCTGAACTCAGGCGGATACGGTGGATGTGTCCTCGGCATCGATGATGCACTCCCTTCACCAAGGGCCAAGACCCTCAGTCTCGAAGTGTCCACCAAACCGGGTCAAGTCCTGAAAGAACCTCGGGTGTCGCTCCCTGGCCTCTCGCTAATGACTGATGACTAATCGCTAATGGCTTCTTCGTCATACACCCGTCGTTCGAGCCTCGCCGATTACCCTCGGCACCGACTTGGGCCGAATCTCCGAGGAGGAAGGAATCTCATGGGTCTCTGGCAGACCATCAAGGACTGGTTCGGAGGATCGGCCGAAGCGGCCGATGCATCCGCCGCCGGCGACGCCACCGGATCTGCAACGGCGGGTGATCCTTTCGAGGGCACCGTCGATGCAACCGACGACTCGGCCGGCGGCAGGTTCGGAGACGCCACCGACGTGGCCGACGTAACCGGGACTTCCTGGGAGACGTCGCCGAGCGACGACGAAGACGAGGAGGAGGGGCACTAGCTAGCGGGGGCCTGCTCGGCCAGCTGTTCCATCAAGACCGCGATACGGGCGGTGCACGTCTCGTCCTCGGCGGGAGGCACCAGCTCGACGAGCCGGGCTGCCGCTGCGATGAACGCCGCTCCTGACGGCACTTCGGGATGAGCATCGGCGACCGGGGCTCCATCGTCTCCACCACCGACCACGAGAGGATCGAGTGGGATCTGAGCGATCAGCGGTACCCCGAGGTCGTTCGCCAGCTCCATCCCGCCGCCGGCGCCGAACAGCTCGTAGTGCCGTCCGTCATCCGCCGTGAACCCCGACATGTTCTCGATCACACCCACGACCGGAAGGTGTGAGCGGCGAGCCATGTCGGCCACCCGAGCCGCGACCTTCTGCGCCGCCTTCTGCGGCGTCGTCACCACGACCATCTCGGCCTGCGGCAGCAGCCTCGCCAGTGCCATTTGCACGTCGCCCGTGCCAGGAGGCATGTCGACGAGCAGATAGTCGAGGTCTGCGGGCCAGGCGACGTCGTGGAGGAACTGCTCCACCGCTTTCGAGAGCATGAGGCCTCTCCACATGAGCGCGGTCTCTTCGTCGTCGAGCAGCAGCCCGGTTGAGACCAGGTGGATGCCGCCGGCGTTGGCAGGCTTGATTTTGCGATCATCTCCGGCCTCGAGCCGGGAGTCGACGCCGAGCATCCGCGGAATGGAGAAGCCCCAGATGTCGGCGTCGAGCAGGCCCACCGAGAATCCGGCGCGTCGCATTGCGACCGCGAGGTTGACCGACACAGAGGACTTCCCGACGCCTCCCTTGCCGGACCCCACTGCGATCACCCGGGTGAGCGGGTTGACCATCGTCGGTGCCGCGTTCTCGCGGGCGGTGCGGCGCGCCACCGACATCAGGTCGGAACGCTGTCGCTCGGTCATGGCGGTCACGGTTACTTCGGTGCGTTCGATTCCGGGGAGGGCCGTCACCTTGCGAACTACGTCACCTTCGATCTGGTCACGCATCGGGCATGCCGCGATCGTCAGAGCAATCGCGATAGAGGCGACACCGCCCTCGACGGAGATGTCGCGCACCATGCCGAGTTCGACGATGTCGGATCCGAGTTCGGGGTCGACCACCCCGCGCAGGGCAGCCCGAACGTCATTCGCGATGGCCTTGTGGGGCATGCGGCCACCGTAGTTAGGGGGTGTGCCGTACCGGAACAGAGGGTTCAAGTAGGGTGTTGTGGTCGTTTACAATCGCGTTTCCACGCCACGGACGAGGAGCACCATGCAGGCGATCTCGATCACGCCCCGGGCAGCCGAGCCCAAGGTGATACTGACCTCTGCCGCGGCAGCCAAGGTTGCTGAGCTCATCGCTCGCGAGGACGACTCCGACCTGGCCTTGCGGCTCGGGGTGCGCCCCGGAGGGTGCTCCGGCTTCAGCTACCAGCTCGAACTCGACTCGCGGATCGACGACGGTGACATCGTGAGCACCTTCGACGGTGTCCGGCTCGTGGTGGACCCGCAGAGCATGGAGAAGGTCAAGGGCGCCGAGGTCGACTACCGCGACACTCTCGAAGGCGCCGGGTTCCACATCAACAACCCGAATGTCGAGCGCGCCTGCGGGTGCGGCAACTCCTTCAGCTGATCTCGCCATCGACCTTCTGACGACCCTCCATTGATCCTGTAGTGACGCGCCCTCTTGTTCTCTCCCCTTGCGGGGGAGTTAGCAAGCGAAGGAGCACTCCCCCTTGCGGGGGAGTCAATCGGCGAAAGGAACCACTCCCCCCTTGCGGGGGAGTCAATCGGCGAAGCCGATTGGTGGGGGGTGGCCCGGCGCGGCGCAGCCGCTTCGCACCAAAGGTGGGGGGTGGACCGGCGCGCAGCCGCTTCGCACCAACGCCGGGGTCTTTCAGCCGCCTTCAGAAGCCCCGAGGAACGGCGACGCCAACTCGAGGGCGGCAGCCGCGGCGCGGTCCGCTCCGGGCAAGTCCGGGTTCCAGGAGGAGAGGGAGAACGCCACCACATGGCCTGTGGTCGCGAGCCGCTCCAGTGCCCTGTTGACCTCCTCGAGCGACGGCCCGCCCGGCGCCGGATAGTTCATCGCGGGCATCTCGTCCGGGTTGACGACATCGGCGTCGACGTGGACGTAGAGGGGGCCATCTGGGGGAGACTGTGTCGCGATTTCGGCGACGGTGGCATGTCGGACGCCCGACGCGCCGACGGCGTCGTCTTCGCCTGGGTCGAGGTCTCTCGCATCGATCAGGACGACTTGCTCGTCGGGGAGTGGCGTCAGCCCGACGCCTTCGACGATCGTTTGCTCGCCGCGGCCGGTCAGCATCGCCAGCGGCATACCCCCGATGAACCCGGACGGCGTCGTCTCCCATGTGTTGAAGTCACCATGGGCGTCGAAGAAGAGCATGGTGGGGTGGACGTCCTTCCGTTCGAGTCCGGCGAGGACCCCGATCGTGCTGACACAATCCCCGGCATAGACCACGGGATCGTCGAGTGAAGCAACGCGATCGGCCAGGTGTCGGTAGAGGACGGCCATGCGGTGTTGGGGATCGCCTTCGGGCAGCGGGAGATCGAGGACCTCGTTGGGCGAAGGAACCCGGAGACCGGGCATCGGATCACCCATGAAGAACGGGACCGCGATGATGCTCATGCGCCCAAGGTAACGCCCGGCGTGACGGGTGTGCGTCGGACCGCACGATCGTGCGCCCCATTAGCCTGCCCTCAGATCACTCACGAGGGAGCAACAGTGCCCAAGTCCGTGCCGTCGATCAGCAGTGGACCTTCGCCCGTCGGTCCGTACTCGATCGCCGCCGAGGCGAACGGTTTCGTGTTCCTGTCGGGGCAAGTGGCGCTTGATCCGGCCACCGGTGACAGGGTCGACGACACGGTTGCCGCCGAGGTGGTGCAGGTCATGAAGAACATCGGGGCGATCCTGACCGACGTCGGCCTCGGGTACGACGACATCGTCAAGACGAGCATCTTCCTCACCGACATCGGGGACTTCGGAGCCGTCAATGAGGTGTACGAACAGTCTTTCACCGGAGAGCCACCGGCGCGCTCCACCTTCCAGGTGGCGGCGCTCCCGATCGGGTTCCGGGTCGAAATCGAAGTCGTCGCAGCGCGCTGAGAGGAGCAGAGAGATGACCAAGGACGAGATCTTCGAGGCACTCGGGCTCGAGGACGTCAACAGCGGTGGCTATGCGGCAGGCTGGCTCGATACCTCCGGGGACACGCTCGCGGTCGAGAACCCCACCACGACGGAGACCATCGCCAGCGTGACGCAATGCTCCGAAGACGACTACGAGAAGATCATCGCCTCGGCCGAGGAGACCTTCCTGCGGTGGCGGATGCTCCCGGCGCCTCGGCGGGGCGAGTTCGTCCGACTCATCGGCAACGCGCTGCGCGAGAAGAAGGAGGCGCTCGGCGCTCTGGTTTCGCTCGAGATGGGCAAGATCCAGGCCGAGGGTGAGGGCGAAGTCCAGGAGATGATCGACGTCGCCGATTTCGCCGTGGGTCTGTCGCGACAGCTGTACGGCCTCACGATGACCTCGGAGCGTCCCCGGCACCGCATGTACGAACAATGGCATCCTCTCGGCGTCGTCGGAGTGATCAGCTCCTTCAACTTCCCGGTGGCGGTGTGGTCGTGGAACACGTTCCTCTCCTCCGTGTGCGGTGACACCAATGTTTGGAAGCCCTCTTCACAGGTCCCGCTCTCGGCCGTCGCCGTCACCAAGATCTGTCACGAGGTCATGGAAGGCACCGGGTTCGAGGGCGTCTTCAACCTTCTGGTCGGCCGGGGGAGCGCGGTGGGCGATCGACTGATCAACGATCGCCGGGTGCCGCTGATTTCCGCCACCGGGTCCTGCAACATGGGTGAGACGGTGGGGGTGGCCGTCGCCAAGCGGCTGGGCCGTTCGCTCCTCGAGTTGGGCGGCAACAACGCGGTGATAGTCCTCGATGATGCCGACATCGAGATGGTCACCCGGGCCGTGCTGTTCGGCGCCGTCGGGACGGCCGGTCAGCGCTGCACCACGACTCGTCGTTTGATCGTCGAAAAGGGCATCAAAGGGGAGGTGGAGAAGCGCCTCATCGGCGCCTATCAGCAGATCCAGATTGGCGATCCGCTCGAACCGGCAACCCTCATGGGACCGCTCGCCAACGAACAGGCGGTCAACACCATGCTGACGGCCATCGAACTCGCCGAGAAGCAGGGCGGCAAGGTACTCACGGGAGGCAAGCGGGTAGACACCGGCCTCGGGGGCCACTTCGTCGAGCCCACGATCATCGAGATCGGCGGAGACGCCGAGATCGTCCAGGAGGAGACCTTTGCTCCCGTCCTGTATCTGATCGAGGCAGAAGATGTCCATGATGCGGTCACCATTCAAAACGGCGTGCGTCAGGGACTGTCATCTGCGATCTTCACGGACAGCATGCGGTCGGCGGAGCTATTCCTTTCACATGAGGGATCCGACTGCGGGATCGCCAACGTCAACATTGGCACCTCTGGTGCCGAGATCGGCGGGGCGTTCGGCGGTGAGAAAGAGACCGGCGGTGGCCGGGAGTCGGGATCCGACGCCTGGAAGGCATACATGCGCCGGCAGACGAACACGATCAACTGGAGTTCCGAGCTGCCCCTCGCTCAGGGCATCGAGTTCGGCTGATCAGCATCGCCTTAGAGCGTCCGCCTATTTGCGGACGCTCTAAGGATTCCCGGTGGCGAGGAGGGCTATCGCCACTGCGACGCTCATGATCAGCATTGCCACCGCAATGGCCGCCGCCACGCGTTGACTCTGGGGCGTGGTCCGGAAGGTGGGCCCGGCCACGGGATGGTTCCGGCGCGGTCGCGCCCGGACTGGACGGGGCCGGGACGGGCGCGCCTCGAATTCGATCTCCGCCGGCTCCTCGATCTCCTCGACTTCGTCGGCCTCGTCGAGCTCGACGGTCGCCTGTTCGGCCTCCTCCGCCGTGGGTACGTGCGTTGCCGAGAGCTGCCGCCGCGCTCGGCGGATCATCTCCCCGCTGCTCAGCGGCTGATCTTCTGGCATACCCGGACGGTACCCGGAAAGGCGGGAGTCGGGAGTCTGGAGTCTGGAGCTGCCCGATGTCCGATGAAGCCAGTCCCCAGTCCCCAGTCTCCAGCTCGAGCGCGTCAAGTGCTGGTTGGTGATTGCCCGCCGAGTCTGCGAGGCGATTGCCCACGCGGTGATTGCCCGCCGAGTCTGCGAGGCGATTGCTCCCCTTGCTGGTTTAGGAGTCTGGAGTCTGGACTAAGGACTTAGGACTTAGGACTAAGGACTACCCAAACCGATAGCCGACGCTGCGGACGGTGGTGATCCAGGAGGCGCGTTCCTCGCCGAGCTTGGCGCGGAGCCTTCGGACGTGGACGTCGACGGTGCGGGCTCCACCGAAGTAGTCGTAGCCCCAGACCCGGGACAGCAGTTGCTCACGCGACCACACCCGGCCCGAGTGGGTGGCAAAGAATCGCAGCAACTCGTACTCCATGAAGGTGAGGTCGATCGGCTCGTCACCGAGAGCGGCCTGGTAGGTGGCGAGGTTGAGCGAGAGGTCCTTGAACGTCACGGTCTCCTCCATGGCCGGATCGGCTCGTCCCGTCAGCCTTGCGATGCGAGTCGCCAGCTCGTCGGGATCGACCGGCGTGAGCACAAAGTCGTCGCAGATCGCCTCGGCGAGCTCACGCGTATGGGTTCGGTCGGCCACGACCAGGACCGGCGCGGTCGCATCGGCGTGAATGCGTCTCGCCACCGCCAGGCCGACCGCCGGATCGAGGCCGAGCTCGACGACCGCCACCGCCCATCCCTCCTCCGGTTCGAGGTCCGCCACGGCCGCGGCGTCGCCTACCGGGACGGGCCGGATGCCGGCCCCAAGCAAGGCCTGCGACAAGCCCGGCGACGGATCGAGGGGATATACGGCTGCGAGCATCTCTTCAGGGTATCCGTTCAGAGGGCGCGCCGACAG
>JAZGDZ010000030.1:0-9493 GCA_036478235.1 Acidimicrobiia bacterium | reverse complement strand
CTGATGCCTGAGGTCTTTCTCACCGGCGGGACCGGTTTCATCGGAGGCGCCCTGCTACGGCGGCTGGTCGGCGAGGGACGAGAAGTGCGTGCCCTGGTGCGCACCGTGGCGGCGGCCGATGCAATTCGGGCCGCCGGGGCGGAACCGGTCCGGGGCGACCTGCTCGACGAGGAGTCGCTCGTGTCGGGGGCGGCCGGGTGCTCGACGGTCTTCCACGTCGCCGGTCTCAATGCCGCCTGCTTGTATCGCCCGGCGCAGCTGGAGCGAGTCAACGTCGCCGGCACCACGGCGGTGGTGCGAGCGGCGGCACGAGCCGGCACCTCTCGCGTGATCTTCACCTCCTCGGCGACGACGATCGGTGAGGAGGCCGGAGTCGTCGGCACCGAGGCCACGCCGCACCGCGGGACGTACCTGACGGTGTACGAGCGCTCCAAGCATCTCGCCGAGCTCGCCGGACAGGCCGAGGCGCGGCGGGTCGAAGTGCCGTTCGTCTCGGTCAACCCGTCCTCCGTCCAGGGTCCGGGCCGCACCGGAGGGACCGCCCGGATTCTGATCGCCTACCTGAGGGGGAGGCTCCGGTTCGCCGTCGATTCGCCGGTGAGCCTCGTCTTCATCGACGACGTCGTGGCGGTTCATCTCGAGGCCGAGCGGCAGGGCGTTTCCGGCGAGCGCTATCTCGTCAGCGGATGGGCCACCTCGATCCGCGAGGCGGTGGCGCTGCTGACGGCCGTCAGCGGTGTCGAGCGGAGGGTTCGCTACCTGCCGGCCTGGACACTGTCCGCCGTCGCCACCGCGGCGGGCGGCCTGTGGAAGGCACTGCGGCGCGATGCCCCGCTGTGCCGGGAGATGGTGCGGGCATTGCGCCACGGCCACGCTTACGACGCGAGCCGGATCGAGCGGGAGTGGGGGGTTCGTTACACGCCGCCCGAACAATGGCTGCGGACGACCGTGGAGTGGTATCGGGACCAGGGGATCGTTTAGTCCGTTGTCCGTTGTCTATTGGGCAGGTTTCGGGGAACGGGAAACTCGACGGGCGCGGTACTCGGTGCCGGGCAGGCACGTCGATCAGTGCCGGCCGGGCCAGGCCTGGAACGGAAAACGGCTCTCCGTTGATACTCGTGGCGCAGCAGGGGTCGTACGATCTCTCCGCAGATGAACGTGCCTCTCGCCGCCCTCGTCGAACGATGGGCGGCACGACCCGCGCCGGGGGACTCGCTGGTCGTGCCGCCGGCGGCGCGTGCCTTTTGGCTGGCGGGCCTGGCCGTTCATTCTCCGGGCCCGGTGCTGGCCATCGTCGCCGGAGAGCGTGAGGCCGAGGACCTCGCCGATGACCTGGAGCTGTTCACAGACCGGGTCGATCATCTGCCCGCCTGGGAGACGCTTCCTTTCGAGCATGTCTCGCCCAACGTGAGCACGATGGCCGCTCGGATGCAGGCTCGCCACGTGCTGCAGACGGGCGGGCCGGGGCGCGTCGTGATCGCCTCCGTGCGCGCCGCGGTGCAACGGGTGAGCCCGTCGCCGGTGGCTCCCATCGTCCTGACTGTCGGCGACAGTGTCGATCTCTCCGGGTTGGTGACGGCGCTGGCCGATCTGGGATACGAGCGGACCGATCGGGTCGAGGCGCGGGGCGAGATGGCGGTCCGCGGCGGCCTCGTCGACGTCTATCCAGCCCAGGGAACCCGTCCGGTTCGGGTCGACTTCTGGGGCGACGACATCGAGGAGGTCACCGAGTTCTCGGTGGCCACCCAGCGATCCGAGGATTCGCTTGAATCGGTCGAGATCTTCCCTGCCCGCGAGGTGAGGCCCTCCGACGAGCTGGTCGGCGTGGCCGAGCGCCTTCAGAAGGAGGAGGCCTGGGCATCTGCCGAGTGGGAGCGAATTGCCCAGCGCGTGTCGTTCCCCGGCATCGAGTCATGGTTGCCATGGCTCACCGGCGAGCGCACCGCCTTGTACGAAGCCGCGGGGACGACCACCGTCGTGCTGTTCGAGCCGTCCCGGGCCCGCGACCGCGCCGACGATCTCGAAAAGGAGGAGTCCGAGCTGGCCGCGGCGCTCGCCTCGACCTGGGGCCCGGGAGCGCCCGAGGCGGGACGGCACCCGGCGCTCTACCTGGATCTCGACGCTGCCCTGCCGCCGGGGAGAACCATAGAGGCGCCCCCAGCCGCCGCCCGCCCCGGAGGCGAGGCGATTGCCCTGAGCGGCCTCGATGCGGTTCCCGGCGATGCCGAGTCGGTCGCCGCCGGAGTCGGCGCCCTCATCGCAGCCGGCACCGACGTCGTCATCGCCATGGACGGGCCGGCTGCGGCCGATCGGGTAGGGCGGTTACTCGGCGAGGCGGGCCTGGCGCTCACCAGGGCCGAGGAAGCGGGCAGCGGGGGCACGATCATCGCCACCGGGATCCATCGCGGCTTCGTGATCCCCGAGCTCGAGGTGGCGGTCCTCGGTGAACACGAGATCGCCGGTCGCCGCCGGGCCCACCGCCGCGTCGGAGTGCGGCGCACCGCCGGAACCGCGGCGGTATACGGAGACCTGTCCGAGGGCGACTTCGTCGTCCACCACCACCACGGCATAGGGCGGTTCGAGGGTCTGGTCACTCAGAGCCTGGGCGGCGTCGAGCGCGACTACCTCCTGGTCGCCTATGCGGGAATGGACAAGCTCTACGTTCCCACCGACCAGCTCGCTGCCATCCGCAAGTACACCGGGGGGGAATCACCCAGGCTGAGCCGGATGGGCGGGGCGGACTGGGAGCGCACCCGGGGACGGGTGCGCAAGGCGGTGGCGGTCGTAGCCGAGGAGGTCGTAGCGTTGCACCGGGCTCGGGCGCAGATACCGGGATACGCCCATTCCGCCGACACACCCTGGCAGCGGGAGCTGGAGGCGGCGTTCCCCTACGAGGAGACCCCCGACCAGCTCACGACCATCGCCGACGTCAAGGCCGACATGGAGTCCGACGAGGCGATGGACCGGCTCGTCTTCGGCGACGTCGGCTTCGGCAAGACCGAGGTGGCGGTCCGGGCCGCATTCAAGGCGGTCCAGGACGGGCGCCAGGTGGCGGTTCTGTGTCCGACAACGCTGCTCGCCCAGCAGCATCACCAGACGTTCTCCGAGAGGTTCGTTCCGTATCCGGTCCGGGTGGAGATGTTGAGCCGCTTCCTCACCCCGGGGCAGCAGAGAGAGGTTGCCGCCGGGATTTCGAACGGCGGTGTCGACGTGGTGATCGGCACCCACCGGATACTCAGCGAGGACGTCGAATTCAAGGATCTCGGCCTGCTCGTCGTCGACGAGGAGCAACGCTTCGGTGTGGCGGCCAAGGACCGGATCAAGGCGCTGCGCACCTCGGTCGACGTGCTCACGCTGACGGCCACTCCGATTCCTCGCACGCTGGAGATGGTGCTCACCGGCGTCCGCGACGTGAGCCGGATCTCGACGCCCCCGGAGGATCGCCATCCGATCCTCACCTTCGTGGGACCGCAGGACGACCGTACCGTGTCGGCGGCGATCCGGCGCGAGATGCTGCGCGAAGGCCAGGTGTTCTACGTCCACAATCGGGTCCAGTCGATCGATCATGCGGTCGTTCGCCTGCAGTCGCTGGTCCCGGAGGCTCGCTACGCCGTAGCCCACGGGCAGATGAGTGAGGGCCGGCTCGAACAGGTGATGCTCGACTTCTGGAACGGCGAATACGACGTGCTCGTTGCCACCACGATCATCGAGTCGGGGCTGGACCTTCCCCAGGTGAACACGCTCGTCGTGGAGCGCGCCGACCTCCTCGGGCTGGCGCAGCTGTACCAGCTGAGAGGCCGGGTGGGCCGTTCCTCGCAAAGGGCCTATGCCTACCTGTTCCATCCCGAAGACCAAAGGCTCACCGAGGAGGCTCACCGGCGGCTCGAGGCGATCGGCGAATTCGGTGACCTCGGCTCCGGCTTCCAGCTGGCCATGCGCGACCTGGAGATTCGGGGCGCCGGAAGCATCCTGGGGAACGTCCAGTCCGGCCACCTTTCGGCAGTTGGATTCGACGTCTACGTCGAGATGGTTGCCGATGCCGTCGCCGAGCTGAAGACCGGTGAGCCGGTGCCGGCGACGCCGACCCAGGTACGGATCGAGCTTCCGATCGACGCCCACCTTCCCGACGACTACGTCCCGGATCAGCCGGCCCGGCTCGAGGCCTACCGAAGATTGGCCGCAGCGGACACTTCCGATGCCGTCGAGGACGTGAGGAGCGAGTGGCTCGATCGCTACGGGCCCTTGCCCGCCAACGCGGCGTCGCTGATCGAGGTCGCCCGGCTCCGGGTCGAGGCCATGCGGGCCGGGATCGAGGAAGTGGTCGCCACGCGCCGCGAGGTGCGTCTGTCCCCGGTCAGGCTCTCCTCGTCGGAGGAGGTCCGACTGCGGCGCCTCGCCCGGGGCGCCGTCGTGCGAGACCGGGTGGTGTTCCTCCCCGCACCGGGAGAGAATCCGGCGGCGGAGTTGATCGACTTCGTCCGTATGATGTGGCCTCCCGACCGGGATTGATTCTCCTGCGAAAGCTCCCAGCGCTCGTCGTCGTGTTCGCCCTCGTCGTCGGAGCCTGCTCCAGCGCCGGTACTGCCGAGGTCGGATCCGTCGGCGGGCTGACGATCACCGAGGCCGACCTGGGAACCCTGTTCGAGTCGGAGACGCTGCCGATCGATGAGTCGTTGCGCGAGGCGATCTTTTCCCTCCTCGCCCGCGAGGTGTTGGTGCAGGGCCTGGAGCAGGACTTCGGGCTCGCCCTCGACGAGGATGCCGTGGAGATCCTGTACGCCGAGTTCATCGCCCAGATGGAGGCCGCCGGCGTGACTCCGGCCGATTTCCTGGGGGTTCGGGATGCGAGCGGAGGAATGGTCCGATTCAACGCCGAGATCGGGGTGATTCGACGCCAGGTCATCGAGGCCCGCCTCGCCCAGTCCGACATCATCGAGCTCTTCTTCAGCGACCCAGTCGCCTACACCACCGTGTGCGCCAGGCACATCCTCGTCGAGACCGTCGAGGAGGCGAGCGATGTGCGGGCCCGTCTCGAGGCGGGTGAGGACTTCGCCGCGGTGGCCACCGAGGTGTCGCTCGACACGGCCACCCCCGGGGGCGAGCTGGGATGCGCAATCGCCAACCGCTACGTGCCCGAGTTCGCCGAGACGACGGTGACCGCCGCGCTGGGAGAGCTGACCGGTCCGGTGGAGACCGACTTCGGGTTCCATTTGATCGTCGTGGAAGAGCGGACCGCTCCCACAGAGGAGGAGTTCAGGTCCGATCCGGGGGCCTACGTGACCGAGGATGAGGCCAACGGGGTGTGGGGGGATTGGTTCAACGACACGCTGCGCGCCGCCGACGTCACGCTCGACGAGAAGTACGGCTTCTGGACCCCGGTCGGAATACTTCCTCCGGATCGAGCGGACCTGGTCCCGGCCGAGGAATGAGCGGGCCGGTCCGCATCGTCGGGCTTGGTCCCGCCGGACTGGACCGGGTCAACCCGCGCATCAAGGTGATCCTCGACGACCCCGCGGTTCCCGTCGTCGGCCGCACGATCCATCACCCCGCCGCGGCCGAGCTGGATGGGAGCCGTCCGGTGGTGTGGTGTGACGATCTGTACGAGTCCGCCGAGGCCTTCGACGACGTGTACGCGGCTATTGCGGATCGGGTCCTGGACCTCGGATCGGCCGGGCCGGTCACATACGCGGTACCCGGCTCGGCCTTGATCGGGGAGCGGGCGGTAGGCGAGATCCGCAGCCGCCTCGCCGCCGCCGGGATCGAGTGCGTGATGGAGCCCGGCGAGTCGTTCCTCGACCTGGCGCTGGAGAAGACCGGGCTGGATCCGTTCGATCGCGGCATGCAGGTGCTCGACGCCCACGATCTGGCCGAGCCGATCATGCTCCACGTCCCGACGCTCATCGTTCAGTTCGACGGGCCGGAGGCCTTCACCATGCTCCACGAGCGGCTGTCCCGCCTCCTCGAACCCGAGACCACCATCGCCGTACTCACCGATCTGGGCGGGCACGACGAATCGATCGCCCAGGTGGCGCTGGGTGATCTTCGCCCGGACCATGCGGGCCTTCGGGTGACGCTGTACCTCGATGTCGAAGCGCCCGGATGGCCGGGCCTGATCCGGACCAACGCCCGGCTCCGCCGGGAATGCCCCTGGGACCGGGAGCAGACCCACCACTCGCTGGCCCGCCATCTCCTCGAAGAGGTCTACGAGACGCTCGACGCCATCGAAGCGCTTCCGATCGAGGCCCCGGGGGGATCGCCGGACGCCGCCGGATACGTCCATCTCGAGGAGGAGCTGGGGGATCTGCTGCTCCAGGTGGTGTTCCACGCCACCCTGGCCGGCGAGGCCGGCATGTTCGGAGCGGAGGAGATCGCCGAGGCGATCCGCCGCAAGCTGGTGCGGCGCCACCCCCACGTCTTCGGCGACGTCGATGCCCCCACCTCCGAACACGTGATGGCCAACTGGGAGACGCTCAAGCGGGACGAAAAGGGTCGCGACTCGCTGCTCGACGGCGTGCCGCCGGCCCTTCCCGCGCTCACCTTGGCTCACGAGTTCCAGGCGCGGGCGGCCACGGTCGGCTTCGACTGGCCCGATCTCGAAGGCGTAGTCGCCAAGGTCAGGGAGGAGTTGGCCGAGGTGCTCGACGCCGAGAGCGACCTCGAGGCGGTCCGCTCCGAGATCGGAGACCTTCTGTTCTCGGTAGTCAACCTGGCGCGTCGGCTCTCGGTGGATCCGGAACTGGCGCTGCGGGCCGCGGCGGGCCGCTTCGACCACAGATTCAGGTTGGTCGAGGCGGGCGGAGGACTGGAGGAAGCCACCCTCGACGAGCTCGATGCCAGGTGGGAAGAGGCGAAGCGATCAGAGTGATCGCTTCGCAGTCTCCAGTCCCCAGCTTCCAGTCTCCAGTTCTTGGGTCGCCGCATCTCGGCTTTGAATCCGGCTGGCGACTGATGACTGGAGACTGGTGACTGTTCTGCAATGGCTTCAGCCATTGCAGAACATGTAGTACCTTCGCGGGTCCAAGGAGGGCCCGTGACGACCATCACATCGATCCGGGCCCGCGAAGTCCTCGACTCCAGGGGCAACCCGACCGTCGAGACCGAGGTGACGCTTGCTGGCGGCCACTTCGGTCGTGCGGCGGTTCCCTCGGGAGCTTCGACGGGGGCGCTCGAGGCGATCGAGCTTCGGGACGGCGGAAGCCGCTTCGGCGGCAAGGGCGTGACGCGGGCCGTCCAGCACGTCAACGACTCGATCGGACCGCATCTCGTGGGGCGCGACGCTACCGACCAGGAGTCGCTCGACCAGGCGATGCTCGACCTCGATGGGACTCCGAACAAGGCGAACCTCGGTGCCAATGCCATCCTGTCCGTCTCGCTGGCGGCGGCCCGAGCCGCGGCCGCGGCTCTCGATCTGCCGCTGTTCCGCTATCTCGGAGGCCCCAGCGCCCGGCTCCTCCCGGTCCCGCAGCTCAACGTGCTCAACGGGGGCGTCCACGCCGCCAACTCGGTGGACATCCAGGAGTTCATGCTGGTCCCGGCCGCGTTCGGCACCTTCGGCGACTCGCTGCGAGCCGGGGTTGAGGTCTACCACGCGCTTCGCAAGGTTCTGGCGGGACGGGGCCTGGCGACCAACGTCGGTGACGAAGGCGGCTTCGCCCCCAACCTCGCAGCCGATCGGGACGCTCTCGACCTGCTGGTGGAGGCGGTCGGCGCCGCCGGGTATACCCCCGGCGATCAGATCGGTTTTGCGATCGACGCCGCAGCCACCGAGTTCTACCGCGAGGGCCGCTACCGGCTCGACGGCGGGGCACTGACCTCGAAGGAGCTCGTGGAGTACTACGCCGGGCTGGTGGACGACTTCCCGATCGTGTCCATCGAGGACGGCGTCGCCGAAGACGATTGGGAGGGCTGGTCGCTGTTGACCGAGCGGCTCGGAGATCGCATCCAATTGGTCGGCGACGACGTGTTCGTCACCAATGAGACCCTGCTGCGGCGCGGCATCGAAGAGGGCATCGCCAACTCGATCCTGATCAAGGTGAACCAGATCGGCAGCCTCTCCGAGACTCTGCACACCATGGAGCTGGCCGAGCAGGCCGGATACGGTCGGGTGGTGAGCCATCGCTCCGGCGAGACCGAGGACACCTTTATCTCGCACCTCGCCGTCGCCACCAACGCCGGTCAGATCAAGACGGGCGCCCCGGCCCGGGGAGAGCGCACCGTCAAGTACAACCAGCTGCTGCGGATCGAGGAGCGCCTCGGGGATGGCGCCAGATTTGCCGGCTGGGACGCCTTCCCGCGCAGGGCCGGCTGATGGGCGTCAGGCGTGGCCTCGGATTCGGCGGGTTTCTGGCACTGACCGCTCTCGTGCTCCTCGTGGTGGCCGCCGCCGGGGTCCTGCCCTTCCGGCGGCTGTTGGCGCAGGAGCGTGCGGTCGATCTCGCCGAGACCAAGCTCGACGCCCTGCTCGAGGAGAACATGAGGCTCGACCTGCAGCTCGCCGCCCTGGGGACCGACGAAGAGGTCGAGCGCCTGGCGCGCGAGCACTTCGGCCTGGTCATGCCGGGGGAGGTCGGGTACGTGGCCGTCGTCCCCGACGACATCATCGATCCGCTCCCGCCGGAACCGGATTCGACGCTGCGGCGGGAGGATCCCTGGTGGCAGCAGTTCTGGGACTTCCTCACCGGGCGGGACATCGTCTCGGATGGATGACGCCGCCGTCGTGGCGGTGCAGATCGGACGCCCCCTGCGCTCCGGGGCCGATGTCGTGGCCAGATGCCACCTCGGTCTGCCGGTGGTCACCCGGGTCCCACCGGTTCTCGACGACGGAACGCCGTTTCCCACCCTGTACTGGCTGTGCTGCCCGCTGGCCGTCCGCCGGATAGGACGGGTCGAGTCGGCCGGAGGGGTTCGGTCCATGGAGCGGCGGGCGGCCGCCGACGACGCTTTCAGGGCGGCGCTCGATGGGGCCAATGCCCGTTATGCCGCCGAGCGGGAAGCACTACTGCCGGCGAATGCGCATCGGCGTCCCGCCGGCGGGGTCGGTGGGACGGCTGCCGGAGTCAAGTGCCTCCACGCCCACTATGCCGATCACGCCGCAGGCAACGCCAACCCGGTCGGTGAGATCACGGCTCCTTGGGTCGAGCCGCTCGACTGCCCGGTTGGCTGCGTGGTCGAATCTGCCGGCGGTCCGATCGCCAACCCCGCCTGGTTCGAGCCCAAGTAGGAGTCCGCGCCTATCGGCGCTTCCTCTTAGCCGGGGAGGGTGATCGAGCCGGCTTCGGTCTCGATCGAGACCGAGACGACCCCCTTGCGATGCGGTTCCACCGCCAGCATCGGCACTGCCGACAGGAGACCGGCGGTCAGCCCCACGTCGCCGTGGACGACGGACGTGATGCCGACCGGGTCGACCTTGTGTTCGGCCTGGATCGCTCCAGGGTGCTCGGCGGGCTCACCGTGCCACTCGATGAAGAAGGGGAGGCGGTGCGGTCCGAGCATC
>JAZGDZ010000003.1:0-22531 GCA_036478235.1 Acidimicrobiia bacterium | reverse complement strand
GACATCAGACATCAGACATCAGACATCAGACATCAGACATCAGACATCAGACATCAGACATCAGACATCAGACATCAGACATCAGACATCGAGATGGTGTCCGATCTGAGATCTGAGATCTGAGATCTGAAGAGACCCGCCGGGTCAGGAGGCACGGCCACTTGCGGGGCAGGGGCCCCGCAATGTGGAGGAGGCGGGGTGCAGGGGACCCGCCGGGTCAGGAGAGAGGCCGCATGAAGAGGTTGCGCTTGCCCGCGACCAGGTCCGGCGGGTCGCTGCGCCTGACCAGCCGGGCCGAATCCTTGCCGGCCAACCGGGCGACGATCTGCCCCTCGGCCTCGATCTCCTCCCACTGGCCGGGCGTGAAGGAGTCAAAGGGGGCGGCCAGGATCTCGAGATCGTCGTCCCGACCCAGGCTCCACACTCCAGCAACGACACCGTCGACCAGCACCACCGAGGTGGCGTTGCCGCTCGAGTCGTAGACAAAGGGGAGCAGGGCATCGGGAATGAGGCGCGACCGGTCCCGCCAGGTGACGAAGAGCGTGTCCCAAATCGGGAGCAGCCGCACCCCGGCCGACGACGAAACCTCGCTCTCCAGCCCGAACATCGCCTCGCCGGACGCCGGAATGGCCCCTTCCTCGACGGCCCGGCGCGCCTGGGTCTTGGTCAGCCCGCTCCACCAGGCGAAGTCGCCGATCGTCGCCGGACCAAATGACCGGAAATACATCCGGGCCAGTTCGCGACGGGCATCACCGGGGTCCGGCGTCTCCACATCCACTTCCGGCAGCCAGTCGCTCCATCGGGTGTAGGCGATCTGAGCGGACCTCCATGATGAGAACCGTCGCAAACCCACCAGCCGCGACTCCGTCGCCATCTGGCTGACGACGAAGTTGAGAGCCCGAAGGTCCCCATCCGACGGATCGAGCCGCTCCTTGATCTCGGCCTTGGTGAGGGCCTCGCCCCCGGCCAGCAACTCGTCGATGCGGTCGGCCCAGGTCTCATAGGTGTCGGTCACGAGAGCCTTGCGCACATATCCGCCAAATGCACGGACGTTCTTCGCCCGGGTCGCCGGCACGACGATCGAAAGAAGGTCCACCGGAATCAAGAAGGCGCTCCCCCGCAGGGTGCGCAGGCCGATCGCCTTGCGGTCGAGCAGCAGCCTCTCGAGCTCATCGGTCCTGTATCCGGGGAGCCGCGCCGCCAGCTCCAGGTGCGACACGGGCGGGGCGACGTACAGGCCGAGTGAATCCCGGGCCACCTCGAGGATCGATGAACGACTCCGGTCCAGGTGGGTCGATGCCCAGGGGACGGCGACCGCGCTCACCCGCGCAACGCCACCTTGATCTCGCCGATCTGGCCGCGGTGCTCGGCCTCGTGCTGCATCAGGTGATGAAGGATGAAGGCTCTCATTCGAGGCGCACTCCGGTGCGGTCGATCTCGAGATCGACGACCCGTCCGTCATCGCCCAGCTCGGCCTCGAGGATCCCGATCACCTGATCCAATACGACCTCGTCGGCAAAAGCAATGACCGACGGGCCGGCGCCGCTCCAGGATGCATAAAGGGCTCCACCACTCAGGGCGGCATCGATCAGGCGGGCCGGCCTCTCGGTCATGGCGGCCCGCGCCGTCTCGTGCATCTCGTCGCCGAGCGCCGCGGCGAGCGTGACCGGATTCGCCGTCCGCAGCCCCTCGACGAGCATCGCCACCCGGGCCGCGGTTCGCACCGCCACGGCGCGGGGGATTTCGGCGCTCAACGCCTCGCGTGCCGCTGCGGTCGACAACTCCGCGTCCGGCACCGCGATCGCAACTTGCAGGGATGGGTGAACTCCCAGGCGATGCACGGCCTCGCCGCCCGCCACGGCGACGAGGCCTCCGTAGGTGGCCGCGGCCACGTTGTCGAGATGCCCCTCAACCGCACCGGCCAGTTCGAAGATGTGCTCCTGATCGATGCCGCCTGCCATCGCCGCGGCAGCGGCCACCAGCACCGCCGCGCTCGAACCCAGACCCCGGCCCGCAGGGATGTCCGAGTCGATCTCGACCTCGAAGGAGCCGGGACCGCCGGCGACCCGGCGGACCATCTCCACGGTTTCCGGTGTTGCCGCCACGCCTCCGCTGGTGACACGCCAGGCATCGGACCGTCGGGCGCTCACCCTGCAGCGCAGATCGAGTGCGAGAGCCATCACGTCGAAGGCCGGGCCCAGGTTGGCCGACGATGCCGGCGCCGATGCCGTGGTCACGGCCCCGGACCCACTTCGACGAATATCCGGGTCGCTTCGGGGACGAACTCCCTCACCTTGGCCTCGATGGAGTCCACAATCCGCTCGACCTCGAGGCCCGACAACCGCCGGTCGACGACCACATCCATGTTGATCAGGATCTCGTCGGGGCCGAGGTGCATCGTGAGGAGCCTATCCACCGTCTCGACCTCCGGGATCGACAGCGTGGCGGACCGGATCACCGAGCGAGTACTTCGGCTGGCGGCCTCCCCCACCAACAGCCCCTTGGTTTCGATGGCGAGGATCCACGCGGTCACCGCCAGTAGAACCCCTATCACGATCGAGGCCAGACCATCCCAGCGGGAATCGCCCGTGACGTCAGCGATGAGCAGCCCGGCCATCGCCACCGCGATCCCGAGCACAGCCACCGCGTCCTCGAACAGGACGATCAGGAGAGCCGGGTCCTTGGAATCGCGGATCGTCCGCCACACCTTGCGGCCGCCCCGGCGCCGGTTGAACTCCTGCACGGCGGGTCTGAAGGCGATGAAGATCTCGAACAATGCAGCCACACCGAGGACGATCAGGTTGAACATGAGCCCCGCGGCCTGGTGCTCGGGGTGGCGCAGGCGATCGAGGCCCTGCATGAAGGCGACGACCCCTCCGCCGACGAACAGGAAGACGGCGACCATGAACGACCAGAAGTAGAGCTCCTTGCCCCGCCCGAACGGGAACTGGACTGTGGGCCGGAACTTGCTGGCAGCGGTGCCACGCAGCAGGAACAGCTGGTTGCCGGAGTCGGCCACCGAGTGGAAGGCCTCGGCCAGCATCGCGGCACTGCCGCTGATCGCCGCCGCCACGAACTTGAGAACGGCGATGAGCGAGTTGGCGGTGAGCGCCAGCAGGACGAGGACGCGGGATTTCGAGGAGGCCATGCGGCGCGGAGTCTACGAAGGGTCATCGGACCGTTCGCTGCGGCAAAGAGGCCCATCGGCCTGAAAGGGCCGATCCCGGGTTGCGATAGCCTGGAATCTGTGACTCCTCCTGCCATCAGGCTCAGTTCGCTGACGAAGTCCTACGGCAAGGCCCGCGGGATCGTCGATCTCGACCTCGAGGTGAAGACGGGGGAGGTGTTCGGCTACCTGGGGCCGAACGGCTCCGGGAAGACGACGACGATCCGGACCCTGCTCGATCTGATCCGTCCAACCTCGGGCACGGCCACCGTGCTCGGCCTCGACTCCAAGAAGGGCTCGCTGGAGATCCGCCGGCGCGTTGGATATCTGCCGGGAGATCTCTCCCTGTATGAGGCGTTGACGGTCCGCGAGTCGCTGGAGTACCTCTGCGCCCTGCGCGGCGGCGCCGGCAATGGCCGGCTGGAGCCGCTGGCCGAGCAGTTCGAGCTCGACCTGACACGCAAGGTGAGCGACCTATCGAGCGGGAACAAGCAAAAGGTGGGAATCGTCCAGGCCTTCGCCCACGACCCGGAGTTGCTGGTCCTCGACGAGCCGACGGCCGGCCTCGACCCGCTCATGCAGCAGAAGGTCTACCAACTCATCGACGACGCCCGCGATGAGGGACGCACCGTCTTCCTCTCGTCGCATGTGCTTCCCGAGGTGGAACGCATCGCCGAGCGAGTCGGAATCATCCGACGCGGCCGGCTCATCGAGGTCGCCACCGTCGAGGAGCTCAAGGACCGCGCCGTGCGGGTGGTCGAGGTCAGGTTCGGCGATGAGCCGCCCACCGAATCCGAGCTCATGAAGATCGACAACGTCGTGTCGGTCACCCCACGGCGCACCACGACTCAGATTCGCATCGAGGGGTCGATGGACGCCTTGATCAAGGCGCTCGCCGCCCACGAAGTGGTCGCCCTGCGAAGTGAAGAGGCGGATCTCGAAGAGGTCTTCCTCGACCTGTACCGGGAGGCAGAGGACGAATGACCGTCTTCTGGCGCACTCTGCGCTCTCGCAAGCGATCCCTGCTCGCCTGGTCGCTCGGGCTCATCGGGCTCATTGGCGTAACCGTCGCCGCCTACCCCTCGATCGCCAACCAGGACGGGTTCAACGACTTCATCGACGACTACCCAGAGTTCGTGCAGGAGATACTCGGTCTCGGCTCCGGACTCTCGATCACCGAACCGGCCGGATACCTGAACAGCCAGTTCTTCGCCAACATGCTCCCACTCCTGTTCATCATCTTCCTGGTTTCGTTTGCGGTCCGAGAAACGGCCACCGATGAGAAGGAAGGCACGCTGGACCTGGTGGCTGCGCACCCGATCGCCCGGGGCCGCCTCATGCTGGAGAAGGCGGCAGCCCAACTCGTCGCCGGGATCGGCCTGGCAGTCCTGTCGATCCTCGTGTTCTTGGTATCGACGCCGCTGGCGAGCATGGACATCGGTATCGATGCCCTGTGGGGGGCCACAGCCTCGGTGTTCTTGGTCGGGTTCGTATTCGGGAGCCTGGCGTTCGGCCTCGGCGCCGCCACCGGGAAGCGGGGCGTCGCGCTCGGTCTCTCCTCGGGCCTGGCTGTCGCCACCTACATCCTGTGGGGCCTGGCGCCGCTGATCGACGGCATCAGCAGCCTCGAGGGGCTCAGCCCGTTCTTCTGGGCGCTCACCGGTGATCCCATCCTCAACGGAGTCCAGGCTGGCAATGCGCTCCTCCTCGTCGGAGTCGGGCTCGTGTTCGCCGCGGGTGGGGTGCTGATGTTCCAACGCCGCGATATCGGAGTCTGATTCAGTCCGTTATCCGTTATCCGTTATCCGCAAGAGAGATTCGGGAGACGGAGAACTCGACTGCGCGCAGGCAGGTGGCGAGTAAGCGTGTCGACAACACAAGAACACAGCACGGCCGAGAACGGAAAACGGATTCAACACCGCCTCATCTCTCCAGGACCCGCACCTCGTCGCGCCGCACCGAGCCGCCCAACGATGCTCGTCCCGGTGCCCACTCCAGATAGATCGTCGATGGATGGCCTATCTCGTCGCCCTGGTGAATTCGTAACGATCCCTCGTACTCGCCCTCGTGAGATCGGATCGCGGCATACGCCGAAGCAGCGCTCCCCGTCGCCGGATCCTCCGGCACCCCGGCATCGGGCGCAAAGAAGCGAACCCGGAGGTCGGCTCCCTCGGCGCCCACGATGTACGTCATCGGAGCGCCCAACTCAGACAGTCCCGGGATGTTCGGCTCGGCCGCAGAGACGGCTGCCGCGGATCCGAGATCCAGCACCAGGTAGGGCAGAGGCATCATCGCCCGCCAGGCTCGCACCGGATCGGGAATACCCGCCGCGGCCGCGATCTCGCCGGCATCGTCGGCTGGTTCGACGTGCTCC
Organism: Acidimicrobiia bacterium; assembly: GCA_036478235.1. Taxonomy (GTDB): domain Bacteria; phylum Actinomycetota; class Acidimicrobiia; order Spongiisociales; family UBA11373; genus JACZWZ01. The sequence continues at coordinate 16,991 of JAZGDZ010000003.1, read as the reverse complement.
ACGAGCGGGGTGTCGACCCACGTGAGATCGCCGTCCGTTCGGAAAGAGATCTCCCCCACCCCACAGATCATGCGATCGATCGTTCCCGGACCTATCGAGGACAGAACCCAGGCGGCGCCGACCAAGGGATGACCCGCAAAGGGAAGCTCCATCGCAGGCGTGAAGATCCTCACCCGAGGATCACCTTCGTCGCGCCAGTCGATGAACACCGTCTCGGAGAATGCGAGTTCGGTGGCGATGATCTGCATCGTCTGATCGCTGAGGCCGGTGATGTCGTTGATCACTCCGAGGTGGTTGCCGCCGTCGTCCCCCCGGGTAAAGACGCGCACAACGTGGCACGGGCGCATGGCCGAGACGGTAGTGAGGCAGTTGAATGCGCCGCACCCGAGTCCCCAGTCAACGGTCGCCAGTCAGGCTCGGCTTGTCACCGGGGACTGGAGACTGGAGACTGGCGACTCCTTCATGGACATCTTCAACCTCAACGAGTTGCTCGCCCAGCTGATCCTCGCCGTCGGGGCGGCGCTTCTGATCGGCAACGCCTACGCGCTGATCCAGGTCAGGCGGGGGGTCAAGCCCAAGAACATGGAGGGCGAGCTGCGACAAGGAAGGGCCTGGTGGCTGATGGCGGTCGGGCTCATCATCGCCGTATGGGGGCTGGCCAGCCTGATCGCCTTCTGATCGAGGCACGCGGTGCACGCTGTACAGTTGCGCCACTGCGGGTGTAGTTCAATGGCAGAACACAAGCTTCCCAAGCTTGATACGGGGGTTCGATTCCCCTCACCCGCTCTACAAGGGACCTGACCGTCGGTCCCCGCCGCCTCCCCGGCGGCGGGGACCTCCTCGTTGACGGCGCCCTCTCCCTCCCCCAGAACGGCTCGTCACCACGCGGTTCGTACGAACCCGTATCGCTGACCTCCCCAACGCGGAGAAGGTTCGATTCCCCTCACCCGCTCTCTTGAGCCGTTAGCCGTTAGCCCTTAGCGATTGGCAAGAGGAGCGTTCCTCTCCCTCAGGGGGAGGTGCCGAGCGCAGCGAGGCGGAGGGGGTAAGCGAGCTGGTGGGGGGTAGACTCGCGTGGCGAAGCCGCATCGCACCAAGCCGGCTTGCCGGCCGATTCGCCGTCCTCCGCCGATCGGTTACTGTCCGGAGACGGACCCGTCGCGGCGGGTCCGGCTTCTATTGCCACACCCCCAGAACGGCTCTCCATGCTCCTCACCATCCTCGGCGTCGCCCTCGTCTTCGTGATGCGAATCATCGACGTCTCCCTGCAGACGATTCGGATCGTCGTGCTGATGCGCGGCCAAATCCGTCTCGCCGCGCTCCTCGGGTTCTTCGAGTCGCTCACCTGGATAACCGCCGCCTCCCTCGTGTTCGCCAACCTCGGCGACCCGGTGCGGGCTATTGCATTCGCCGCCGGGTTTGCGGCGGGCGTCCTCACGGGCGGTCTCCTCGAACGTCGCATCGCGATGGGAAACTCCTTCGTTCGGGTCGTGGCGCCGGTCGAGGCCCCCCAGGTCTCTCCCAGCCTGCGGGCCGCGGGGTTCCCGGTCACCGTGGTGAACGCAGAGGGCCGCGACGGTGACGTTCGCATCGCGTTCCTCGTGGTGAAGCGGCGGCGCCTCCAGGATGCGCTGGCGATCGTGCGTCTGACCAACCCCGACGCCTTCGTCACGGTCGAAGAGGTCAACCTTCCCGACCTCAACCGCCTCCGCCGATCGGCCTCGGTTCGCAAGTAGCGGGTGCGACGACGGGGCCCCGAAGGGCCCTTCGTCGTAGCGAGCGACCGACGAGCCTCTAGGCGGAGGTGCCCAACCCATCTGCCGGGGGCGAACCACCGAACCCGCCCGAACCGGGCCGGCGGCGGCCGGGCTCGGGGATCTCGCTGTTCACCATTTCGGTGATCTTCTCCTCGGCCTCGGCGAGCTTCTCGTCCGCATCGGCCTGCTCAATCTTGCCGTCGACGACGGCCTGGTCGAGCCTCTCTTCGACGTGATCGACCAGGAAGCCGATCAGCTCGGTACCGCTGGAGCCGTTGGCCGCGGCCAGGTCTGCAAGGGTGTCGTACTCCTGCAGGGCCTCACGAAACTTCTCGCCCTCCAGTCCCAGGTACTCGGCAATCGCACCGAAGTTCGGACCCCTGTGGCCTCGGCGAAAGCCCGGCCTCATACCCTCGGCCAGCGCCTCGGCAACAGCCTCGGCCTGGGCATCGGTGAGGGTCCCATCGTCGACCAACGGTTGCAGCTTCTCGACGATCTTGGCGTACGCCACGGTGTCCTGAACCGCCACCTCGTCGTTCGTCTCATCCGTCTGTGCCAGGGCGATGCCCGACATGGCGAGTGCTGCGACGACAAGGGCGGTGATCCCGATCTTGAGCGTGTGTTTCATCACGACCTCCTATTGGGTGATTCCGTTTCGCTCTGTGATCAGGTTCGAACACGCCGGTATGAGAACTGTTAACCCCCGGTAGAAAGTGGACGGGGAGTTCCTAAGAATCTGGTGAGCGGACAACGGGCGTTTCCTGTTTCCCGTCTCCGGTTTCCCGACGTACCCGACGAAACGATTCGGGAAGCGGGCAACGGGGAACGGGGAACCAGGGCCGACATGGAGTCAATCGCCCCCTCTACCCTTCCTCACGTGATCCTCTCCGACATCTCCATCAGGGCGGCGCTGGAGACCGAGCGCATCGACATCGATCCCTTCGATCCCGCGCTGGTGCAGCCGAGCAGCATCGACGTCCGGGTGGATCGCTACTTCCTCGTCTTCGAGAACCACCGCTATGCGCTCATCGATCCGAAGCAGGCGCAGCCCGACCTGACCACCGAGGTGGCCACCGACGTCGACCAGCCGTTCATCCTCCACCCCGGTGAGTTCGTGCTCGGATCGACCCTGGAAGTAGTGAGGCTGGGCGACGACATCGTCGCCCGGCTGGAGGGGAAGTCGTCGCTGGGGCGGCTCGGGCTCCTCATCCACTCCACGGCCGGGTTCGTCGATCCCGGCTTCGAGGGCCATCTGACCCTCGAGCTGTCGAACGTGGCAAGCCTCCCGATTGCCATCTATCCGGGGATGAAGATCGGGCAGCTGTCCTTCTACGAGCTGACTACTGCCGCCGAGAACCCTTACGGGTCGGACCGAGCCGGTTCCAAGTACCACGGCCAGCGGGGGCCTACGGCCAGCCGAATCCACGAGGATTTCGAGGGGTGACATCGATCCTCGGTCTCGATCTCGGCGGCACGAATATCAAGCTCGCACGGGTCGACGTGGTCGCTGATGCGGATCCGCGCATCGTCGAGACTGCAGTCCATCCGACCCCCGAGGGGGGTTCTCCCGAGATCGTGGTCGCCCGCCTCGCCGAGCTCGCCTCCGGGGAACACGGCCGGCCCATCGCGCTCGGTGTCGGAATCCCCGGGCAATTCGATCAGACGACGGGCGTCATCCGCGCCCTTCCCAACCTTGCGGGATCTTGGTCGGGATTCCCGCTCCGCCGGGCGCTCGAGGAGCAAACCGGACTGTCCGTGACGCTCCTCAACGACACTCAGGGCTTCACTCTCGCCGAGAGCAGACTCGGTGCCGCAAGAGGCGCGACCAGCGTCGTCGGCGTGGCTCTCGGAACAGGGATCGGCGGCGGCATCTGGAGAAATGGAAGCCTGAATCCCGGGGTCCATGGAACCGCGGGCGAGATCGGGCACCAGGTCATCGTCCCCGACTCCCCGACGGTCTGCAGCTGCGGAAACCGGGGATGTCTGGAGTCGGTGGCGAAGGCTGCGGTCCTGGCGGAGCGCGCAGGCCGGGACTCGACCGAGGAGGTCTTCGCCGCGGCTGCCGACGGCGATGAACGCGCTTTGGCCGCCATTGCGACCGTCACCGATTTCATCGGGATCGGGTTGGCGAACGTGCTGACGATCATCGATCCCGAGATCCTCGTGATCGGGGGCGGCGTGGCCGATGCCGGCGACGCCCTGCTGGATCCCATTCGTGCCGCCGTCGCCCGTCACCTTTGCGTTGTTCCAGTCGAGGATGTACGAATCGTCCGGGGGTCGCTCGGCACGACCGCGGGTGCCGTCGGTGCGGCGCTCGCAGTCCACGAAGATCTTGCCGCCAGCCGGGCCTGACAGGCAGGTGATCGACACGAATACGCCCGCTCCCGCGTTTGTGCTCGATGCGGCCATCTCCACCTTCGAGGTCCACAACTACAACTGGGCGAGGCCCTTTTCGAACTTCCTGCCCGGTATCGCCGGGCCTTGGGGTGTGCCGGCCTGGGTCTTCTGGGTGAGTCGCGGCCAGGCGATCGCCGGCCTCGGCGCCGAGGACCGCGACGGCCAGATCCTTGAGTTCATGTCGTTCAACAAGGCATGCGGCCGGGTGATGGTCGAAGGGTTCAGGACTTTCCTCCGCATCGACGGGGCGAGCACATACGAACCCTTCCGGCGCATCACGGATCCGGACGTGGAGCAGATCCTCCGGGTCACCCCAGCGGAGTTCACGCTCGAGGAACGCAACGAAAGGCTCGGAATCGAGGTGACCGTCGCCTATCACACCCTTCCCGGGCAGAGGGCTGCAGGTCTTGTGCGCTCGGTCGTTGTCCGCGACTTCTCCGGACAGGATCGGCGAATCGAGTGGCTCGACGGCGCCCCCCGGGTGCTTCCGTATGGGATCGATCAGCACGGGATCAAGGTGATTCCCCGCCACATCGAGGCGATGATCGGTGTTGATCGCCGCGCAGGTGCGGCGCTCTTCCGCCTGAAGCAATCGGCGGCCGACAGCGCCCGGATCGAGCCGGTGCCAGGTGCCAACTTCTACTGGTCATCCGCCTCTTCGGGCACCTCCTTTCAGGCCGTCGACCCCACCGCGGTGTTCGGTGACCAGTTTTCCTTCGACCGGCCTCTCGTATTCGACCAGGGCGGGTTCGCTGCGGTCGAACGAGCCACTCAGATCTGGGAGGGAAGAACTCCGAGTGCCTTCACCGCGCTGGACGACCGGCTCGTCGCCTACGGAGCCAGCGAGCTGATTTCGGTGCTCGGGCGAGTCGAGCGCGAGGAGGACATCGACCCGCTCACCTCTCTCGACACATCGGATTGGGTGAGCCTGAGAAACGAGAATCGACGTCTCATCGACGCCATCGCCGACCTCAGTGCCACCGTCTCGTCGGCGGCGCCATTCGATGCCTACTGCCGTCAGAACTTCGTCGACAACGTCATCCGGGGCGGCCTTCCACTGATTCTCGACACGGCGGACGGTTCGGAAGCGGTCTACACCTACTCCCATCAGAACGCAGACCTGGAGCGCGACTACCACCAGTTTGCGCTGACACCGACGTACCTCTCTCAGGGGCTCGGCCACTACCGAAACACGGCACAGAACAGGAGAAACGACGCCTGGTTCTTCCCCGGTGTCGGAGACGCCAACCTGAAGCTGTTCTTCGGCCTAATCCAGCTCGACGGATACAACCCCCTCGAGGTTCTTCCACAGACCTACAGGGTCTCCGACGAGGGGTCGGCGGCCGACTGGTCACGCCGGTGGGTGCCCGAGACTCAGGCGCGAGTCGATCTCATCGCTCAGATGCGGGCGCCCTTTTCGATCGGCCGGTTGGCGATGTGGCTGGAAGACGCCACGGGAAGTCTGCCACCGGACAAGGCCCTCGCCGACGCCTTCGAGTTTCTCGGGGCCGAGGAGGTCGGCGGGATCCACGCCGGGTACTGGATCGACCATTGGCACTACGCCCTCGACCTTCTCGAGGGCTACCTGTTGGTGTTCCCCGATCGCCTGTCGCAGCTTCTGCTCGATGGGGGTTACACGTGGTTCGACAATCCCGACACCGTTCGCCCCAGGAGACGACGGATCACGTGGAAGGGCGGCGAGCTCAGGCAGCTGGGTGCAGTGGGCCGGGATGCAGAGAAAGCCGCAAGGATCGCCGGGCGAGCCACGGACAGGAACCGCGCCCGCACCGAGTCGGGCGAGGTCGTTCGCTCGACACTCTTGGTGAAGCTCCTGCTCCTCGCCACCACCCGGCTCGCCACGCTCGATCCCTCCGGGCTCGGAATCGACATGGAAGCCGGCAAGCCGGGGTGGAACGACTCGCTCAACGGGCTGCCCGGACTGTTCGGTTCCGGGCTCTCCGAGACCATTGAGCTTCGGCGACTCGTCCGCCTGCTCCTCGGCTGGATTGGCTCGCTTCGGCCCGGGACCGTGGAAGTGTTCGACGAGCTGGCAGACTTCATGGAGGCCCTGACGCCACTGGTCGCTGATCGCGCCGCGGGAGACCTCACCGCGGTTACCTTCTGGAACGCCGCCAACGATCTGAAGGAGCGGTACCGCGAGGCCGTGCGACTGGGTGTGTCGGGTCCGCACCGGTCCATCGCGACGCAGGAGTTGACGGCGTTCTGCGAGACGGCGCTGTGTCTCCTCGACGACATCTTCCTCGGATCGGGACGCGGCGGTGTCCTCTCAGCCACCGGAATCCCCTACACGTACTTCGTCCACCGACCGGAGAGGGCCGCCGACGCGACGCCTGAAGTGGTACCCGATGCATTCGCTTGTTCACCCGTGGAGCCGTACCTCGAGGGTCCCATGCACTGGTTACGGGAGTTTCCCCAGGACGCCGGCCGGATCTATGACGCGGTTCGCGCCTCGCCGCTCTACGACGCCGAGCTTCACATGTACAAGTCGAACGGTCCGATGGGCGATGCCGACCCCGAACTCGGTCGGGCCGTGGGTGCATACCCGCCCGGATGGCTCGAGAACGAGTCGGTCTATACCCACATGGAATACAAATATCTGCTCGAGGTGCTGCGCAGCGGGCTGGCGGCCGAGTTCTGGGAGGATGCTTCGCGATGTCTCCCACCGTTCCTCGACCCGGCCGTCTACGGAAGAAGCCCGCTCGAAGGCTCCTCGTTCATCGTCTCCAGTGCCTATCCCGATCAGGGCGAACACGGTCGGGGCTACCAACCGCGTCTGTCGGGGATGACGGCCGAGTTCATCAGCATCTGGTTGCTGGCAACAGTTGGACATCGCCCGTTCCGCCTGAGCGACGGGGTTCTCGAGTTCGCTCCGGAGCCGCTGCTACCCGGGTGGTTGTTCACCGATGAGCCGGTCACTGCGAGATATATCGACACCGATGGATCCTCCGAACTCGCTCTCCCGGCCGGATCGTTTGCCTTTCGATTCATGGGCCGCGGTCTATGCGTGTACGTCAATCCGGGGCGACGCGACACGTATGGACCGGACGGAGTCCGCCCCGCCACCTTCGAGCTCGAATTCCGGGACGGGCGCACCTTCACCGTCGAGAGACCTGCTGTAGAGGGCGACGCCGCCGCGGCACTCCGGGCCGGAGAGGTGCGCCACCTTCGAGTCCTGCTGCGGTGATGGCAGGGGGGCGGCTCCGCAGGGCCCTTTTCCCCTTCTCACATCGGCGGAGACGGGTAGGGTCGGAGGCGATCCGGACGCGGTTTTCGCGAGCCGGTGAAGGAGGAAACAAATAATGCATTTGAAGCGATGGCGATGGTTGGCGGTAGCCGCCGTCTTGGCTCTGGTAGCGGCGGCGTGCGGGGACGACGACGCCGACCTCTCAGGTCAGTCCTTGGAGGTCATGGCGGTCTGGCCCGACGACTCGGGTGAGGGCATCAACTTCAAGATGGTGCTCGACCAGTTCGAGGCCGACACCGGTGTCGACGTCACGTATACCGGCGCGGCCGATGCGACGATCCTGTCGACCCGCGTGGAGGGCGGCGACCCGCCTGATATCGCCTTCCTGCCCCAGCCCGGCCTGATGGTCGACCTGGCGGCCCGCGGGGCTCTGGTCGATATCGAGGCCGCGTTGGGCGACATCATCGATAGAAATTACGCCGACGTTTGGCGTGACCTGGGCACGGTGGACGGCACGTTGTACGGCGTGTGGTTCAAGGGTGCCAACAAGTCGACCGTGTGGTACGACGTGGCGGCGTTCGACGCCGCAGGCGTCGATCCTCCCTCGACCTGGGACGAGTGGATTGCCGCTTCGGAGGACCTCGTCGATGCCGGCGCCGGTGCAGTTTCGGTCGGAGGGGCCGACGGATGGACGTTGTCCGACTGGTTCGAGAACGTGTACATCAGGACCGCCGGCACCGACAACTACAACGCTCTGTTCTCCGGCGAGCTCTCGTGGGAGGACCAGACGGTCAAGGATGCGCTGGGCTTCCTCGGTCAGATCCTCACTGAGGACTTCATGAACGGGGGCTCGGCCAACGCCCTGCAGACCAACTTCGTCGATTCAGTGACCGACGTGTACACCGCCGGTGAAGCCGCAGTGGTCTACGAGGGTGACTTCGTTGCCGGGGTCATCGCCGCCGAGACGACGGCAGCCGCCGGCACGGGATTCGACTTCTTCGACTTCCCGAGCATCGATGGCTCATCCGCAGCGGTGATGGGCGGCGGAGACGTGGCCGTCACCTTTACCGGTACCGAAGCCGCCCTGGCGTTCATGGAGTATCTCGCCACCCCGGAGGCGGCCGAGATCTGGGCCGCTCAGGGTGGTTTCTCATCGATGAACAACAAGGTGGACATCTCGGTGTATCCGGATGACATCACCCGCCGTGCAGCCGAGGCTCTGGCAGGCGCCGAACTCTTCGTGTTCGACGGGTCGGACCTCGTCCCGGCGGCGCTTGGCGCCACCGCCGGCGCCGGCATCTGGGGTGGGCTGCAGGAGTGGCTCGGCAACCCGGGCAACGTGGACTCGATCCTCGCCCAGATACAGACGGAGGCAGAAGCCGCCTTCGGTGGCTGATCAGCCGAACTAGATGCGACGTCGGGGAGGGGCCCAGCCCCTCCCCGACCCGCGCCCTCGATCGTTGGCGCCTCGACAGACAACCTTTGCGCTGTTCTGCCGTCCAGGAACGCCGCTCGCGGCGTCCTCGTCCTCGACGTAGTGCATTACTACGCCTTCGTCCTGCGTTCTTCCGAGCGACGCCCCTGACTCGGCATCGACACCACAAACGTTCCCTGCCAAGGCGCTAGGTTGCCGGCAGTCAGGCAGGGAGGCTTCCAACTGCAGAAGCGAAGATGGCTCGTCGCCACCCTGTTCCTGGCGCCGGCTTTGCTCGTCCTCGGGGCTCTGGTGGTCTACCCCGCATTCGACACCATCCGCCTCAGCCTGTACGACAGGTTCGGCGACGAGTTCGTCGGCTTCGACAACTACCGGCGCATGTTTCGCCTGGATCGAATACGCACCGCCTTGCGCAACAGCCTGATATGGGTGGCGGTGTTCCCCTTCTTCGTGACCACCGTGGGTCTGGCACTCGCGGTGCTCTCGGAGAAGATCAAGTGGAGAAGTGCCTTCCGATTGATCCTGTTCATTCCGGCCGCGATCGCGGTGTTGTCGTCGGGAATCATCTGGCGCTTCATGTACGACGCCAACCCGGACACCGGCCTGCTCAATGCGCTGGCAAACGTGCCCGTGGCCATCTTCAACCCGGAGGGGGACTATCCCGGTGCCGCCGCCTCCTACGACGGGTTGATCCAGGAAGAGCCGGGCGGCGCCATCGCCCAGGTCGTACAGGTCGGACCCGATGGTGGAGTCGCCACGCTCGGAGTGCTGCGGCTCACCGAGGCCGCCCTTCCGGCCGAGGCAACTGAGGCGTCGACACCGAGCCCGGCGGGGTCGGGCACGATCACCGGAGTGGTGTGGAGGGACACGACGCCCGGAGACAACATCAAGGGGGTGATCGACCCGACCGAGAAAGGCATCCCCGGGGTCACCGTGGAGATCATCGACCCGGCAGGCACCACGGTCGAAAAGGTCCGGTCCGCCCCCGATGGTTCATTCGAGACGTCTGGTCTCGACCCGGGCACCTACCGGGTCGAGATCCCGGAGAGCACGTTCCGCGAGGCCTGGGGGGGCATCAACTGGCTCGGTGAGGACCTGATAACCATCTCGGCAATGATCGCCGGCATCTGGATCTGGGGCGGGTTTGCGTTGCTGGTGATCGCCGCCGGCCTGGCGTCGCTCCCCCAAGACGTCTTGGAGGCAGCCAGGGTCGACGGCGCCACCGAGTGGCAGGTGTTCCGGCGCGTCACCGTCCCGCTTCTCAAGCCGATCATCACCGTGGTATTCATAGCCTTGACCATCAACGCGCTGAAGATGTTCGACCTCATCATCGGCATCGCCCCCGGGTCGGTCCAAGACGACGCCAACGTCATCGCTCTCGAGATGTGGCGTACGGCGTTTACCGGCCTCGGCGATCGGGGGATGGGCTCCGCGATCGCGGTGTTCCTCTTCCTCATGATCCTTCCGATACTGGCATTCAACATCCGCCGCTTCCGACTGGAGGGCGAAACGTGACTACCGACGCCCCGGTTCAGGCCGACCGGATCGGCGGACTTGCCCGGGTCAGGCGCTGGTTCAGCAAGGGCGCGGTCCAGATCTTCCTCGTCATCGTGGCCCTCTTCTGGATGGTTCCGGGCATCGGCCTGTTGGTCACGAGCTTCCGACCGCTGGAGAAGGTCGCCGAGGCGGGCTGGTGGAACGCCGTCACCTCGCCGGGCCAGTTGACGACTGAGAACTACTCGAATCTCCTCGGTAACGACACGCTCATCGATGCCGTCATCAACACCTTCCTCATAGCCATCCCGGGCACTGCGCTGCCGATCATCCTCGCCGCCGCCGCCGGGTACGCCCTGGCCTGGATCGACTTCAAGGGACGCGACGTGCTGTTTCTCCTGGTGGTGGCCATGCTGATGGTCCCACTCCAGATGGCACTGATCCCGGTGTTCCGGCTCTTCCGGTTGGCCGGCATCAGCGGAATCCCCGCCGTGTGGCTGTTTCACACGGCCTTCGGACTCCCGTTCGCCGTGTTCCTGATGAGAAATTACTACGCCGGGCTCCCCAAGAGCCTGATGGAGGCCGCCCGGATCGATGGAGCCAGCGAGTGGAAGATCTTCTACCGAGTGGTCCTGCCGCTCGGCTTCCCGGCGATAGCTTCGCTGGCGATCTTCCAGTTCACCTGGACCTGGAACGACCTGCTGGTGGCATTGGTCTTCTCCGGTGAAAAGAAACCGCTGATGGTGTTCATCAGCAACCGACTCGGCCAGTTCGGGTCGGGCATCGACGTCATCACGGCCGGAGTCTTCATCTCTGCACTTGTGCCACTGGCCATCTTCTTCGCTTTCCAGAAGTACTTCGAAGCCGGACTGTTGGGTGGCTCGGTCAAGTGATTCGTGGGGTCTTGCTGGTCGGGGCCGGCATGTTCGTGTTCGCAGGATGCAGCCGTGCCGCCGCCGTCGATGTCGAAAATGATCTGAGAGGCGCCATCGCAGCCGCCCGCCCGGGTACGACGCTGCACCTCGCCGGCAACGAATTCCAGGGGCCGATAGTCATCGACAAGCCGCTCCGGCTCATCGGAAGCCGGGGCACGGTGATCGTCGCCCCACCAGATGCTCCTGCGATCACGATCACAAATACCGAAGACGTCATCGTGAGCAACATCTCCATACGGGGCGGCGAATCGGGGGTCTTCGTCAGGAGTTCCGTGGGTGTCGTTCTCGAGGCAATCACGATCACGGAAGCACAGTGGCATGGGTTCTTCGCCCATGACGCCGAGGTCGAGATCACCGGCTGTGACGTGTCGAGACTTCAGGCATCGAAGCCGCAGGGCATCGAGATCATCAACTCCGACTCCCGTCCCGCCTCCATCGTGTCGGGCTGTCACATCGAGGGACCCGTCTTTGAGGGGATCGTGTCCCACGTGTCCGAAGTCACATTCGCGAACAACGTCGTCACCGGAGCATCACCCCGCGGCATCGTCATCACCGAGATGTCGGTCGGATCCATGACCGGCAACCGGGTCGTCGACGGATCAGGAAGTGCACTCTTTTGCGGCGACATGAGCCGGTGTTCAATCATCGACAACGACATCCGGGGCATATCTGCGATACCCGGTGGATATCGCTCTGCAATGGGTCACGGGGCCGTGATCCATTTCCACTCGACCGCCTACGTCGAAGATCTGCGGACGAGTGACATCGAAGGCGACGATCTGCTCGTGATGCTCGGGAGCCACCTGAGCGAGGTCGCTCTCGATCGCTAGCTAGATCCGCAGACCGGTATCCGGATCGAAGAAGTGGATCTTGCGGGTATCGACGGCGAGCCTGACACGCTGACCGGCCGCCACATCGGCGTCCGAGCTGATGCGGGCGGTGAACCTCGTCGTCTCGCCGAGGGAAGACACATTCGCTCCCGTGTCGGCCAGCAGCTCCTCTATGTCCGGCGTCACCACGGGCGGGACCGAGACCTCGAAGTGGACCAGGGTCTCGGGTCCCAGGATCTCGACCACATCGGCCTCCGCCTCCATCGTGCGCCCCGCAGCCTGTTCACGTGCGATCCGGGCATCCTCGAAAGCGCCCGGGCGGATGCCGAAGACGATGTCCTGATTCATGCGCGATGCGATCCCCGGACTGCGCTCCAGAGCCGAGGCATCGACCTCCAGGCGGGTGGTCCCAAATACGGCCTCGACCGAGCCGCCAGCGCCCTCGAGATGGCCCAATACCAGATTCATCGCCGGACTGCCTATGAAACCGGCAACGAACAGGTTGCGCGGCTCCTCGTACAGCTTGCTGGGTGTGTTCACCTGCTGCAGGGTCTCGGGCCGATTGGCCGTGTAGGCCTTTAGCACGGCAACCCGTTGCCCCAGGGTCATCGCCTCGATCTGGTCGTGAGTGACGTAGACGGTCGTGGTTTCGAGCCGCTCGTGGAGCAGCCCCAACTCGGTCCGCATCAGCACGCGCAGCTTGGCGTCGAGATTCGACAGCGGCTCATCCATCAGAAAGGCTGCGGGCTCTCGCACGATGGCACGTCCCATCGCCACCCGCTGCCTCTGTCCACCGGACAGCGCCTTCGGTTTTCTCTCGAGATAGTCCGTGATCTCCAGCAAGTCGGCGGCCGAACCGACCCGTCGCTCGATCTCGCCCTTATCCATGCGTCGCAGCTTGAGGCCGAAGGCCATGTTGTCGAACACGGTCATGTGTGGATAGAGGGCGTAGTTCTGGAACACCATGGCGATGTCGCGATCCTTGGGCTGGACATCGTTCACCACCCGATCGCCGATCGTGATCTTGCCTTCCGAGATCTCCTCGAGGCCGGCGATCATCCGCAGCAGTGTTGACTTTCCGCAGCCCGACGGTCCGACGAAGACCAGGAACTCGCCGTCTCCGATCTCGAGATTGACGTCTGCAACGGCGCGGCTTTCCTCTCCGTAGGTCTTGCCCACCCCTTCGAGCACGATGCCGGCCATGCGAGAGTCCTCACGTTGCGGGGACCGACCAAGGCTATCAAACGGTCGCCGATGTCGTCGGTCCGGCCACCTCGAGGATGATCGTCGTCTCGGCCTCTACTTCGATCGAACCCGCCGCGGCCCCTTCCGCCGGCCGACGCGACGAGAACACCACCGTCCACCTGCCTGCCGGCAGCGCAACCAGTTCGGCGGACGCCCCGAGATTGCTCACGACGATCACCCGGCCGCGGCGCACCCCGACGAGCATGGATTCGCGGACGAAAGCCTCCATCTCGCCATGTCTCAGGTCGGGCAGTGATCTCCGGATGGTCAGAAGCCGGCGATGCCGGTTGAGAAGGGAATCCGGGTCGCTCCGCTGCATTGCCACAGTCTCGGCCGACGACCGCGGCTCGGCACGAAGCCAAGCCACAGCACCCGTCGTAAAGCCGTTGCCGGGGCCGTCGTCCCACGGCATCGAAGTTCTGGCCCCGTCGCGACCCACGGCGCCCTCGTTGCGGGTCGTGATCGGATCCTCCATGTCGGCCGGGTCGATGACACCATCGGTGAGGCCCAGCTCCTGACCCTGGTAGAGGAAGGGCATGCCGTCGAGCGCCATGAGCAGAGTCGTGACAGCCAGCGAGCGCAGGGCACCACGACCTCCCCCTCCGAACCGCGACGATGATCGAGACCGATCGTGGCTGTCGATGATCCAGGCGATGCCGGAAGGCACGGCGGCGCGCATGGCGAGTATCCGTTCGAGGAGCATTTGCGGCTCCCATCGCATCCGGCCCGGCTCCAGGTAGAACACCAGGTCGAGCAGATCACCGTCGCCCAAGTATTCGGTCATCAGGTCCGGATCTCCCGTCCTCACCTCACCGATCAAGATTGCGTCGTACGGCTGCACCACCTCGTGCCACCGACGGAAGACGGCGAGGCTGCGAGACTGCTCGATGTCGTGCTGATGGCGGAAGGCCTCGAATACCTCGCCGGGACCCATGTCGTCCGTGATCGGCCGCAGCTGGGGGTTGTCCCTGAACTCGGGATCCTTAGCCAGGCCGTACGCCACGTCGACCCTGAAACCGTCGACGCCTCTGTCGCACCAGAAACGAAGGATCTCGTCGAACGCCGCGAGCACGCCCGGGTTGTTCCAATTCAGATCGGGCTGCTCGGGGAGGAACAGATGGCAGTAATACTGGCCCGACCCGAGATCCAGCGTCCAGGCGGGACCGCCGAAGTGGCTGACCCAGTTGTTGGGTGGGCCGCCATCCGGCGCCGGATCCCTCCAGATGTAGTAGTCCCTATACGGCCCTGAGGAGTCGGAGACCGCCTCACGGAACCAGGTGTGCTCGACCGAAGAGTGATTCGGCGCGATGTCGACGATGATCTTTAGGGCCTTGTCGTGGGCATCGGAGACAAGTCGATCGAAGTCGTCGAGCGAGCCGTGGATCGGGTTGATACCGACATAGTCGGAGACGTCGTATCCGTGGTCGTGGCCGGGCGACTCGTAGAAGGGAGTGACCCAGACCGCATCCACGCCCAGCCACACGAGGTGGTCCAGGTGCCGCCGAACTCCCTCGAGGTCCCCGATTCCGTCACCACTCGAGTCGGCAAACGAGCGGATGTAGACCTCATACCCGACACCATGATGCGTAATGGTGCGGTCGGTCCGAGTCACGACGCCGAACCTACTCCCATCGCTCAGACCCCCGAAAGGCCCCCCTCTCCCCGGTCCATACATCGCCCTCGGTGAGCCACATCTGCAGCTCCGTTTTCCGTTTCTCGTGTCCCGTTTCCCGTCTTTCCGATCTAGGAAACGGGTAACGGATAACTCGACGGCGGGCCAGGTCACCCACAGGAGAAACGTCCTAACGTCCCGAGGCGAATCCGATCCAGAACGGTCGGCGTCAGCCGACCCCTTTCAATTCCAGTTCCTCGGCTCTGTGACACGCCACCATCGTCCTCTCGATCGGGCGTGGCTCCGGCTTCTCGGTGCGACACCGATCGATCACATACGGGCAGCGATCGGCGAAGCGGCATCCGGGAGTGACCTCAAACAGGTCTGGCGTCTCGCCTTCGATGGGACGGAGCCGGCCCCACACGAGCCCCGGAATCGACCCAAGCAGGCCCGAGGTGTAGGGATGCCGCGGGCGCCTGTAGACGTCCTCAACCGGACCGTCCTCGACTATCGATCCGGCGTAGACGACGGCCACCCGGTCGGCAACCGAAGCCACGACGCCCAGATCGTGCGTGACGAGCAACATCCCCATGCCCCGCTTGGACCGCATGTCGTCGATGAGGTCGAGCACGGCGCGGCCCACGGTGACGTCGAGCCCCGACAGCGGTTCGTCCGCCACCAGCATGCGCGGAGCCGACAGCAGCGCACTTGCCAGCATCCCCCGCTGCGCCTGGCCGCGGGAGACCTCGTGGGAGAATGCGGTGAAGTGCCTCCGCTTGGAGAGCCCGACCTCTCCCAGGGCGTCGAGGACCCGCTGCTGAATCTCCTCCGAGCTCATATCGGTGTGCGCGTCGAGCGCCTCGCCCGTCTGCCAGCCAATGAATTCGAGTGGGTCCCAGGAGCCGATGGCGTCCTGTAGAAGCACTCCGATCCCCATCCCCACGAGCGAGCCCCAGTCCGGATCGTCCAGGTCCTGGAGGACGCGTCCCTCGAAGATCGTCTGCCCCGATTTGACCTTGGCGCCCGGCGTCAAGAGGTCCACCGAACCCATCGCCAACAGGCTCTTACCGGATCCCGATTCGCCGACCAGCGCCACCGTCTCGCCTTCGGCGACGGTGATCGAGGCACCCTCGATCACGACGCGCTCCTCGGGGTGCCCCGGGTCGTAGAGCGGGTTCGTCGTAGGGACCCGAGTGAGTGAGATCGTCATGTCCCTGATCTCGAAAAGCGAAGCCATCGGAGGAGCGTACCGAGCAGGGCCGGGCGTAGGCTCCCGCGGTGACACCGAACGTCGTCACCGTTCGACCCGAGACCGGATCGCGCCGCCATCCGCTGCTCTTCGTTCACGGTGCCTGGCACGGCGCCTGGTGCTGGGAGCGGTTCCTCCCCTGGTTCGCCGACCACGGCTGGACCTCCCACGCCCTCGACCTGCGAGGCCACGGTGAGACTCCCAACGACCGACCGCTCCGCTTCACCCGCAACAAGCACTACGTCGAGGACGTGGCCGCCGTCGTCGACTCGCTCGACGTCCCTCCGATCCTCATCGGGCACTCGATGGGCGGACTGGCAGTGCAGAGCTATCTGGAGAGCACGTCCCTCCCCGGGGCGGTTCTGCTGGCACCCGACCCGGTCGGAGGGGCGTGGCGAGCGACGCTGCGGGTGATGCGGCGTCACCCGGTCAAGTTCCTCAAGGCGAATCTGCTGTGGGATCTGAAGCCCCTGGTGGAGGACCGCGCCATCGCCGCCGACCTGCTCTTCCCCGACGATATTCCTCCTGGAGATATGGAGCGCCACTGGAAGCGTCTCCAGGGCGAGTCGTACCTCGCCTACCTCGACATGCTTTTCTTCGTCAGGCCGCGACCGCAGCTCGTCCACACGCCGGTTTCGATCATCGCCGGTTCGGAGGACCGCATCTTTGGCTTGAAAGAGTTGCGCAGGACGGCGGGGGCCTATGGGACGGAGCTCATCGTGATGGACGGTGCCGCCCACGACCTGATGCTGGGGCCGCGCTGGGAAAGGACGGCCGAAGCCGTGGCAAAGGTGGTAGAGACGTTCTGAAACAGAAGGAGTTAGGAGTTAGG
>JAZGDZ010000029.1:0-4198 GCA_036478235.1 Acidimicrobiia bacterium | reverse complement strand
CAGCTCTACTCAGCCGCGCTGAGGATGACCCGGAACCCGGCCGATGCCGAGGACGTGTTGCAGGAGGCGCTGCTCAAGGCGTACCGCGGCTATCACACCTTCAGGGCGGGGACCAACCTCAAGGCGTGGTTGTACAGAATCCTGACCAACACGTTCATCAACAAGTACCGGCAAAAAACCCGGCGCCCCTCCGAAGTCGAGCTGGGCGAGCTGGAGGACCTGTATCTCTTCAAGCGTCTCGGAGAGAGGGGCACGGGTGGGGCGAGCCGGTCGGCCGAGGAGGAGGCGCTCGACCAGTTCGTGGACACGGACGTCAAGGAAGCAGTCGAAGCGCTGCCGGAGAACTTCAGAATCCCGGTGCTGTTGGCCGACGTCGAAGGCTTCTCGTACAAGGAGATCGCCGAGATCATGGACGTGCCGATCGGGACCGTGATGAGTCGGCTGCATCGGGGAAGAAAGCAGCTGCAGCGCGCGTTGTGGAGAATTGCAGAGGAGCGAGGCATCGGGATCGGTCAATGAAGCGTGCATGCGATGATTCACAGGCGAGGGTCTATTCCTACCTCGACGGCGAAATCGGCCGCTACCGGAGGTGGAAGATCAGACGTCATCTGCGGCGCTGCCCGCCCTGCACGGACGGTTTCAGCTTCGAGCGTAAGCTACAGATGAAGATTCGAGACGACTGCGTCGATGATGTCCCTGAGGAACTCTATGACCGTCTAAGTGCGTTCTTGAGGGAGAATGGCCCGACCGATGCGTCGGCTGACCCGACTGCAGGAGGTTTAGATGTCTGAAATCATGAGAGGCAACCGGGTCCGGGGAAAGCTCCGTGCTCCCAAGCAGCATGCGGGCAATCGAGTTTGCATCGAGAAGGGCTGTACCACCCGGCTCTCGAGCTACAACAAGAGGGATCATTGCTTCGCCCACGCTCCGACTCGTTTCCCCCGGCTGCGCGGCCGCGTCGCTCCCGAGTCCTGATCTCTAGCCGCCGCTTGCGGCCCGGGTAACCTGGGCTCGATGCATCGACTTCGGCTCCTCATCGCCGCATTGGCCGTCTTCGCCGTCGTCGGAGTGGCGCCGGCGCTTGCTCAGGCCGACACGACGGGAGACAACCAGCCCGCCGTCGTCATCGAGGACGAATCGGCCGAGGCCAAAGAGCCGGCTTGGACCTTTCGCTTTCTCGTCCCGACGCTTCTCGGGGCATCCGGCTTTGTGATTCTCGTCGTGGCGCTCGGCTACGGCATACGGGTTCGGGGTCGTTATCGCGTGACCCGATGAAGGCGATCGACTGGACCCTCGCCGCCCGGGTGGCCGGGCGTCTCAGCGGTTTTCACGCGCTCGAAGACTCCTATCACTTCAGGCACTTCGAGCGGATGGCGTCCGATCTGGTGGGGCGCGCCGCCGAGCTGGCTTCCGCCGAGACCGGCTTGCCGTGGGTCGGTGATCCCGTCGTCGCCGTCGTAACTCGAAAGGAATGGGCCGAGGCGAACCTGAAAGCGTTTGGCAAGCTCTTGGAACCGGCGGAGGAGCGACTCTCCGGCAAGGGCTTCGGCCGGCGGCTGGCCGCTCGATTGATGGGAGCCGAGGTGGGCGCCTTGGTGGGAGTGCTGTCAAAACGGGTACTCGGCCAATACGAGCTCGTGCTTCCCTCCGACGGCGACCGTGAAGCCGACACGGTGATGTTCGTGGGCGTCAACGTCTTCGATATGGAGCGTCGCAACGAGTTCCGGCCCGACGAGTTTCGGTTCTGGGTGGCGCTGCACGAGTGCACGCACCGGCTGCAGTTCACCGGGGTGCCCTGGCTCAGGGACCACTTCCTGGAACTCGTCTCCGCTCTGGTCGAAACCTCCACTCCAGAGCCCGGCAGGGTGCAACGGATCAGGGACGAGATGAGAGAGGCGGCCCGGGAGGGGCGCCCGCTTGTCGACGAGCGCGGTCTGATGGGCCTGCTCGCCACTCCCGACCAGCGCGATCTGATCGATCGCGTTCAGGCCCTGATGTCGCTGCTGGAGGGTCACGGGCACGTCGTGATGGATCGGATCGGTGCCAGGGTTCTCGTCACCCAGGATCGGATGGCGCGGGTTCTCAAGATGAGGCGCAAGGACCCGCGGATGGCCGCCTTCCTCAGGCTCACCGGCCTCGAGATGAAGATGAAGCAGTACGAGGACGGGGAGCGATTCATCCTGGCGGTCGAGCGTCGGGCCGGGTTCGCCGCACTGGATGCCGTTTGGTCGGGTCCGGACGCCATCCCGACTCTCGGCGAGATCAAGGATCCGGAGCGGTGGCTGACGCGGGTGGGTTGAGCTCCACTGCAGCGCGCCTCGCGGCCACCGTCGCCGACCAACTTCCCGTCGCCCCGATCTTGGTAGCGCTCAGCGGGGGTCCCGACAGCGCGGCGCTGGCCTGGGCCGTGGCTCGATCCGGTCGTGCGGCCCGCACCCTGAGCGTCGATCACGGGCTGCCCGGATCGAGTGAGCTGATGCGAGCGGCTGCCTCGATCGCGTCCGCGCTCGGTCTTCCCCACTCGATCGCGCGGGTGCCGGACGTCGGGGAGTCGGAAACCGCCCTGCGCGGTGCGCGTCTGGCGGCACTCGAGGCGGCCCGTGGCGACGACGAGGTAATCGTCACCGGTCACACCCTCGACGACCAGGCCGAGACGGTCCTCGGAAACGTGTTACGCGGCTCGGGAACCGCCGGCTTGGGCGGCATCCCACGGGTTCGGGGCCCGTTCGTTCGCCCGATGCTCGGTGTGAGGCGCAGCGAGGCTCGAACCGTGGCCGCGGAGGCGGGCCTCAGGTTCGTGGACGACCCGCAGAACGAAGACGCCACGGTGCGCCGCAACCGGCTTCGTTTGGAGACGATCCCCCGCCTCGTCGGCGACTACAACCCGAAGCTCGTCGATGCTCTAGGGCGGCTCGGCGCGACGGCTGCAGCCGACGACGCGACCCTGGAAACCAGGGCCGGCAAGGTGCCCGTACGCCTAGCAGAGGGTGTGGTCCGGATTCCGGCGGCCTCGCTGGCGATGCTTCCGTCGTCGGTGGCGTCCCGCGTAGCTCGGCGAGCATTGCGGGCCGCCCGTGGTCCCGAGGCCGGCACTGCGGACGACGTCGCCGCAGTGGTGGCGGCCGCAGCCGGGGCCAGAACCACCATCGCCTCCGGGATCGACGTGTGCCGCGAGGGCCCCTGGGTCAACCTGGTGTTGCGCGAGTCGGAGCCTCCGAATCCGGTCGTGATCGGGATCGACGACGAGGTGACGTTTGGCGACTGGGTGGTGTGCGTCTCGGCCCCGCAGCTCTCGGTGGGTCGATTCAGCGTCTCCTTGCCGCCTGCGCGGCGGCTTTTGGTTCGGACCGCGATGGTCGGTGATCGCATCGCCATCGTCGGCGGCTCGAAGCCGGTCTCCGAGGCGCTCGCCGAAGCGGGGGTACCGGCTCGGGTGAGATCGCGCTGGCCGGTCGTGGAGGCCGATGGCAGAATCGCCTGGATCGCCGGCGTGAGGGCCGAGCCGCGATCCGACGTGCCGTCGACGGTGACGGTCAGGGCCACCAGGAGGAACGTGTGAAGGTCGGGAGGACGCTGCTCACCGAGGAGCAGATCCAGCAGCGGCTGGTCGAACTCGGCGCCGAGATCACCGCCGATTACCAGGGTAAGGACCTCCTGCTGGTCGCCGTGCTCAAGGGTGCATTCATGGTGATGGCCGACCTTTCCCGCAACATCGCGTTGCCGGTCGATCTGGACTTCATGGCCGTGTCGTCCTATGGCGCTGCCACCAAGACTTCGGGGGTGGTGCGAATCCTCAAGGATCTCGATCGGGAGGTGGCCGGGCGCCACGTGCTGATTGTCGAGGACATAATCGACAGTGGCCTGACGCTGGACTATATCCGGAGGAACCTGGGGGTGCGCGGCCCGGCCTCGCTGGAGATCGCCACGCTGCTGCTCAAGTCGGGCCTGCAGCGGGTGGCGATCGACGTGAAGTACGTCGGTTTCGAGATACCGCCCGAGTTCGTGGTCGGTTACGGGCTCGACCTGGTCGGTCGCTACCGAAACCTCAGGTATGTGGCCGTGATGGAGGAGGGGGACCAAGAGGGCGCGCCGTAGGCGCGGACTCGGCGGCCTGGGAAGGGACCCAGGCCGCAGCGCGATGAGCCGTATGGCGAAGAGCCATGGATACGGAGGGCGCGCCGTAGGCGCGGACTCGGCG
>JAZGDZ010000028.1:0-2144 GCA_036478235.1 Acidimicrobiia bacterium | reverse complement strand
GGCCGCTCCTCGTGGACACTGTGGAAGGCAAAAGGATCGTTCCAGATGTCGTAGAGAAGCAACGGTGCCACATCCTCGGGCCTTTCCTTCCAGGCGGCTTCCTTGAGGAAGACACCATCGTGGTGCCCCCGCAGGGGGATGCGCTTCTTCTCCGGGGCCGGATCGATAAACAGCGACGCCGCCCAGCGACCGTCGATTACCTCGATCGTCCCCCTGAGCTCGCCAGTCTCCCGATCAACCGTGAACTCGTCGAGGATCACCGGCCGCGGCTCCCAGCCTTCCTCGCCCAGCAACAAAGGCGCAAGCGACTGCCCCTGCATGACCTCCGGCATCGGCAGGCCAGCCAGATCGAGGATCGTCGGCAACATGTCGATCATCGAGACCGGCTCGTCGAACCGCTGACCCCCGCGGATACGAGCGGGCCAGAAGATGACCAAGGGAATGCGGCTCAGGTGGGAGCTCGCCATGGCGATTTCCCAGGGCGGTGGTAGCGGATCGGCAAGTCCGACGCCGAAATGGTAGCTGCCGGCGATGTGCCCGTGATCTGCGGCGACGATCAGCAACGTGTTCTCCCATTCCCCCGTCGCCTTCAGCCGCTCGACGAACCGCCCGAGCTGATAGTCCTGGTGGGCCATCGTCTCGTCGTAGAGCCCGCGGGTTACGTCGAAGAATCCCTGCCGGTCGATCTCGGTTTTTTCGAAAGCTTCCGAATACGGGAAGGGTCCACCACCAGCCTCCACCAGCCGGCGCCCCCACTCCCCGAGGGTCGCTCGCTGCTCGGGGCTCACGTACAGGCCAGCGAACGGGGCCGGCGGATTGTTCGTTCCATGCACGTCGGTGGTCTGGAAATGCACCCAGTACGGCTCGGCGGGGTAATCCTCGCGCCACCGCCAGAAATCTTCGTGCAGCGAGAGGGAAGAGACCGATGTGTTCTCCATCTCGAAGTCGCGCAGCACGTCCACGCCGCGATCGAGACTGCTGATCCTGCCAGCGTAGGGATTGGCGACGAAGACTCCGGTCTGGTAGCCGGCCCGGTGCATGTGCTGGGCCATCGTCACCGCCTGCTCCGGCAGCGGGTCAGTGCCGGTCTTGTAGCCACCCAGCACGCTGTGCTGCAGCGACGTCATGAACGATGCCGTCGATGGCTTCGTCCAGGTGGAGTTGCTGTAGGCGTGCTCGAAGACGGCGCCCTCGGCGGCCAACCGCTCCAGGTTCGGAGTGGTTCTGCGGTTGTAACCGTACACACTCATCAGATCGGCCCCGCCGCCGTCGATGACGTAGAAGATGATGTTGGGTTTGTCGGTGGTACGCACCCCGCTGAGGGTCGGCGCCGCCCAAAGGGCGATAGTTCCCGCCCTATCCGCTTCGGCCTCCAGCGCCAGGGTCACCGTCTGCCCCGCCAGATGCGACAGATCCACGGAGCGTTGTCCCCAGTGCTCTTGGTCGGCGTAAGTCTCCTCGAACAGCGCTTCCTCCTCCCCGCCGCGTGGCGTGGCCGTGATCCGGAAATTCACGGGAACATCATCGCGGAGCACGCCGAGCCCGACATCCAGCCTCCCATCCTCGGGCACCCGGACCCGATACTCGACCCGGCCCGGGGCATGGGTATACAGCGTGCGGCGGGACGCAACTGCGCGGGGCACGTGCCTCACTCCCACCGGTGCGTCGGCGTACATGGTCTCCTTCGGAATCAGGCTCACCGACAGGAGGTCGATGCCGCCCGGCTTCTGCGCATTGACCACGAGGCCCAACTCCTGCCACGGATCCGCCCATTCCCCGAGCGCCGGCGCTGGGGCCCGCAGCAGGTAGGTCTGCACCGAGCCGTCCTGGATCACCGGTGCATTGTCCCCGATAGACTCGAACATCCCCTGCTGATCGGCGTCCGGCGCCGTCGGATCGCTCAGGTTGAACACGAGCCTAAGGTCTCGGATGTCATCCAAGGTGCGAGCCCGCACCAGGACGTGGCCCCACTCCCCGCGTTTCAAATCGGGCAGGGGAACGTAGATATCCCCGTGCAGGCGGTCGCCGCGCGGGTCACGGTGGGCCTCACTCAGGGTGATGCGCAGCGCATCCTCGGTCTGTGTCATCTGGAGCGGCGGGATGTACGGATTGCGATGCGCCGGCGCCTTCCACTCCGGCTGCGG
>JAZGDZ010000027.1:0-8805 GCA_036478235.1 Acidimicrobiia bacterium | reverse complement strand
TGCTCCAACCGGCACCGGATCGCCGAACTCGGGGAGAGGCTCATCCCCAGGCCAGACACTCTGAATGCCGGACCTGCCCCCGAGGCGAGCGATGATCCAATCCCATTGCAGCACCGGTCGTGCGTCGGACCCGAACATCTCTTGCAGCGCCGCCGCGTGGGCAGCGTGTTGATCTCGAGGATTGCTCGAATCGCCGATCGGGTACCGAAACGTCAGTGCGGCTTCCCCGGAGGCCGATGCAGTGCACGGGCCGAATCCGCCGATCCCCAGAGCGACCGGTGTCGCCGCCCCCAGTCCGGAGATCGCGGCGTGCAGTCCCGACATCCAGATTTCTGGATCGATCTTGCCCGCCACCGAGGCGTCTGCGCTCGGATATCTCGCAGACGAGGACGAGACGATGATCCCATCCCCATCGAGCACTACGGCCCGCGCCGAGCTGCTCCCCACGTCGACCCCGACGACGTACGGGACGGCGACGTTCACTCCGTGATCCCCGGGTCGAACACCAGAGAGGGAGCGCGGACGGCCGACCAGGTCACAGTCGTGTATTCGCGGATGAGGCCCTCCAGATCGCGCCGGGAATGCTCGGCGGAATATAGGCACGATGGTGGTACTGACAGTCGACCGGCATCAATCGGCCGGAACCGACCGGGGGTGGGCTAGAGCAGGACCCGAGCCACCCGAATCATCGCCGGGCCGAGCAGGATGACGAACAGCGCCGGGAAGATGCAGAACACGAGTGGGAACACGATCTTGACCGGAATCTTCATGGCCTCTTCCTCGGCCCGCTGCCGCCGCTTGATGCGGAGTTCGCCGGACTGGATCCGCAGGACCCGGGCCACCGGGAGCCCGAACTGCTCGGCCTGCTGCAACGCCAGGACGAAATGGCGCAGCTCGTAGACGTCGGTGCGGTCGATCAGGCGCTTCAGGGACTCGGTCCGGGGTACGCCGACCTTTATCTCGGCCAGCACCCGGGTCAGTTCCTCGGCCAGAGGGCCGGTTCCCGTCGCGGCGACCCTCTGCAAGGCGGCGTCGAACCCGAGCCCCGCCTCGACGCTGATGGTGAGCTGGTCGAGTGTGTTGGGAAGCTCCTTGAGGATCTGCTTCTGGCGTTCCCGGCCCCGTGAGTACAGGATCAGGTCGACCAGCAGGTAGCCGACCAGCCCTCCGAGGGCGCTCACGCCGAGTTCGGAAGGGCTGAAACCGCTTCCGGTCCAGGCCCAGGTCCCCAATGCGCCGGCGATTCCGAGGGCCAGCTTGAGGGCGAGTGCCCGCTCCACCGTCCAGGCGTGAGGAGACCCGGCAAGCCGGATCCGCCGATCGAGCGACTCGATCCATCCCACCGGAGTGATCTTGCGCACCTTGCGGCCGAGGTAGCGCGCCACCGGGACGATGACTCGATCGAGCGGTCCCACCCGCAGGTAGGTCTGCCGCTCGTCTACCTGGCCGCCGATGGCATCGGCCGGAACGACCTTGCTGCGCCGGACTCCGGCGACCGACCAGGCCAGCACCGGCAGGCTCAGCACGACCAACCCGGCGGCCGCCACCACATAGAGGGGAACGCCGAGCATCAGAATTCCACCCGGATGATCTTCTTGATCCAGGCCGCGCCGGCAAGCATCAGGACCACGGCCACGCCGATCATGATCCGGCCCACTGAGGTGTCGGTCAGCTCGGCGAGGTACTCGGGGCTGATCATGGCTATGAAGCCGGCGATCACCAACGGCAACGACAGCAGGATGATCGCCGAGATCTTTCCCTCGGCGCTGAGTGCCTTCACCTGCCGCCGGATCTGGTTGCGCTCGCGGATGGTGCCGGTCACGGTGTCGAGCACTTCAGCGAGGTTGCCCCCGACCTCATGCTGGATCTCGATGGCTTCGACCACCCAGCCGAGGTCCTCGTTCTCCAGGCGATCGGCCATGGCAGCCAGCGACTGCTCGATCGACCGGCCCAGCCGCGACTCCACCACGACCCGGTTGAACTCGTCGGAGGTCGGTGACGGTGACTCGTCGGCGACCGTCGACATCGCCTGCACGAGCCCGTACCCCGACCGCAGGCTCCCGGCGATCGTCTGCAGGGTGCCCTCCAACTGGTCGGCAAAGGCACGGCGGCGGCGATCCGTCAGGGTGCGCAGAATGACTCGGGGCATCATGGCGGCGACCGCGCCCAGAACGACCGCTCCCGCGATCCCTCCGACCACGAGGCCGGCGGTGACCCCCACGACCAGCACCGTCGCCGAGACCACCACGAACTCTCCGGGGCGCAAGGCGAGGCCGGCGCGATCGAGCGCCCGGTCCATTGCTCCGACTCTGGTGCGCCCGGCAATCCGTTCCCCTATCGCCCGTGCCCGTCTTCCGGCGACCCCCAAGAACCCGCTCCGCTCCACCGGCTTCTCGGAGTCGATCGGAGCCGCAAACGCGACCACATCTCCGTCATCCCTCGAGGTCAACCACAGCGCCGCCAGCGTCCCGACGAACACGAGGGCGACGCCCGCGGGCAGGGTCCAGCCAGAGCTGAGACCGGTCGGCTCGGCGATGATCACCAGGACCGGAGCCACCTCGACGGGGTCCACGCCGAAGCCCGCCGGGGCCGGTTGCGGAGAGCCCCCCGGGCTGGTGACCCCGGTCGTGAAATTGACCGTCTGCGAGGCGGACAACACCCCTGCGGGTCCGTTGACGAACACGTCGATCTGGACGGTGCCGGTGGACGCCGCCTGGAAGGTGAGCCGGTAGCGGCCGGTCAACTCGAGCGCCACCGTCTCGTAGGCAGCGGCGAGGTCGGCGGCATCGGTCGCGGTCGTCACCGAGCCGTTGGATGCCAGGGCGGAGAGCGCTTCGTGAGCGCTCTCCGAGGTCTGCAGGGCGACCGCCCGAACCTCGGCGTCCGCCTCTGCCGCGGCGGCGGATGCCTCGTCGAGGCTTGCCGTGCTCACCGTGTCTCCTCCATCGGAGAGGACGACCAGGATGTGCCTGGCGTCGGCATCGGTGAACTGTGCCGAGGCGGTGACCACGGCGTCGTAGAGGGCGGTCTCCCCCTCGGCGGACAGCGCGGCGAGGGACTCGGCGAGGTCGTCGCGGAGGGCGCCCATGGCATTGCGGGCCACGGCGTCGTTGCCGAACGTCACCAGCGCCATCTGGGCTGAGTCGGGAAGGGAGTCGATAAACCCGAGGGCGGCCGCGGTGGCCGCCTGCAGCGGCTCACCCGCCATGCTGCCGGAGGTGTCGATCACGATCACCACCTCCATGGGATCGCGCACCAGGCCGTAGACGTCGGTCGAGACCCGAACGCCCTCCACGAGGACGGCGAAGTCCTCTGCGGCCGGCTCTGCAGCCACGACGTCGCCCGGGACCGAGATGATCAGTGACACCTGTGGTGCGTTGGTCAGATCGATTGAGTCGATGACGACGCCCTCGCCGGCGAGGGCGGGAGCGGAGACCGCCAGCACTACGCAGGCGGCTGCCGCCGCCCGGAGCAGTCTCACGCAGCCTTCTCCTTCTTCTTGCCGGCCTCCCCGTCGAACAGTTCGGCGGGCAGGGTCAGACCCGCCCGGGTGAGCTGTTCGGCGAACTTGGGCCGGATGCCGGTGGGGACGATGTCGCCGAGGACGTTCCCGTGCTCATCGACACCGGTCTGGTGGAAGCGGAATACGTCTTGCATCGTGATCACCTCACCCTCCATGCCGACGATCTCGGTCACCTGGGTGATGCGGCGAGTGCCGTCACTCATCCGGGACAGCTGGATGATCACGCTGAGCGCCGAAGAGACGTACTCGCGCACCGCGGTGACCGGAATATCGAGCCCGGCCATCAGCACCATGGTCTCCAGCCGGCTCAGCGAGTCGCGCGGGCTGTTGGCGTGCACGGTCGACATCGAGCCCTCGTGACCCGTGTTCATGGCCTGCAGCATGTCCAGCGCCTCGGCTCCACGCACCTCGCCGACGATGATGCGATCGGGGCGCATCCGCAGAGAGTTTCGTACCAGGTCGCGGATGGTGACGAGGCCCCGTCCCTCGACGTTGGCGGGACGGCTTTCCAGACGGACGACGTGCTCCTGGAGGAGCTGCAGCTCGACGGCGTCCTCGATCGTGACGATCCGCTCGTCGCCGGGGATGAACGACGACATGACGTTCAGCAGCGTGGTCTTGCCGGAGCCGGTGCCTCCGGAGATGAGGATGTTGAGCTTTCCCTCCACGCAGGCGGCGAGCAGCTCTGCCATCGGCCGGGTCATCGTGTTGAGGTGGATGAGGTCGTCTACTCCGTACGGGTCGACGGCGAACTTCCGAATGGTCATGGCGGGACCGTCCACCGCCAAAGGCGGAATGATCGCGTTGACCCGGGAACCGTCCGGGAGCCTGGCATCGACCATCGGCGACGACTCGTCGATGCGGCGCCCGACGCTGGAGACAATGCGCTCGATTACCTGGCGCAGATGCTCCTCGCTGGAGAAGCGAGACGTGGTGCGGCTGATCTTTCCGCCGCGCTCCACGAAGATCGGGTTGGTCGAGTTGACCATCACCTCGGTGACCTCGCGATCGTCGAGGAAGCGCTGGATCGGCCCATAGCCGAGTATGTCCTCGCTGATCTCTTCGGCGATTCGCTCCCGTTCGACCGCGCTGAGCGGGATCTCGGTCTCGGCGATCAGCCGCTCCAGCTCCTTGATCACCGTCTCCTTGAGCTCGCCCTCCCCCAGCGCCCCGTCGAGGGCTTTCGATTCCAGCTTCCCGTACAGGGCCTCTTTGGCCATGCCCTTGAACTCGGCGAGCGGATCGTCGTGAGGGATCGGTGCGGCGCTCTGTCCGTTGCCTTCCGGCGACGGCTGCGGGTCGGAATCGATGGCCTTTAGGCGGTCACTCAGCTTCATCTATGCACTCCATTTCAACGGTTGTCTGGTTTCCCGCGCCTGAGGACCGGCCAGCCGCTCCACGAGTTCCCAGATCTTGCGGGTGACCGGGCTCTTCGGCTGCGAGAGGATGATCGGAGTCCCCGAGTTCAGGGCCACCGGCACCTGCTTCGACAGCGGGATCTCGATGTCCACGACGAGGCCCGCCTGGGCGGCCACCTTCATCATGCTGAATCCGACCCGGGCGTCGGCCCGGTTCAAGATGAAGTGGCGCTCGGCATGCTGCATCCCGAGGCGGTCGAAGGCTTTGATGACCTTGCTGAGATGACGAACGCTGGGAACGTCCATGTCGGCGAGGAAGATCACGTCGGTCGACAGGTCGAGCGTCGCCAGCGTGTGCTCGCTGAGCCCCGCTGGAGTGTCGACGATGACATGGTCGAAGTCGGCGGCGAGCAGGCTGATGATCTGCTGCACGGCCTCGACTTCGATCAGCTCCCCTCGGGCCGGCTCATCGGGGGCGCACATGACGTACAGATCCGAGGAGTGGTGGGTGAGGAACACCTTCAGAGTCGTGATGTCGAGCGATCCGGTGGCGGCGACGACGTCGTACATCGTGTGGCGCGGCTTGAGCCCGAGGGCGTATGCGACGTCGCCGAATTGGAGATCGAGATCGACCATCACCACCCCGCGCGGCGCCACCGAGGCGAGTCCCACCGCCAGGTTGGTGCTGAGGACGGTCTTGCCGGCCCCGCCCTTGGGCGACAGCACCGTTGTGACCTTGGCGCGACCCACCGACGGCTTGGGGATCTGTGCCTCCGTCTCGTGCCGGTCGGCGGCGGCGGCGGCCCGCCCTATGGCGGCGTTGATCGATTCGCCGTCCGAGTCCTTGCTGAGTATCCCCCGAACCCCCGCAGCGAGCGCGGCGTCGACGTTGGTCCCGGCGTTCTGGACGACGACGATTCCTATCTCCGGTCGCTCGGCGTCGATCTGCTGGGCGAACCGCAGCGAAGCCTCGTCGACCAGTCCCGGACCCAGGATGACCACCGCCGGCTGCGCCTCGAGGAGCGCATCGAGGCCGCCCGACTCGGCGAGATGCTGGGTCCACAGCCGAAGCCGCTCCCGCATGTCGTCGTCGATCGCCTCGTACACCTTGCGGGCGAACGGGTCGGTCGAGCCGGCGAGGATTATCGGTCTCATCTCTTGTAGACCGTCCCCCGGGTCTGGATCGGCGTCGGCGAGTCGACGACGTCTCCGCCTTCGGCGGCGAGCCAGATGAACCCGTGCTCGGCGGTGAACACGATTCGCTCCACGTCATCGATGGGTCCGGCGAGCGTGATCAGCAGGTTGCCAGTGGGAGCCAGCGCCGGCGTGCCGTCGGGGAGGTCCTCGTCGGTGACGCGGGGCAGCTGCTCCAGCTGCACGCTGGTGACCAGCACACTGTGCAAGATGAGGCCGGTGGAAGTGGGAGTCCGCACCGATGAGCCCCCCTCGTCGTCCCCGGACGATCCCAGGAAGATCTCGTTGGGGTCGATGATCTCGCCCGGGTCCAGTTCCGACGGCTCGAAGGTGTTGAGGTCGAAGGGAGCGAACGATGCGATCACCGCAACGAAGTCGCCCGGCACCAGCTGGCCGCCCAGCGCCCGCTCTGGTGAGATCGCGATCGTCACCTCGAGGGCGTCGGCCGGGGCCTCTATCCGGGTGTGTTCCTCGAGCGTCTCGGCCTCCACGAAGCGGGAGGCGACGAGTTGCTCCCCGGGGAGGAGGTCGGTCGACGCCACCAGATCGGCCAGAGTGGAAAGGTCGGCGATGCCGCCTTCGGCCCGGACCTTGACCGGGACACTCTCGAGACGGACCAACAGGGTGAGTTCGGTGGCCGGAGTCCCTTGGGCGATCGGCTTGTCGACGACCAGCACCTCGGCGAGCTCCTCGCCGGCCAGGGCGCGCTCTTCGGCTCCGCGGACGTAGCCGACCAGCAGCATCGTGCCGAGAGCCGCCACCGCGATGGCACCGATGATTCCAATGGCTCTGCGCATCGTGGGTCTCCTATCCGGTCAGCTTGACGATGACGATTCCGTTATTCGGTCCGCCCGGCTCGCCGTCGTGGACGGTGCCCGTCCTGAAGTAGCCGGAGACGCAGCGCTCGTCGCCGTCGCACGGAGGATTGAACTTGTAGAGGCCGCCGAAGTTGTAGCCCGCTATCTCGAAGAGAACGAAGCTCGCGATGTGGTACTCGCCGTTGGCTCCGAGGCCGACGAGGTCGTCGAAGATGGGAAGTGGTGTCGGCTCGCCGATCAGGGCGCTGATGTCAGGCGGGGAGCACCCGTTGGAGGGCGAAGAGCCGGGGTCGGCGAACACCCAGTCGCTGATCGTCAGGGTGGCGGTGCTGCAGTCCGCGCCGTCGGCGATGAGCCAGCCGAAGCCGGCGGCGAGCTTGCCGTCGTCGTTGCCGTCCATGCCGACAGCTGCATTGCACGGCTCGGTCTTGTTGGCGTCGTGGAAGGTGAGAACCCGTAGCTCGTCGAACTTAAGTGGTGTGATCTCGCATTGAGAGATGATCAGCGGCAGCACGCCGCGCATCGTGCTGGGATAGCCCCACAGGGCCGAGGCCGAGCCGTACACGGTGGCGCCGTCCCACCCGATCACCTGGGCGAAGAACGGTTCGAACACCCGCTCGCCGCTCGGTGTGAGGGTGCCGGTATCGACCCGCACCGTACGGGCGCTCACGTCGAGGACGACGCTCTCGATGAAGGCGGCGCCGTCGTTGGCATTGGCGTTGGCAAAGCTTTGTGCCGTCTTCTTGGCACTGCCGGGGTTGCACGAGACCTTCAGGGCGCAGTCCTCGGCGATGGCCAGCACCGCCGCATCCGCCCCGTTGGTCAGCTGACGCCGCTCGTCGTACATGGCACCGACGTCTACGGCGAAGCCGAGCATGCCCAGCAAGGTGGCGATGGTGATGGCCACGAACACTCCGGCGACGCCGTCGTCGCGCTTCAGCCGCTGCATCTCATCACCGCCGTTGCATCGAGGGTCAGGTTTCTCGTCCCCCAGAATGGGATGTCGAGTTCAAAGGGATAGGTGGCGGTCAGCTCGGTGGGGAATCCCGGCGAGCAGGGGCCGGGGCTGACCGACAGGAGCGCCGGGTCGAGGGTGGGGGCGGCGTCCTTGGTGGCCTGGGTGGCGGCGACGGGATCACCGGTGATCGCCAGCACCCGCACCCCTTCACGGGTGGCGTGGGTGAGGGTCACCTGGGCGTTGTAGGCCCGGCCGAAGCCGATGATGCCGAACATGATCAGCACCAGCAGGCTCAGCACCAGGGCGAACTCCACGAGGGCTGCTCCGTCGTCGCGTTTCATGGAAGACATGGAAGGACTTCCGTCGGAGGTCCCGAGCGGCTGAACCGCCCGGGACCCAGACGGCGTTTTCACGGGCTGAGCGTGTCCGCGACGTTCTGAAAGATGTCGCGAACGCTGCCTCCGAGAGCAGTGACGGCAATCAGGGCCACAACGGCGATGAGTGCGACCATCAGGCCGTACTCCACCATGGTCGCCCCCTCGTCCCTGCTCTGCAGGGCGGCGTATAGACGCTGCAACATGGGCGCTACCTCCTCTCGGATAGACGACGCACTAGTCGGTGCTGTGCCTACTCCACTCCATCGGCGCCCGATGGGGGAATTCTTCAGTTGGCAAGGTGACCATTACGCGGTCCATCCTGGGTCACTAGTCCCCGGGGATGAACACACACCTATGAGGTGGTCGAGACGAGGGTGGTCCAGCCAAGCGACACCTGCGTCGCCACCCAAAGGGAGGAGTCATGGCTGACCCTGACCACCTGCACTCCACGCTTTTCGTCGAACAGCCGTCTCATCCTGTTCGCCCGGCTCGTCGACCGACCCAACGAGGAGACGATTCGTCCGGGCCGCTCGGCGCCCGCACGGGACCGGTCCGACGGCACCGCTAGGAGTCCCTC
>JAZGDZ010000026.1:0-3730 GCA_036478235.1 Acidimicrobiia bacterium | reverse complement strand
CCCGGCACCGCAGCATTCGTACCTGTGCCCGATGTGACGACCGCGAGCATCAGGTCGGCCAGCGTGGATACGGCCGAGCGCTCCAGCTCCGATCCCGGGGAACGCTCTGCCGTGGCGATGACGTTGGCGGGCCGCCACGCCCCCGCGGCGACGGCTCCGGCCACCGTGACCATGTGGACCGGGCTCACCAGGACGCGTCCTTGACCGATGGCCGCCGCGGCGAGTTCGGCGGTGTCGCCGGGAAGAGGAAACGATCCACCGATCGCCGGCAGTCCGAGGTCCGGGTCCTTTCCGAACCCGTAGCCCTCCGCCGTTGTTCGGAGGGTCGCCCCGTCGAGGACATCGACGGCGGTAGCCGCAAAGGTCGTGTTACAGGAGGCGGCAAAGGCGTCGGTGAACGAGATCAATCCCAGACCGGTTCCGGCGGCGTTCTCAATGGTGCGGCCTCCCAAGTTGACCGCAGCGGGACAGTCCACCTCTGTCGCCGCCGTGTAGCCGTTCTCCAGGAGTGCCGTCGCGGTGATCACCTTGAATGTCGAGCCGGGCGGATAGGCCCCCAGCAGTGCTCGATCGAACCCGTCGTCCAGGGGCCTGCTGGCGACGGCCCTGATCTGACCCGTGGAAGCCTCGATCACCACGACGGCCGCCGGGAAGGCCAGATCGCGCAGGGCCTGCTCGACTGCGGTCTGGACCTTGATGTCGATTGTGGTTCGGACCGATTCGGGTGCGATTACCTCGAGCACGCGCAGGTCCTCGACGATCCGGCCGAACTTGTTCACCCGGACGATCGCAGTCCGCGGCCTGCCGGCGAGCTGTGACTCGAACGCCGCCTCGATCCCGGTCTGTCCGACGAGGTCGGTGGGCCCGTAGGGAAACCCCAACCGGTCCAGCTGCTCGGCGGTTATCGGCGCCAACTCTCCGATCAGGTGGCCGGCGAAGTCGTCCCGGAAGAGGAGCCGCTCCGAGCCGTCGCGGATCACGACGCCCGGTAGCGTCTCGAGGCTCTCTCCCACGGCGGCGTATACGACGAGCTTCACGCTGCCGACGGGCACGAACCAATCCGGCTGGACGGCGGGCCGTGCCAGCTCCTCGACGACGACGGCCGGATCGATCCCGGCCAGACCGGCCAGGTCTGCGGTGAGCTCGTCGAGGTCCTCGATCCGCGAGGGCACCACGCCGATGATCTTCACCTCCTCTGCTCCGGCGAGCTCGGTTCCGTCGCTCGCCAGGATGGGGGCTCGGGGCGGCCAGGCCCGGTCGAGCCGAAGCCGATCTCCCTGCTCCAGGGAGGGGTGGAGAGCCGTCGGAGACCAGATGGCGGTCCACGGTGGGCCTCCCACCAGGGTCACCGTCGACTCGTACGACCATGTCCCCACCTCGACGAGGTCGAGGGTGAGGCGCACGGTGATCTCGGCAGTCGTCTCGGTGAATCGTCCTTCGGTGACGATGAACGAGCCCCCCACCAAACCGATGGCACCGGCCCAGGCATCGATCTCTTCTTGGATCATGACCGGGGGGTCGGTGCTCAGCGCGGCGACTGTTGCGCCATCGCGGGCGAGAATCGCGTCGTAGAAGCTGGCGGCGAGCGCCACCGTCTCGAGCCGGGTCTGTTCGTCGACGGCGATGGTCGACGGTGGGATGACGGCCGTGGTGGTCGGGGAGGCGTCGGGGTCGACCCCCGCCTGTACGGCACAGGCCGATGCCACGAGCGCGAGAGCGATCAGCGTCGACCTCATGCTCGGATGCTAAGAGGGCGCGCCGATAGGCGCGGACTCGGCGGCCTGGGGCTGGGGCCCCCAGGTCGCACCGCGATGAGCCGTCAGGCGAAGAGCCATCAACACAGAGGGCGCGCCGATAGGCGCGGACTCGGCGGCCTGGGGCTGGGGCCCCCAGGTCGCACCGCGATGAGCCGTAGGGCGAAGAGCCATCAACACAGAGGTCGCACCGATAGGCGCGGACTCGGCGGCCTGGGAAGGGACCCAGGTCGCACCGCGATGAGCCGTAGGGCGAAGAGCCATAAGCACAGAGGGCGCGCCGATAGGCGCGGACTCGGCGGCCTGGGGCTGGGGCCCCCGGGCCGCATCGCGATGCCGTACGGCGAAGAGCGCCATGGACACAGAGGACGCGCCGGTAGGCGGGGACTCGGCGGCCTGGGGTGAGAGCCTGCTGAGCGATGCATGTCACTCATCTCGGCGGCCATGCATCGCCACTCGCGGTGTCCTCGGCTCCGCCATTCCTGCATGAGGAGTGACGAACCCGAGGTCCTGGCGAGTTGCGCGCCTGGCCGCCGATCTGAGCAACGGCATCACCCAGCAGACTCCTAGGGCCCCGGGTCGCATTGCGATGAGCCGTAGAACACTGCGCCGCCCGAAGGGCGGCACAACCATGCGGAGGGGTTCGAGGCCGAGTAGGACTCGAACACCGCAGCCAAGACCAGCGATGAGCCGTAGGGCGAAGAGCCATAAGCACAGAGGGCGCACCGATAGGCGGGGTGACCAATCAGCGATTGCCGAGGATGAACGGGCACCGGAAGGCAAGCACCCTTGGGCTGATCTCGGCCATGGCGCAACGCTACTCATCGCCGGTTCCGGGCTGGGGGCGGGGAGTAGTGTGGCCCGACGTCGAGCGAGGTTCGTCATGGCCGTCGAGCGTCCCGCCTTCACCATCGGGATCGAAGAGGAGTACCTCCTCATCGACCCGAAATCGCGCGATCTTCTCCGGGATCCTCCCGATCGCGTCATGAGGGAGTGCGAGGAGGTCCTCGGGCCCCAGGTGGGTCACGAGTTCCTCCGTGCTCAGGTGGAGGTGGGTACCAAGGTGTCCGCCACCATGGCCGAAGCCCGCGACGATCTCATCCGTCTGCGCAAGGGCTTGCGCGACGTCTCCGAGAGGAACGGGATCGCTTTCATTGCAGCTTCGACCCATCCGTTTGCGCATTGGGCCGAGCAGCAGGTGACCGACAAGGCGCGCTACCAGATGCTGGCGGACGATCTACAGACCGTTGCCCGTCGCCTGGTGATCTGCGGCATGCATGTTCACGTGGGCATCGAAGACCCGGAGATGCGTCTCGACCTCATGAACCAGGTGACCTACTTCCTGCCGCATCTCCTGGCCCTGAGCACCTCCTCGCCGTTCTGGCACGGGGTGGAGACCGGGCTCAAGTCGTACCGCATGAGCGTCTTCTACTCCCTTCCCCGAACCGGCCCCCCGGTGCAGTTCTCCTCATGGAGCGAATACCAGCGCCACGTGGATGCCCTGGTCGGTGCGGGGCTCATCGAGGATGCCACCCGCCTTTGGTGGGACATCCGCCCTTCGGCGCGGTACCCCACGATCGAGATGCGGATCGCCGATATCAGTACCCGGGTCGAGGACGGGATCACCGTTGCCGCGACGTTCCTGTCGATTCTCGGTCTGCTCTTCAGGAGGAGGCTCGAGAATCAGCGCTGGCGGTCGTACTCGAACATGCTGGTGTCCGAGAACACCTGGCGGGCCCAGCGCTATGGGGTCGAGGGCTCGCTCGCCGACTTCGGCAAGGGAATACTGGTGCCGTTCGAAGACCTCATCGAAGAAATAATCAATCTGGTCCGGGAGGATGCGATCGAGTTCGGCTGCCTCGCCGAGGTCGAGCACGCCCGGGCGCTGGTGAGCGAGGGGACCAGCGCCGACCGCCAGATCGCGGCCTATCGCGCCGCGATCGAGAGAGGGGCGACGGAGGAGGAGGCGCTTCGGG
>JAZGDZ010000025.1:0-38476 GCA_036478235.1 Acidimicrobiia bacterium | reverse complement strand
GTCGGCATCCTCCACGGCTGCCTCACCCACGGTGTCCTCTATGACGAACACATCGCCTGGGCACACCGCCGAACCATCACCCAGGACAAAGCAGCTTGACAAGATGCAACCCTGGGGTATCTAGACCTCCGACCCCGGCAGCCCTCGCGAACCTGCGCCGACGACATGGAGCTTCAGCAGGTTGGTAGACGCCTGCTGGTTGGGGGGGATCCCGGCGGCCATGGCAATGGAGTCGCCGGGTTCGACCATGCCCCGATCCAGCAGCCGCCGGCCCGCCTCCTCGATCATCTCGTCGGTGGATCGGAGCGTCGGAAACCGCAGCGGGGTGACCCCCCACACCAAGGCGAGCCGGTTGAACGTCGGCTCGTGCGGGGTGAAGGCCACTATTGCGGCAGCCGGCCGGTACTTGGCGACCAGCCGCGCTGTCAAGCCGCTCTCCGTGAAGGCGACGATCATGTCGAGACCGAGGATGCTGGCGGCATCGGCGGCGGCGGCGGCGATCGCCGACGCGAAGCTCGGCTCGAGGTCGGAGAAGGCAAGCGTCTTTTCCGGGTAGCCGGGGCTGGCCTCGGCTTCCAGGCACACCGCCGCCATCGTCTCCACAGCCCGCACCGGGTATCGGCCCGCGGCCGTCTCCGCCGACAGCATCACCGCGTCGGTCCCGTCGAGCACGGCATTGGCCACGTCGGTTACCTCGGCTCTGGTGGGGCGAGGCGACGACGTCATCGACTCGAGCATCTCCGTCGCGGTTATCGAAATCGCCGACGTGGCGTTGGTCCTAGCGATGATGTCCTTCTGCGCCCGTGGCAAAGGAGCTACCCCCAGTTCGACGCCCAAGTCACCCCTGGCGACCATGGCGCCGTCGGCCAACGCAAGGATGTCGTCCAAGTTCTCATAGGCGGCGAGTCGCTCGATCTTGGCGATCACGGGCACATCGCCGACGATTGCTTTCACCCGCTCGATGTCGGCCCCGGTGGTGACGAAGGAGGCGGCAACGAGGTCGACCCCCTGCTCGGCGCCGAATGTCAGATCCTGCTCGTCTTTGGGCATGACCGCAGGGAGATCGAGTTGAGTACCCGGAAACGCCACCCCCTTCTGGCTGCTCAGCGGCCCGCCCTCGACGACACGGGCGGTGGCGTCGCCATCAGCTGTCGAAACGACTTCCAACCGGATGAGCCCGTCGTTCATCACAACGACCGCGCCGACTTCGAGCCTCACCTTGTCGAGATCCTGGACGTGGACCGTCGATGCGTCACCCTCCCCGTCGCCCGACACCAACCGAATCTCCGAGCCCGTCTCGATCTCGACGACGCCGCCGGGAAACGACCCGACCCTGATCCGTGGTCCCTGTATGTCCTGGAGGATGGCGACGGCCCGGTCATGCTCGGCCGCCGCCGCCCTGACGGCGTCGATGAGAG
This sequence comes from Acidimicrobiia bacterium, assembly GCA_036478235.1. Lineage (GTDB taxonomy): Bacteria > Actinomycetota > Acidimicrobiia > Spongiisociales > UBA11373 > JACZWZ01. Next base: position 37,058 of record JAZGDZ010000025.1, on the reverse strand, counting down.
CGGAGTGTGAGTCGTGCGTGCCGTGAGAGAAGTTCAGTCTGGCGACATCCATCCCGGCCCCGACCATCCGGGAGATGGTGGCGGGATCTGCGCTCGCCGGCCCCAGTGTGGCGATGATCTTGGTCCTGCGCAGCACGGCGGCCACTGTACAGGCCACCCCTAGTCTGGCTCCGGTTCCATGGACCCCATCGCAGTCATCCCGCTCAAGAGCTTCGAGGTCGCCAAGGAGCGGTTGGCAGGCGCCCTGGCTCCTGAGCAGCGGGCCATTCTCGCCCGGGCAACGGCCGACCACGTGGTTGCCTCTTGCCGGCTCGCCGGGTTCGACCTCGTCGTCGTCACCGGGGACCCGACCGTTGCCCGGTGGGCCGATGAGCGAGCAGCCACCATCGTCCGGGACACGGGCTCGGGGCTGGATGCCGCCTGCGACGCCGGGATCGCGCTCAACCCAAGCGGCTGGGTCGTCGTTCACGGCGATCTCCCGCTACTGCAAGGCAAGTCGATGGAGCACGTCAGAGACCACCTCGCCGCAGAGCGCGGCGTCATCGCCCCCGCCCGCGACGGCGGCACCAACGTGCTCGGAGCCACCCGACGGGTGGAACTCGGGTACGGGCCTGGATCGTTTCATCGCCACCTCAAAGCCCTGGCGGGCCATCCGGCGATCGTGCTCACAGGCCCCGACACCGCGATAGAGATCGACACGCCGGAGGATCTCATCGCCGCCGCCGCACTCCCCGGCGGGGGCTGGCTGTCTCCTTTCCTATCCTGAGGGCAATGGCATCGGTGGCAGTCCTCGGATCGGGGATCGTCGGTACCGCAGCCGCCTGGGACATGGGACGGCGCGGTTACGACGTCCTCGTCGCCGATCGTGAACGCGAGGCCGCCTTCGGCGCCGCCGCGATCGCCGATGCCCGCGCCGCCGTCGTCGATGCCACCGACGAGGCAGCAGTCCGCGGTCTGCTGGATGGAGTCGATCTCGTCGTGTCGGGCGTCCCGTATGCCCTGGGCGAATCGGTGGCTCGGACGGCCGTCGAGACGGAGACCCACTACCTCGACTTCGGCGGGAATCCCACCATCGTGCGCCGACAGCTCGAGCTGGATTCCGCCGCTATCGCCGCCGGAGTGACCGTCGTGCCCGACTGCGGGCTGGCTCCGGGAATGGTGAACGTGCTGGCAGTCGGTGTCGCCGACGCCCTCGGCGAAGGCCCGATCGATGAGCTGAGGCTCAGGGTCGGTGCCCTTCCGGCCCATCCCGTCGGGGCCCTCGGCTATCAGCTGGCCTTCAGCCCGGCGGGACTCATCAACGAATACGCCGAGTCGTGCGAAGTGTTGCGCGACGGCGCCTTCGCCTTAGTCGAACCGCTCACCGGGATCGAAGCGGTGCCGTGGGAGCCCTTCGGAACTCTCCAGGCCTTCCACACCGCAGGAGGGTCGTCGTCGCTCCCCACCATGTTCGCCGGGAGGGTCGGCGAACTCGACTACAAGACGCTCCGCCACGCCGGCCACGCTGAGGCGTTCAGAGCGATGCTGGAGATCGGGTTGTTCGACGAAACGCCTCAGCTGGGCTCGGGAGTCGCCCCCCGGACGGTGCTTCTCGAAGCGCTCGCCGACCACCTGCCGGCGGGGAGCGACGATCTCGTGCTGATGCGGGTCTGGGCCAGGCGCGGCAATGTCACACGCGGCTACGAGATGGCCGATCGCAACGACACGCGCTTCTCCGCCCTCGCCCGGACGACGGCGTTCCCGGCCACGGCACTCGCTCATCTGATTCTCGAGGGCAGAGCGGAGCCGGGATCCCGCACGATGGACGGGGCGATAACGGCCGCGAACCTCATCGAGGAGCTGCAACCGGTCGACGTTCGAGTGGTGGAGTACTCGCCAGAGGCCTAGTGCCCGCGCCGGGTCCGAGTCGAAAACATTGGGCTTGGAGCGCTCGGTCCCAGACGCCGAGACCGGTACGATGGGTCGTCTCCACCTCCGCGAGGAACACCGTGCCAGATCCCGTTGCAGTGCTCACCGGCGGCACCGGTGGGCTTGGCCGTGAAGTCGCCACCCGCCTGTCGGTCCGCGGGTTTCGCCTGGCCATCACATACCTCGTCCCCGATGAGGCCAACGAGGTGGAGAAGCTCCTCGGCATGCCCGAAGAGCGACTCATCCTGAAGCGGGTGGACTGCTCGGACGCAGAGGCGGTCAACAGCTTCATGAAGGATGTCGTCGCCGCATTCGGCGGCATCAACGTCCTGACGTGCCTGGTCGGGGGATGGGCCGGGGGACGCGACGTCCAGGAGACCGACGACGTCCGATTCGAGCGGATGATCGACCTGAATCTTCGTACCGCGTTCAACGCCGCCCGCGCTGCGATACCCCATCTGCGCGAGGCCGAGTGGGGCCGGATCATCATGATCGGCAGCCGATCGGCGCTCGAACCACCCTCGGGCCAGGCCATGTACAACGTCGCCAAGGCAGGCGTGATCGCCCTGGCAGGCTCGATCGCCGAAGAGGTCTCCGACGACGCCGTCACCTCGAACGTCGTCCTCCCCGCCCTCATCGACACCCCGGCGTTCCGCCAGGCCGTGCCGTTCGCCAACTACGTCGATTGGCCGACTCCGGGGGAGATTGCCGCCGTGATCGACTTCCTCGCCTCGGAGGAATCGACCGTGATCAACGGGGCAATGATCCCCGTCTACGGCGGGTCGTAGACGCGCGATCAGCGATCAGGCAGGGCCCCGACCCAGTACGACTCTGGTAGCCCCGACCGGATTTGAACCGGCGTTACTGGCTTGAGAGGCCAGCGTCCTAGGCCGCTAGACGACGGGGCCGCGGCGGTGGCTTTGCCACCTTCGCTCGGGGGGAAGGACTCGAACCCTCAACGACGGGACCAGAACCCGCTGTGTTGCCAATTACACCACCCCCGAAGGCCGTTGAATCGTAGCGAGGGGGCCTCGACAGGCAAGACGTCGGCGCCGGACCGGATGGTCATCGGAGGGGTGGTGTTCGGCAGCCGTCTTTGTGGACGGCACGGTGGTGGCTTGTGACAGGCCCCCGCCCTCGGCAGCCGCCTGCCAAGTACACCGCCTCTTGGAGAGGCTAGGAGCCCCTCGGCTCTCCGTCCTCCGCCGCGCCATATATGTGCCGTTCCAGCACATCTTCGTCTTGCCTGCGATATGGCGCAGATCGGGTGATCGATGTAGCGACCTGCCAGAAGCCCTGCCGGCTGCTGCCTCGTGTTTCGCTCCGGCTAAAGCTTCGTTGGGAAGGAGCCGCCGCCTGGCCTGCCTTCGGCGGCAGGGGGCGGTCTCGAGTCACGGAGTGGGAGGGGTTACTGCCCGGATTGCTGGTGAGCCGATCACGGCTTCGCTCGGGACCGCCTCGATTGCTTCGGACCGACCGCCGAACCACCGCAAGAACAGCCCGGTGGAGATCAGGTACAGGACCGCCATCACCACGAACGGGGTGCGGAAATCCCCGCCGTTCATCAGCCGGGCCCCCAGGAAACCACCGAGCGCTGCCAACCCGCTCCAGAACAGGGCGTCAATGCCGGTGAACGTGGCCCGCTCGGTCGGGTGCAAACGCTCCATGGTGTACGCCTCATAGACCGGGCCGGACATATTGAACAGCGCGGTCCTCAGCACAAAGGCCGCCCCGGCCAGCGACACCACAGCCCCCGGCGTCGCCAGGTCCGGTGCGAACCCGATCAGCAGGATGAACGGGATGGCGGAGAAGCGACTCACCCAGATGGCGCGCGTCTTACCAAAGCGTTCCACTACCAACGGCGCCAGAAACGCTCCGAGGGCAAGGAACAGTGATCCCGCGGCAAAGGTGAGTCCGATCTCGTGCTCGGCGGCATGCGCCTCCTCAGAGAAGAAGACGTTGGCGAGCGGGAGCACAAAGCCGCCTCCCAACCCCAGCAGCGCACCAATCGTCACGAACCGGGCGATGAGGTCGGGAGAGCGCACCCCGCCCAGCAGTCCACGCCCCCGGGGCACCTCGGTCAGGGCATCGGCCACCTCTCGAGAAACGTAGGGGCGCATGAGGACCGCCGGGATCAGCGAGAGGAACCACCAGGCGACGCCGACGTAGGCGGCCCACCTGAAGGCACCGACCGTGCTCAGCCCGAAGGCGTCGGTCATCCATCCGGGGACAAACCCGGCCACCAGCGCCCCGATCATCGCGGCGAGGGTGCGGAAGCCCGAGCCCACGCTGAAGAGGTAGATTCGCTCGGCCGGCTCCGAGTTCTCCGCCATGAACGGCGCCTCGGTGACATGGTGGAGAGCCCCGAAGGCCGCGGCCGCGGCCGAAGCGACCAAGATCACGGAACTGTTACCCGTGCTGATCAGCAGCAGCGCCATCGCCGCTCCACCGCCGTCCCCGACGATGAAGCCCCACTTCCGGTCGAACCGGTCGGCCAACCACCCGGCCGGCACCGCCACCAGGGCGCCCGTAACACCCATGACCGCCAGACGGATACCGATGAACCCGATGCTGAACCCCACCTCGAGCAGGTAGAGGTTGAACAGCACCTCCCAGGTCCCGTGAATGACGTCCATCCCGAAGATATGAAGAAGGTAGAGCCGGGCGTTTCGGCTGAACAGCTTGATCTTCTTCAGGTACCCCGTCAGGCCTCGCAGGTCCTCGAGAGATGCCGGTTCGGTCACTGACTTACCCCGACGTCGCGCTGGAGGGGTGCTTCTCATCGCCGGTCATTAGCGTCATCAGGTACGGGAGTCCTCGTAATCGAGGTGCGCCGTTCTGGTCATGGTCTGGGTCATGACGACACCGTATAACTTCAAGCGCACTTGAAGTCAAGTGCTAATCTGCAGAGCAAGTGACGGCTCTACCCGAATCGCTCACCATCGGCCAACTGGCGGCCCGGAGCGGGGTCGCGACCTCGGCGCTGCGCTTCTACGAGTCTCGGGGTCTGATTGCGTCCGAGCGGACCGAGGGCAACCAGCGCCGATTCCTGAGAGCCACCCTGCGACGGGTCGCCGTCATTCGAGCTGCGCAAGCACTCGGACTATCGCTCAGGGAGATCAGGACGGCGCTGGCCGCCTTACCCGAAGGCCGCACGCCGAACAAGCGCGATTGGGAGCAGTTGTCGCGTTCGTGGCGACAGGGACTCGACCAACAGATTGCTGAGCTGGAGCAGCTGCGCGATGAGCTGACCGAGTGTATCGGCTGCGGCTGCCTGTCACTGCGCACGTGCGCCCTGTTCAACGCTGGCGATCGGGCGGCGTCCCGCGGGGTCGGGCCTCGATACCTCTTGGGTGATAAGCCGGGGGTCGGGCCGCTGGTGGTGGAAGTCGTCGGTCCCGACGCCACCTGAACCCGCCGCTCGCCTGTCGCACCCCCAGTGGTCGCGACACGTGAATGTGCACTCCCATCCCTCAGCACCACCTCGCCAGGCCCGCACCGATCAGATCGACTCCAGGGCCCTGCGGAACCTCGCCACGGCGGCCTCCCTGCCCAGGGCGACGATCGATTCGAACAACGGCGGGCTGACCGAGGATCCCGTCAGCGCCACCCGCAACGGCTGCAGGCCCTTGCGGGCAGACAGGCCGTGCTCGTCGAGCATCGCCCGTAGCGCGGCCTCCACCCCTTCGACGGACCATTCTGCCGCTGCCAGCGCCGCTTGTGCCCCCTGCAGTGCTACCCCGGCTTCGGGCGTCGACATCACCTTCTCCCACGACCACTCGTCGTAGGCGACCTCGCCGACGAACAGGAACCTGACCATGGGGGCCACCTCGGTGAACAACTTGGCCCGCTCCTGTACCAGCGGTGCGATCGATCCGAGAGCGGAGATCTCGGCGTCGTCGAGGGGCCGACCCAGATCCTCCTCGATGAGCGGCCGAGCCTGGTCCGAGAATTCGGCAACGTCCATGGCCCTGATGTACACGCCGTTCATCCACTCGAGCTTCGTGGTGTCGAACACCGCCGGGTTCTTCGACACCGAACCGAGGTCGAAGCGGGTGACCATCTCCTCGAGCGAAACGATCTCCTCGTCCTCCCCGGGCGACCACCCGAGGATCGCCAGGAAATTGACCACCGCCTGGGATAGGTAGCCCGCCTCCCGGTAGGCGCGGATGGCAGTGTCCCCGTGACGCTTCGAGAGCTTCTTGCCGTCGGGCCCGTTGAGCAACGAAAGATGGCCGTAGATCGGCAACCCCGCTCCCATCGCCTTTGTGATGAGGATGTGCTTGGGCGTCGAGGAGAGGATGTCCTCACCCCTCACCACGTGGGTGATCCCGTAATCGACGTCGTCCACGGTCGATGCCAGGTGGTAAGTCGGCGAGCCGTCGCCGCGCAGGATGACGAAGTCGTCGACGTTGGTGTGATCGAAGACGACCTCACCCCGCACCGCGTCCTCGAACCTCGTCTCCCCCGGCCGGCTCACTGCGAACCGAACCGGAGGAGCATCACCCGCCTCGATCCGGGCCGCGGCGTCGATCTCCGACAGCCGGTGCCTACCGTCGTACACGGGTGACGCTCCGGCCCTAGCGGCGTCGTCCCGCATCGCCTGCAGATCCTCCGGTGTCGCCTCGTCGTAGTAGGCAGCACCGCTGGCGACGAGCGTCTCAGCCACTTCGCGGTATCGGTGAAAGCGGTCGCTCTGCCGGTAGGTGCCGTGGGGACCCCCGACCTCGATGCCTTCGTCCCAGTCGATGCCGAGCCAGGTGAGGCTCTCGAGGATGTCGCTTCGGAACTCGTCCGTGGAGCGCCCGGCATCCGTGTCGTCCGAGCGGAGGACGAGCGCCCCGCCGTGATGCCGGGCGAACAACCAGTTGTACAGAGCGGTGCGCCCTCCGCCCACGTGCAGGAACCCGGTGGGTGAGGGAGCGAACCGCACTCGGACGGTCATGAGCCGGCCACCACCCGATTCGAAAGGCTCCCGATCCGCTCGATCGAGACGTCGACGAAGTCACCGGGAACGAGCGGACCCACCCCGGCCGGCGTTCCGGTGAGAATCACGTCTCCCGGAAGCAGCGTCATGACGTTGCTGACGAACTCGAAGATCTCAGAGACTCCGAACACCATGTCCTCGGTGTTGCCCTCCTGTCTGACCTCTCCGTTGACCGTGCACGTGACCGACAGCCCGATCGGGTCCAACTCCGTCTCCAGGGCAGGGCCCAACGGGCAGAAGGTGTCGAAGCCCTTGGCCCTGGTCCACTGGCCGTCCCTGGCCTGGAGATCTCGAGCCGAGACGTCGTTGGCAGCGGTGTATCCGATGATGTGGGCGGAGGCGTCCTCGGCCTTCACCTTGCGACTCACCGTCCCGACCACGATTGCCAACTCGGCCTCGTGATGCACGATCTCGGCAGCCGGCGGGAGCACGATCGGTTGGCCGGGCCCGATGACGGCCGTGGACGGCTTGAGGAAGATCACCGGCTCCTCGGGTACCTCGACGTCGTGTTCGGCGGCGTGCTCGGCATAGTTGTGCCCGACGCAAACGACCTTCGTCGGGAAGACCGGTGCCAGCAGTTGGGCATCGTCAAAGGAGACGACCGTCTCGGTCGGCTCCCAGGCGACGAAGGGGCTGCCCCGATGGACCCGGATACCCTCCGGCTCGACCCCGCCGTACGCGATCTCATCGTCCTCGAGGCGGATCCGGACGACCTTCATGCCAGGCGGTCGCGTGGAATCGCCGCGACGAGCGCCCGGAGCCGTCCATGATCGTGGGCGATGCCGGCGAACTCATGCGCGGTCTCCTCGGAGAGGCCCAGCAGCTCAATGGCCACATCGACGTCGCCGACCGTCGGGGCCCTTCCGATGGTCGACGCCCTTGCCGCCATCACCGCGACAACGGCAGCCTCCACATCCGCCCGATGTGTGTTCCCTCCGGGAAGGTCGCGCCTCTTCACGATCCGGATGGCGAAGCCGATGTCGGGTGCGGGTGTGCCGAAGGCGCCGCCCCACGGCACCTCCTCGGGCCCACCCAGATCACCGGGGCGCTCCGGCGCCCACCTTCCCGGTGCCGCCGGCTTGGGCGAAGGCCGCGGCAGGTCCTCGAAGCCGAGACGAATGTTCGGTTCATGACCCACGGTTCCTCCTACGAGATGTAGTCCAGCCAATCGCGGTGGCGCTCATCCTCCCCCGTCACCACGCCTTTGAACAACTCCTGGGCGCGCACCGTCACCGGCCCGGGACGGCCCGCTCCGACGGGCCGGTCGTCGATCTCGCGGATCGGTGTGACCTCGGCCGCGGTTCCGGTGAAGAACGCCTCGTCGGCGTAGTAGAGATCGGCCCGCCCGACCAGCTCGTCAGTGACCCGGTGGCCATCCTCCGCCAGCAGGCGCATCACCGTGTCCCGGGTGATGCCGGCGAGAGCGCCGGACGAGGTCGGTGGGGTGTTGACTGTGCCGTCGCGCACCAGAAAGAGGTTCTCTCCGCTTCCCTCGGTGACGAAACCGCTGTGGCTCAGCAGGATGGCTTCGTCGTAGCCGCGTCTCACCGCCTCGTGCTTGGCCATCGCGCTGTTGATGTACTGGCCGGTGCCCTTGGCGTTCGGTATGAGTGACTCGTGCCCGATCCGGCGCCACGACGAGACCGCCACCCTTATCCCTTCGGCCAACCCGTTCTCGCCGAGATAGGCACCCCACTCCCAGGCCGCTATGGCGGCGTGGACGGGCGCCCCGACCGGGTTGAGGCCGAGCGAACCCGCTCCGAGAAACACGATCGGACGCAGGTAGCAGGCCTCCAACCCGTTGCTCGATACGACACTCTTCGCCGCCATCACCATCTCCTCCGGAGACCACCCCAGGGGGATGTTGTAGGCCTTGGCGGAAGCGACCAGCCGGTGCATGTGGTCGGTGAGCCGGAAGCCGGCGGGCCCGTCGGCCGTCGAGTACACCCGGATGCCCTCGAACACCCCGGTGCCGTAGTGCAGGGCGTGGGAGAGCACGTGGACGGTTGCCTCTTCCCAGGGAACCAGTTCGCCGTCGAACCAGATCCGCTCCGTCGGCTCGAGCCCGCTCATTCGGCCACCCCGAGATGCCGACCGTGCCAATCGAGCACCGCCTCGAAGCGCTCCCGTCGATGCACCGGCTTGCCGCCGCGCGACAGCTCGTGGCTCTCACTCGGGAACCTGAGCAACTCGGCTTCTACACCGCTGTCGATCAGCACGCTGAAGAGTTGCTCGCCCTGCTCGATCGGGCAGCGGTAGTCGGCTTCCGAATGGATGATCAGACACGGGGTCGTGATCTGATGCGCTCGCTTGAGCGGGCTGGCGTTCCAAAGCTCCGACCAGTCGTCGTACGACCAATCACCCAAAAAGCGCGAAGGGAACGAGAAGCCGATGTCGGACGTCCCCGCAAACGACACGAAGTTGTAGAGGCCACGCTCGGGGATGGCGCTCTTCCACCTGTGATCGACGGCGAGAATCCTCGCCGCAATGAAGCCGCCGTAGGACCCACCCATGATCCCCATTCTGTCGGCATCGAGCCGGTCGAACCTGGCGAGGGCCGCATCGACCACGGCTAGCAAGTCGTCGAGATCCTGAGGATGCTCCTTGCCCCACATCTGGACCGGGGTACGGACAAACTCGATGCCGCGCCCGCTGGAGCCCCGCGGGTTGGTGGCGACCACGCCGTACCCGGCGCCCACGTACACCTGAAACTCGTCGAAGAAGCCCCAGCCGTACTGGGTGGCAGGCCCACCGTGAATGTTGAGCAGCAGCGGTACCGGCTCATCACCGGGCGGTAGGAACACCCAGACGTCGAGCTCGACGTCGCCGGACTGTGCCAAGAAGTGCTCGGGTTCGACGAGGCCGCCGTCGGCCCGGAACCCGGCGTTGAGATCGGTCAGGACTGTCTCCTCCCCCTCCTCGAACCAGGCGAGCTCTCCGGGATCGACGGCGCCAGTGGAGACGAGCGCCATGGCGCTGCCATCCGGGCGGGTCGTCATCCCCGTGACCAGCCGAGGCCCTCCGAGCACCTCCTTCCAGGAGCCGTCGGGGGCGACGTCAACCACCACGAGCTTTCCCCGATCCTCGGCGATGATGCGACACGAGCCATCGTCCAGCCACCGGGGTCCACCCGGCGCGATCGTGGGAGCCGGCGACAAGAGGTTGCGGTCGTAGTCGGCGGCAAGCCGAACCGGCACTCCGGCGTCCAGCCGGTACAGGCCGTAGATGCCGGGATAGTCCGAGGCGTCCTCGAGGCCGACCAAGTGGGCAACGCCGTCGGGCCGGTAGGACATCTCGGCCCACATGCCCGGAGCGACGAGCGGCTCGGGATCGCCGCCGTCGATCGAGACCTCCCATGCCTGGTTGGCGGAATCGAAGCCGGCACGGTCGTGCCGGGCGCTGAGAAACCCGATTGCGGAGCCATCGGGGCGCCAGGCGATGTTTTCGTCGCGATTCTCGTCGTCGGTGAGCGCCACGGGATCGCCCCCGGCCGGATCCACCAGGTAGACCGACGTGCGCTTGTCGTGCAGGTAGCCGAGAGTGTCGAAACGCCACTGCGAACGGCTGATGCGACGCGGCTTGCGGCCCCGGGCGTCATCATCGAGGTCGGACCACTCTTCGTCCCACTCGGAGCCGATGACGGCCAGACGGGCCCCGTCGGGCGACCACTCGGCCTCGGTCGCTTCCACGGCCAAGCCGGTCACGACGGTCGCCTCTCCGCCGGCGACGCCCATCACCGCCACCTGGGCGCCTTCTCCTGGCTCCCCCGAGGCCCGCAGGAAGACGAGCCGCTCGCCGTCCGGCGACCAGCGGGGCCTCGAATCCACCGGTCCGTGGGTGAACGGGCGCGCCGCGGAGCCTTCCCAAAGCCAAATCGAACGGTCGTAGCGATCGGCATCGAAGTTCATCCGGGAGACCACGAAGGCGATGCGGACGCCGTCCGGATGGATCTGGGGGTCGGAGACGGAGACGTACGCGGTGAGATCTTCGGGGCGCATGGCCGCGAGGCTAGTTAAGCCAGCCGACGGTACCCTCGCCGTCGTGCACCGCTTCGTCGCCTCGTCCTTCGGCCTCGGGCTCCTCCCCCGCCGTCTGTGGGGTTCCGACACGGGGGCCGGAACCTTCGGCGCAGCATTGGCGGTCGGGCTCGGAGCCCTCTTGTTGGCCGCCGACGCCGAGTGGTGGCTGACCCTCCTCGTCGGGCTGCTGGCTACCGCGGCATCGCTGTGGTCTGCCCGGCCGTTCGCCGCGGAGGGAGACCCGGGCTGGATCTGCATCGACGAGACCGCCGGGACCATGATCGCCATGATCGGCCTCGGCGGGATCCCCTGGATCGTCGCCGTCGCGGTCTCCCGACTCGCCGACATCTTCAAGGTCCTTCCGGGAGTGATCCACGCCGACCGGCTCCGCGGCCCGGTCGGGATCACCCTCGACGATCTCGCCGCCGGGGCCTACGGGCTGGGGGTGGGGTGGTTGCTGACCGGGGTGGGAGTGTGAGACATGAGACATCAGACATCGGACATCGGACATCAGACATCAGACATCAGACATCAGACATCAGACATCGGACATCGGACATCAGACATCAGACATCAGACATCGAAGAGTGACTCATTCTGAAGTCTGAGATCTGAAGTCTGAGATCTGAAGTCTGAGATCTGAAGTCTGAAATCTGAGATCTGAAATCTGAGATCTGAAATCACTCCCCAACCCGATACACCGGCTCTTCGAACATGGCGGAGTCGGCCCGGATGATCGCTTCCCGCCCGCTCGGCGAAAGGAGCCATTCATAGAACTCCCGCGCCTCGACGGAGTCGGCGACGAGGGTGACCCGGTACGGGTTGGGGTGTTGGTCTGCGAGCTCGACCGGCACGAGGTCCAGCATTCTGGCCGCCGATAGATAGGCACCCTCCTCGGCGATGATGATCGAGCGCCGATCGTCGGCCACGAGCAGTGTCTCTCCCATCCCCAACCCGGTCGAGGAATACCACGGCGAATCGACCGGATCGAGGCCCACCGCGGCCCAGACCGACTCCTCGAAGGCGGCCGTACCGCTGCCGTCGCGGCGTCCCACGAAATCGAGGCCCCGCTGGGCAATCGACACCAGCGCCGCAGCGAGCGTCTCTCCGTGCAACGTCGCCGCGACTACCGACGGCGCCAGAAGAAGAAAGCGGCTCTCCATGAACGACGCCGAGTCGACTGCAAACCCCTCGGCAAGGAAGTCCGCTTCCGCCGCGGGGTGGTGTGACAGCAGCACATCGGCGCCGCCCCTCCTGCCCAGCTCGAGGACCCGCAGCGACGAGGTGTCGACGACCGAGACCTCCACATCGGAGCGAGCCTCGAAGTCTGCCACCACGCGCTCGAGTACCCCGGAGTCGACCAGGGTCGTGCCGGCGGCCACCACCACCCGGACGTCGGAGCCGCAAGCGGCGACCCCGATGAGAAGGGCAGCGGCGAGACGCCTCATCGAACCATGATTCGGACCGCGGTCGCCTTGGCGGCGAGGGTCACTTCGGCGCCCTCATGGAGATCAAGGGCATCTGAGGACCCCGGGGTGAGAAGCGCCACCAGCCGGCCGGTGCCGACCTCGACCGCGACCTCGATGAGCCTGCCCACCGGTCGTGTCGCCTCGACGACACCCGCCCAACGGTTGCGGGCCGAACCGGTGCCTGCATCGTGGCCCCTGTACACGGTCACCGTCTCAGCTCCGAAAACGGCGACGGCGCTGCTGCCGCGAGGGGCATCGCCCATCCCCCACACCACCCCGAACCCGGCGTCGAGCCCGACCAACCGGTCGGCGCGGTCCTGCACCGTGCCCGGAATGAGGTTTGCGGCGCCGAGCACACCGGCCACGATCTCGTCTGCCGGAAGCGCCAGCACTTCGGCCACTGGGCCGGCCTGACGCACCGAGCCGGCAACGAGAACGACCAGCCGATCACCAATGGCGGCGGCGTCGTCTCGATCGTGGGTGACGATCACCGCCGCCCGTCCAGCGATGGCCTCGGCGACCGTCGACCTGACATCGGCCCGATCGACCACATCGATGTCAGAAAACGGCTCGTCGAGGGCCACGACCCGTTCTGGACCGGCCAGAGCTCGCGCCAGACCGAGACGGCGCCGCTCCCCTCCCGAGAGTTCCCTCGCCCTGCGCCCCAGAATCCCGGCGACTCCGAGACGCTCGGCGAGCTCAACGGCCCGGCTGCCACCGTCATCGTCCAGGCCGAGCAACAGCGAGCGTCGCGCCGGACCGCGGAAGACGTACGGACGCTGCGGAAGGTAGGCCACGGGAATTCCCGGACCGCCAGGGAGCGTCCCGGACAGAATGCGCACGAGAGAGGATTTGCCCGCGCCGTTGGGCCCGAACAACACCGTCGTGGTCGCCGGCTCGAACTCCAGCCGATCGATCACCAACCGGCGGCCGGCGCCGATGTCTCGATCCACCCCGGTGATCGCGACCTTCACTACGCCTCCCTCAACTGGAACCAGGTGAGAAAAGCGTTGACCGTGAGGGCGAGAACCAGCAAGACGATCCCCAGGGCGAGTGCCGCTCCAAAGTCGGCGCGGCGCGCCTCCTGCACTATCGCCGTCGTCAACACCCGAGTCTCCCCCTCGATGTTGCCTCCGACAACCAAAACTGCACCGACCTCGGAGACGACCCGGCCGAAGGCGGCAGCGGCACCGGCGGCGACACCCGGCCAAGCCTCCCGTGCCAGCACTACCCCTCGGGCCCATCGGCCGAGCTGCAATGCCCGGACCTGCTCGTGAGCCTCGGGCGGCAGACCGCGTACCGCACCCGCGGTCACGCCGGCGGCTATCGGGATCGCCAGGAGGGCCTGTGCTGCGATCATGGCGATCGGCGTGAACAGGAGCCCCCAGGCTCCGAGCGGGCCATCGTTCCACAGCAGTAGCAGCAGGACGAGGCCGGCGAGCACCGGAGGCATGCCCATCCCGGTGTTGACGAGGGCCATCGCGGCCCCCCTGCCCCGAAATCTTCCGGCGCCGAGGGCGACCCCGAGCGGAACCCCGACGACGACGCCGATCGCAGTCGCCGCCCCGGAGACGAGCAGCGTCAACCACAAGATCGAACGGAACTCGGGATCGAACGAGGTGAGCAGGTCCCACGCCTCACGAAGCATGTCGATCAGGAAGCCCATGACCTACCTGATGTTGAAATACCAGTACCAGACGCCGGCGCTCGCCAGGCCGGCGAAGAGTGCGGCTCTGAAGACTTGTTTCGTCAGTCCCCACACGAAGAGTCCCAGGGTGGCGACACCGACCACGATGAGAACCCCGGCGAGCACCGGATCCGCCTTGGCAGCCTCGACAACGTCCTCGATTTGCTCGGGAACCAGATCGTCGGCCTGCCTAGCGAGACGCAGCATCGTCATCAGGTTAAACCCTGGTGTGGTCGCGACCCACCACCTTCCGTCAGACGGGTCGTAGTCTGACTGGGTGGCACAGCGTCGATCCGCGTCCCCGGAGGTCGCCGCCCTCCTCGGCGGGCTGATGCCCGGTGCTGGGCACTGGTACGCCGGCCATCGCAGGCTCGGCCTCGTGCTGATCGGCATATCGCTGCTCGCCGCGATACCACTGGCCGTCCTGCTGGTGTTGATCTTCTTCGTGAGTGGTGCCTCGCTGGCGCTCGACGTCTCGAGGCCGTTCTTCTCCCACCCCGAGTATCTCCTCATCCTGCTGGCGGCCAACCTGGGGATCTTCGTTCTTCGGGTCTTGTCGGCACTGGACGCCTACTTCGTCGCCGGAGGCCGCTTCCGTGGACCGCGCGCTCTCCTGGCCCTCACCGGGTTCGCCCTCCTGGTGGCGTTCGTTGCCGCTCCCCACGGATGGGCCGCCAGCCGTAACCTCGCCCTCCACGACCTGCTGACCTACGACTACTCGGTGGATCCCAACCAGGCGGTACCAACTAGCACACCGTCCACAACCGCACCGTCCACAACGCTTCCGGCGTCGACGACCATGGAGCCGGGTTCGCCGACGACCGCCGCCTCGTCCACCGCCGCGCCGACCACCACCGCGCCGACCACCACCACCACGACCACCACGATGCTGCCGCCACTCGCCGAGCGAAGAGTCAACATCATGCTCCTCGGTGCCGACGCCGCGCCCGGCCGTCCCGGGATCAGGACCGACACGATCATCGTGGCCTCGGTCGACCCGGTGACGAAGGCGACCGCGCTGTTTCAGCTCCCACGTAATCAGATCGAGCTCCCGATCCCGCCGGGCCACGCCGCGTACGACGTCTGGGAATGCCACTGCTACCCGGATCTGATCAACTCGCTGTACCAGTATGCCCTGGCCCATCCGGACCAATTCCCCGGAGGAGCCAACGCCGGAGCGACGGCCCTGATGGACCTCGTGGGTCACTTGTACGGCATCGAGATCCACCAGTACGCACTGGTCGAACTGCTCGGATTCGTATCCGTGATCGATGCCCTCGGGAGTCTGACGATCACCGTCACCGCCGAGGTGGAGGACGAGCAGTACACCCGCCCCGGCGGTGAGGAGATTCCGGTGCTGTTCACTCCGGGCACCTACGAGATGGACGGGGAGGAAGTCCTGTCGTACGCCAGGGTGCGGCGGGGAACGGACGATTACACCCGGATGGGGAGGCAGCGGTGCGTGCTCGAGGCGATCGCCGCCCAGGCCAACCCGGCCACGCTGATCCAGGCCCTGCCCAACCTGGTTCCCGCGGTCCAGGACAGCATCCTCACCGACATCCCGATCAGGGCCTGGCCCGATTTCATCAAGCTGGCCACCGAGGTCGACACGACCTCGATCGTCTCGATCCGCTTCATGCCGAGGGCACCCGAACTGGTCGGCACCGGTACGGCCTACGTAGCAAGGACGCCGGAGGGCTACTGGGTGCCGATCGTGGAGATGATCCGCTCCACCGTGCTGACGGTCATCAGCATGGACAGCGCCGCCGCCGCTGAGACGCTGCGCATCGCACCGCTCGGCGAGGTCTGCGGGATTAGCGATTAGCGATTGGTCCTTAGTCCGTAGCCAACCAAGAGCTGCCAATCGCTAAAGACCAAGGACTAACGACTAACAACGCCCGACGCCGCCAGGGACCTGCACGCCAGCGCCCGTCGGACGTCGTCGGCCGACTCGATGAGCTGGCGGCGCAGCATCGGACCGATCTCGTCGACGCCGAGCACGCCGTCGACGAGATCCAGCGTCGAGTCTTCGATGCGATACGAAGGAAAGAACGTGGCGTAGTAGTTCTTGGCGGCCTCCTGCTCCCAGTCGTCGAACAGCGCGGGAAGTCCGTCGAAGAACCGGGGCACGAAGGGCTCCACGATGGCGCGCTGGGTCCGCCGCCAGAAGCCGCCCGCCGCGGCCAGGGCGAGATGCAGCGACGAATACCCGCTCTGGTGGAGCCGGGTCCAGACCTCCTCCTTGGCCGCGGCGTCGGGACGCGCCGCCTCGGCGGCTGCCATCGCTCTGTCGCCCCGATCGGAGGGATCCCGCTCCCGCTCCGCGGCGAGACGCTCGGAGGAGCCCTCCAGGTCGAGGGCCACCCACCGGACCGCAACCGACCAGCGCATGTCCTGGTCGACGGCGAGGCCGTCCGGCGGGTCGTCGACCAGGCCGGCAGCGCGGATTGCATCCTCAGGCGTCGCCGCGAGCCCGATGAGGGCTCGCCCCCAGAGAACGCGCAGGTCGCCCGGAGGAGCCTCATCGATGGCGAGACTGGCGGCGTTCACCAGCGACGAGGATTCGGTGTCGATCTTGTGCTCCGGGACGTATCGGGCGACGGCGCCGCGTGCGGTGGCGGTGACCATCTGCACGACGAACAACGATCTCTCTGCCGGGAGCGCCGTTCGAACCGCCTCCAGGTACTCCAGCGACGACAGCTGACGGTCTCGCACCATCTCCCAGAGCGAGGCCCAAACCTGCTGGCGCAGCAGGGGTTCGGAGATGGAAGCGAGGTTGGACCTGGCCCAGGCGACGGAACGCGGATCCAGGGCGATCTTGGCGAAGGCGTGATCGCCCTGGTTGGGGTACACGAACACAGGCGCCCGGAAGCCCTCGACGCCGTCGACCGGCGACTCGAGTTCATCGTCGATCGCGGCGTCGATCGTGTGCATGGTTCCCTCGTCGTCGAGGAGTGCGATCGCCAGGGCGTGAGGGCGCAAGTGGGGGTGGTCGTCGGGGGCCGACTGCTCCAGCTTCATCGCAGTCACCCGACCTTCGGTCTCCTCCCACTTCACCGACAGCGTGTTGAGCGACGGCGTTCTCAACCAGCGGGCCGCCCAGCCGACCAGATCCACACCGGAGCCCTCCTGCAAAGCCGCCAGGAAGTCGGCGAGAGTGGCGTTGCCGAGACGGTGGCGACGGAAGTAGGTGCGAAGGCCGTCCCTGAATCCATCCCGGCCGATGGATCGCACCAGCTGCTTGAGGACCGCGGCGCCCTTGCCGTAGGTGATCCCGTCGAAGTTGAGAAAGGTCTCATCGGTGTTGTCGATGTCATCGGCGATGCGGTGGGTCGTAAGCCGCTGATCCTCGCGGTACGCCCACAGCTTCATCCGGTAGTTGAAGTCCTGCCAGATGTGGGGGTACTCCTCCTCCAGCGCCAGATAGGCGACGTACGAGGCAAAGGACTCGTTGAGCCACAGATCGTTCCACCACTTCAGCGTGACCAGGTCGCCGAACCACATGTGAGCCAGCTCGTGCATGAAGTACTCGGCTCGGCGCACGATCTGATCCTCGGTGGGCGGCTCCTTGAACACGACCGTGTCCGTGTAGGTGACGGCGGCGACGTTCTCCATCCCGCCCCAGTTGAACTCGGGCACGAAGAGCTGGTCGTATTTTCCGAACGGATAGGGCTCGCTGAAAAGGCCGCTGAAAAAGTCCATCCCGCGCTTGGTGAGGTCGAACAACGGCTCCGCATCGAGGTGCTCGGCGTTGGACGCGCGTGTGTAAAGGCCGAGCGGAATCCCGTGGTGCTCGTCGAAGACGCCGACATAGTCACCCGCGCAGATGGCGAGGAGATAGGTGCTGAACAGCCCCTCCTCCGCATAGACGCGCCTGGTGCGATCACCGGGAAGGTCCTCGGCGTCGATCTCCCGGCCGGCGGTGACGATCGCCCATTCCGTGGGCGCGGTGACGCTGACGGCGTAGGTGGCCTTGAGGTCGGGCTGATCGAAGCAGGGGAAGACGCGGTGAGCGGAATACGGCTCGAACTGGGTGTACAGGTACTCGGCACCGTCCTCCGGGTCGACGAACCGGTGGAATCCCTCGCCGGTGTGATCGAACGGGCGCTCGTACCCGATGTGGATCTCGTTCTGCGGCTGGAGCGACGATGCGGGAAGCGAGATGCGCTCCCCGTCCCAGTCCGGCTCGACGATCTCCCCGTTGACGCTCATCCGCTCGATGTGCCCGCCGAGCCACTCGATGAAGGTGTCACCACCGTGATGCTCGAAGCCGATGGTCACGTCGCCCCTGAACGACTTGGCGCCCCGCTCCAGCTCGAGGTGGAGCACATACCGCACTCCGGAGACCGCCCCGGCCCGTGTTTCCGCCTCGGTACGCGTCAATCGGTCGATCGCCATGAAACCTCCGCAACCGTCTCGGGAGCGGGAAGCATTATTGCCTCCCCGGCAAGGCTCCCTATTCGGAACCGGCCTCGAAGAGTTCCTCGAGCATCGCTCGCGCCGCGTCGGGCAGGCCCTCTCGCAGGGATCGCGGGTCAAACCCGAGCTCTCGCCGAGCCTTCGAGTCGTCCCCGAGGTAGGTGACCCCCGACGCCACCCGAAGCCGGTCTGCCGTCGGGTGGAGCCTATGGAACACCCTTGCCACCGCACCGGTCGCCGCCGCCGCAGGGCGCACCAACCACGGCGGGATTCGCAAGGGATCGCGCTTCTTCCCCGCCGACCGCCCGGCCATCACCATGGCCTCGTGCACGGTGTGAGCGGGTCCCCCGATTATGTAGGTCTCTCCGGGGCGACCGAACTGCATGGCGAGCAGATGGGCGTGGGAGACGTCCATCACATGAGCCCAGCAGTACGCAGTCTTAGCCGAGACCGCCAAGAGCTTGCCCAGCATTGCCCTGGTGATGAGACGGGCCATGGCGCTCGTGTCGCGCGGCCCGTAGACCATCCCCGTCATGAGGGCCACGATCGGAGCCCCCTTACGCATCATCGGCGACGCCACACCGAAATGGGCCTCTGCCCTCACCCCGTCGTATTCGGTGATGTGGATACCGTCGAATCGGTAGGACTCGTCGACCACCCGCCCCTTGGTGTCCGAGAACACATTGAGCGTGCTGGTGAACACGCACTTGGGGATTGCCAGCTCCCGAACCAGCTCGAACACGTTCCGACTTCCGGTCACGTTCACGTCGTGCATGGTCCGCCGGTCGCGAAACGAAAGTCGGTGGCCGGCGACGTGGAACACGCCGTCGACACCACGCAGCCCGCGCCGCATCTTCTCCTTGTCCACCACCGAGCCGACGTGAGGCCGCACGCCGTACTCGGCGATGTCGCGGGCGTCGTCGTGAGTTCGTACCAGAGCGGTCACTTCGTGACCCGCCGCCAGCAGCTGCGAGGTGACGTAGCTGCCTACGAACCCGGTGGCCCCGGTGACGAAGTAGTGCACGGTCGAATGCTAGAAGTCTGCTGAGTAGTGCCGTTGCCCAGATCGTGGAACACAGTGCCGCCCCGCAGGGCGGCTCTTTCATGCAGAGGTGTTCGGGACCAGACAGAGCCCGAACACCGGAGCCAAACCGAGCCAGGCGCCGCGGCTGTGCGGTTTCGAATCAACAAGGACGCCGTCGCAGTCGAACACGACGGCTGTGAGGGCTTCGATCACCCCGCGGCCTGCTCCTGGATCAGCTCGGAGACGCGGCGGGGGTCTGCCTTGCCGCCGGTGGCCTGCATCACCCTGCCGACGAGAAACCCGACCAATTTGACGTCGCCGGCGGCGATCCGAGCCATCTCGTCGGGATGCTCTTCCACCACGGCAGCGACTGCCGCCGCCAGTGCACCTTCGTCCCGGATCTGGATCAGATCGCGGGTCTCGGCAACGGGCCGCGGCGAACCCTCTCCCGCCAGGACGCCGTCCAGCACCTGCTTGGCCGCCGTGGCGGAGAGATCTCCGGATGCGACCATGGCGATCAACTCGGCGAGATCCGGCCCGCCCAGCACGACATCTCCTGCCTGGATTCCTTCCCGGTTCAGGTGCGCCGTCACCTCCCCGGTGAGCCACTTCGCCGCCTCCGCAGGCGGAGCGCCGGCGGCAACGGCATCGTCCTGGAGCGGACCGAGGCCGGTGGCGACCAGAACCCGAGCGGCGACGGCCTCAACACCCGTGGCGGCGAAACGTGCCCTCGTCTCGGCCGGCAGTTCGGGTAGGCCGGCTCGCAGGGACTCGACCTCCTCGCCGCCGACCGACAGGGGAACCAGGTCGGGCTCCGAGAAGTACCGGTAATCGCTCGACTCCTCCTTGGAGCGACCCGCATCGGTGCGTTCCGCTTCCTCGTCCCAGTGCCGAGTCTCCAGCGTGATCGTGCCGCCGGCGTCGAGCACCGCCGCCTGGCGCTCCATCTCGTGCGCCAGTGCCCGCTGCAGCGATCTGAGAGAGTTCATGTTCTTGACCTCGACCTTGACGCCGAGTCCGTCTGACCCCTCGGGCCGAAGTGAAATGTTGGCGTCGAACCGCATGCTGCCCTCTTCGAGGCGGGCATCGGAAACCCCCAGCGCAAGAACGATCGAGCGAAGCTCATGGGCGTAGGCCCGAGCCTCCTCGGGGGCGCGGATGTCGGGCTCGCTCACGACCTCCATCAGTGGAATCCCGGAACGGTTGAAGTCGATGAGCGCACCGCCAGACGATCCGATGCGTCCGCCTTCACCGAGGTGAGTGCTCTTGCCGGTGTCCTCCTCGAGGTGGACCCGGGTGATGCCGATGCGCCGCTCTCCGGCGTCGGTGATCACGTCGAGATGGCCGCCGACGCAGAGCGGGAGGTCGAACTGCGAGATCTGATAGTTCTTGGGGAGGTCGGCGTAGAAGTAGTTCTTGCGATGGAACAGCGACTCCCTGGTGATCTCGCAGTCGAGGGCCAGGCCGAAGCGCATCGTCCACTCGATCGCCTTCTCGTTTGGGACCGGAAGGGCGCCTGGAAGCCCGAGACACACCGGGCACACGTTTGTGTTCGGCTCGGACCCGAAGTCGACAGGGCACCCGCAGAACATCTTCGAATCGGTGCGAAGCTCGACGTGGGTCTCGATCCCGATGACCGCCTCCCAGCTCATGCTGCCCCCTCCGAGGAAGCCAGGGCCGGTCGGGCTTGGAAACCGGCGAGGGTCTCGACAGCACGGGCCGCTTGGAACATCACCGGTTCGCCGAGGGCGGGCGCCAGCACCTGGAACCCGATCGGTAGGCCGGCGTCGTCGAGGCCGATCGGGATCGAGATCCCTGGATCGCCGGAGAGGTTGCTCGGGATCGTGCAGATGTCGCTGAGATACATCGCCAGCGGATCATCGGTCCGTTCACCGACCTCGAATGCCGTCGTTGGACTGGTCGGAGTCACCAGCACGTCTGCCTGCTCGTAGGCCGAAGCGAAGTCTTCGATGACCAGGGTCCGCACCTTCTGCGCCTGGCCGTAGAAGGCGTCGTAATAGCCGGCCGACAGGGCATAGGTGCCGAGGAGGATGCGACGAGTCACCTCCGGTCCGAACCCGGCGCGACGGGTGGCGGCCATCATGTCCTCGACGGTCTCACCGATCTCCGTGCGCAACCCGAAACGGACGCCGTCGAACCGAGCGAGGTTGGCGGAGCACTCCGCGGGAGCGATGAGGTAGTAGGCGCTGAGGGCGTATTCGGTGCTGGGGAGCGACAGCTCCTTGATCTCCGCTCCTTCCGCCTCGAGCCTGTCGAGCATCTCGCGGAAGGCGGCCGCCACGGCGGGCTCTGTCCCCTGGCCGGCGAGCTCGGTGACGACTCCGATCCGCAGCCCGTTGACACCGCGATCGAGGTGCGATCGAAAACTGGGAAGATCGCCCCGGTAGGAGGTCGCATCCTCGGGGTCGTGGCCGGTGATGGCTTCGAGCACCGCCAGCGCATCATCGACCGAACGGGTGATCGGCCCGATCTGGTCGAGCGACGAGGCGAAAGCGATCAGTCCGTACCGGCTGACGAGCCCGTAGGTCGGCTTCATCCCCACGACCCCGCACAGCGAGGCAGGCTGACGGATCGAGCCGCCGGTGTCGGATCCGAGCGCGCCGAGGGCCGACCCCACGGCAACAGCCGCCGCCGAGCCGCCGCTGGATCCACCGGGAACGGTGTCGGGGTTCCACGGGTTGCGGGTCGCCCCGTATGCCGAGTTCTCGGTGGAAGAGCCCATTGCGAACTCGTCGAGGTTGGTCTTGCCGACGATGACCGCTCCTGCGGCCCGCAGCCTCGTGACGACGGTGGCGTCGTATGGCGGGTGCCACCCGGCGAGGATCTGGGAGGAGGCGGTCGTCTCGACGCCGCGGGTGACCATGTTGTCCTTCAGGGCGATCGGGATGCCGTGGAGCGGTCCGAAGTCATCACCCCTGGCCAGCGCCTCGTCGGCTGCGACCGCAGCAGCCTCGGCCCCTGAGGAGTCGATCGTGAGGTAGGCATGAAGCTGGGCCTCGGTCATGGTGGCCCTGCGACGGACGGCCGTCAGCAGCTCGGCCGCACTCGTCTCACCGGCCCGCAGAGCACGCCCCGCTTCGCCGATTGTGAGGTCGGCGAGATCGCTCATCCGTCTTCCAGGAAGGCCGGGACCCGGAAGTACCCGTCGACGTGGTCGGGGGCTTGGGAGAGGACCTCCTCGCGGTCGAGAGTGTCCTCCACCACGTCGGACCGATGGGCGTTGACCATCGGAAGCGGGTGAGCCGTCGGAGTCACCCCCGCGGTGGGCAGGGCCTGCACTCTGGCGGCGTGTTCGAGGATGTCCTCCAGCTGCGATCCGTATGCGGCCAGCTCCTCGTCGGACAGACCGACTCGGGCGAGGCGCGCCACCTTGGCGATATCGATGTCTACCGGCACGGAACGGGATGGTACCCGAGGCACGGGCACCCCCTCTGGGCAAGTGCTCCCGAATACGAGCACCGGAGCCGAGCGGGCCAGGAGTCTGCTGAGTGATGCCGTTGCTCAGATCGTAAGACACCGCGCCGCCCGCAGGGCGGCTCCCCCATGCGGAGGCGCTTCGGGGCCGGATAGGTAGAACGCTGTCCGCCCGAAGGGCGGATCCACCATGCGGAGGCGTTTCGAGGCCGAGCAGGACTCGAACGCCGTAGCCAAATCCCGAACGCCGCAGCCCGAGAGCGAAGAGCCAGGAACAGAGAGGCCGCGCCGATGGGCGCAAACTCAGCGGGCTCCTACGACTAGCCCGTCAGAAATCGCTCCAGAATCGCCCATCCGGTCTCGAGCGCCGCGATCTCGACCGATTCGTCGGCGCGGTGCGCCCGAGCCACCTCCCCGGGGCCGAAATTGACTGCTGGGATGCCGCGTCGGGCGAGCCGAGCCACATCGGTCCAGGCGGTCTTGGCGGTGACGGCGAAAACTCCGGACTCTCCGAGGCGCTCCACGTGGGAGTTTCCGGTGGGTATGGGCGCCGCCGGAGCCCTGTCGAACACCTCGAAGTGGTCGGCGGCGGCGCACACCTCGGCGAGAATCTGCTCCGCCTCGTCCTCGGAACGATCGGGCGGATAGCGGTGGTTGACGTTGAGGACGAAGGAGTCGGGGACCACGTTCCGGGCGCGTCCACCTTGTGCGGTGGTGACGACGTAGACCTCAGTGAAGATCAGCCCATCCACCTCCACGTCCCGAGCGACGCGCTGGTGCATCTCCGCCAGCCAGGAACCCGCCCGGGTCACCGCGTTCTTCCCCAGCCAGGGGCGGGCACTGTGGGCCGCCTCGCCGCGAAACTCCACCGTCGCGTTCATCGTGCCCTGGCACCCGAGCTGCAGTTCGTTGTCGGTCGGTTCCATGACCACCGCCAACTCGGCGGCGTCCAGATGGTCCACCGAATCGAGCACGGCCTCGAGCCCGTTCTCGTCGGCGGGACCCTCCTCGCGGTCGTAGAAGACCGCCACGACGTCGTAGGGGCCGGCGGCGACCGCCGGGCTCTCCAGTGCGGCCAGCATCACGACCAGCCCCGCCTTCATGTCCGAGGCACCAAGGCCCCACACCCGGTCCCCCTCCAGCCGCGACGGCAGGTTCTCGTTGGCGGGGACGGTGTCGAGGTGGCCGTAGAGATCGATGCGCGGCCTGCCCGACCTGAGACCGGCAACGAGGGACCCGCCGACGATCTCGACGTCGACCGTCCCCCCCAACCGCTCGGCGATGGCGTCGCGCAGCGGTTGCTCGGTGCCGGTGACCGAAGGGATGTCGACCAGCCAGCAGAGATCGTCGACAAGTGATGAGCCGTATGGCGAAGAGCCGTGGGCGCTGCTCACACCGGAACCTCAAACACCCGGAGCGCATCGTTGAGTGATGTCTTGCGGTCGGTGGACTCCTGGCGGAGCCCGACGATCAGAGCGCAGGACAATTCATAGGTGCCGGCCGGGAACTCCTTGGGGCGCGAGCCGTGCAGCACGACGGCGTTTGCCGGAACCCGGCCCCGGTACTCGACCGGCTCCGGCCCGGTCACGTCGATGACCGGCGTCGAAGCCGTGATGGACACGTTGGCGCCGAGGACGGCTCCGTGCTCGATCACGACCCCCTCCACCAGAATGCAGCGGCTGCCGATGAAGGCCCCATCCTCCACGATCACCGGCCGTGCCGAAGGCGGCTCCAGCACACCTCCGATGCCCACGCCGCCGGACAGATGCACGTTCTTGCCGATCTGAGCGCAGGAACCGACCGTCGCCCAGGTGTCCACCATGGTCCCCGCCCCCACGTAGGCGCCGATGTTCACGTAACCCGGCATCACGACCACACCCGGCTCGCAGAAGGCCCCGTAGCGCACCGTCCCCGGCGGGACCACCCGTATCCCCTGCTCCGCCAGCCCGGTCTTCGGCGGGATCTTGTCGTGGAATTCGAGCGGGCCGGCACTCCACGTCTCGAGGCCGGCGAGACGAAAGTAGAGCATGATCGCCCGCTTGATCCACTCGTTGACCACCCACTCGCCATCCACCTTCTCGGCGACCCTGATCTCGCCCCGGTCGAGCCGGGCGATTGTGTCGTGGACGGCGTCGGAGGCCTCGCCGAGAAGGTCGAGGTCGGCGTACGCCCGCTCGATCAGCCGGCGCTGCTCAGGCATCTAGTGCCCCCGGCCGGATACGTTCGGCGCGTTCACGACGTCTAAAAGCGCCCCTGCCTCGCCCTCAACATCACCGACGTCACCGGCCAGGGCACGAGCCACAACCTCCACGGCCTCGGTGCACTCGTCGACGGTCGGCACCAGGGCCAACCTGAGGTGTCCTTCTCCTCCCGGACCGAAGGCCCGGCCCGGCGACACCACGATTCCCTTCGCCAGCAGCCGTTTGGTCGCCGCCACGTCGTCGTCCACCGCCACCCACAGGTACAGGCCGGCTTCGGAACCCACCACCTTCAGTCCGGCTGCTTCAAAACCGGCCCGCAGGACGTCGCGCTTCGCCGAGAAGATCTCCCTTCGCTCGGCGGCGTGGGCGTCGTCCGACCAGGCCGCTGCGGCCGCCTCCTGCACGAACTCGGGCGAGGCCACCCCGACGGAGGAGCGCAGCCGGCGCAGGGCTTCGATCGCCTCGGAATCTCCGACGATCGCCCCGCTGCGATATCCCGTCATCCCGGATCGCTTCGAGCACGACAGGTAGGCCAGCACCCCCGGTGCTCCCGAGCCGGCGACTTCGAGGACCGACGCCGGCGGGTCATCGGCGTAGACGTCGCCGTACGCCTCGTCGGACAGCAGCAGCGTGTCGGTCTCACGGCATCTGGCATAGAGGGCGGCCAGGTCGTTGCGTGCGGTGACGGAGCCGGTGGGATTGTGGGGGGTGCACACCCACAGCATTCGCAGCCGATCCCACGCATCAGTGGGAACGTCGCCCATCCGGAGCACGAAGTCTCCACCGAGAACGATCGGAAGCGCTCCGGCTCCGGCAAACCGAGCCCCGCGCTCGTAAATCGGATACGCCGGAGTCCCGTAGCCGACGACGTCGTCACCGGTGGGGTCGATAAAGGCGAACGGCGTCGAGAAGATCGCTTCCTTGGCTCCGCTTGTCGGCATCACCTGCGTCGCCGGGTCGATCTCGACCGAGAAGCGCCTCGCCGCGTATCCGGCTACCGCCTCCCGCAGAACCGCCAGCCCTGCAGTCTGCGGATACTGCGTGGCCTCGGGCACGGCGGCGCGCAGAGCATCCCGGATAAAAGGTGGAGTCGGCTCCCTCGGATCGCCTATCGAGAAGTCGATGAGGCGCTCCCCGGCGTCGCGCATCCGCCGCGCCGTGTCCTGGACCTCGGTGATCGGATAGGCCCCGAGCTGGTCGAGCACCGGGTTGGTTCGCATGGCGGAACGGTAGTCAGTCTCCAGTACCAGGCTTGGGCTCGCCAGATCGAGGAAATGCGCCTGCCGCTTCTCGCGATTCGGCGCAGTCGAGTCCCCAGCCTCCAGCCAGAAGGTGCTCAACGCTTGCTGGTGACTGGTGACTGGTGACTGGTGACTGGCAACTGGCTTCTGGATACTCTCCCGCTGTGGACGCCCGCCGCTACCGCCAGATCCTCGTCGGTTCGATCGCCGCTCTGGCCGCGCTCGCTGTGGTCGTGTTGTTGGCCAATCCTCGGGGTGAGGACGCGGCGCTCCCGGAGCCGCTCGAGGCGGTGTTCCCGCTGCCGGGTGACACCGTGGTACGACAGACCGCCATCGAGGTCGACCTGCCGGTGGGCTACTCGCTCGAACTGGAGGTGGATGGCGTCCGCATCCCCCAGATCGAGATAGGGCACACCGAGGCAACCGGGATCTACCTGTGGCAGCCGGGCCCGACGGCCCTGTTCGAGGTTTGGGAAGGGGGGGAGCACACGATCACGATCCGGTGGGATCGGGTGGCGGGAGGCCGCCCCGACCCGGGAGGATTCTCATGGACCTTCCGGGTCACGTGAGGCAGGGCCTGCAGTCCGCAGCGGGCAGCTTGCAGTCCCGCGGGACGCACAGATGAGCCATCCATACGCACGCCGTGGGAATCCTGCTCGGCTCTGCCGGGTTGTGATGCATCGATGAGCGCACTCACCGACTTCCGAGCCCAGAAAGACGACTACTTCCGGCGCGCCCACGAATCGCCGATCTCGCCGGGAGACAGAGCGGAGTTCATAGGTCTCGGCTACTACGACGAAGACCCCTCGCTGAATCTCGACCTGGAGATGGAACCGGGCGACGGGAGCGAGGTCCGCGTCCAGACGTCTGACGGCCAGGAGCGCGTTTACACCCGCGCTGGCACCGTCTCGTTTCCGGTGGGGGGCGAGGTCGTCACCTTGACCCTCTACGGCGCCGGCCACGGCCACGGGTATTTCCTGCCATTCCGCGACGCCACGTCCGGCAAGGAGACCTACGGCGCCGGCCGGTACCTCGACATCCATCCGGCCGAACGAGGCAAGGTGAAGATCGATTTCAACCTGGCATACAACCCGTCCTGCGCCTACGACGACGCCTACTCCTGCCCCCTGCCCCCCGGCGAGAACTGGCTGCGGGTGCCCATCCGGGCCGGCGAGAAGGACTTCAAGAACGCGATTAGCGATTAGCGATTAGCGAAGAACACTCCCCCCTCGAGTGGGAGTCAATCGAGCGCAGCTCGATTGGTGGGGGGGGTAACGGGCCAAGAGAGCCCGCCGAGGGTCGATGCCCTCAGCTTCACTCGTCCAGGATCGAAAGCCCTTCCTCGAGCAGCCGGCGGAGCCCGGCCTCGTCGAGCACCGGGATACCCAGGTCCTCCGCCTTGACCACTTTCGAGCCGGGGTTCGATCCGGCAACCACCGCCGACGTACGACCGGAGACCGCTCCGGTCACCTTCCCGCCCCGATCCTCAATCGCCGATTTGGCCTCGTCCCGCGAGATGCCTCCGAGAGTGCCGGTGAGGACGATCGTGACGCCGGCGAGCAGCCCCGCGTCGACACCCTCGAGCTCGGGATCGGAGAGGCGCACTCCCGCCTTGGCGAGCTTCTCGACGAGCTTCCGGTTGGCCCGGTCCTTGCCCCATGCCACGACGGACCGGGCGATCTCCGATCCGACCCCTCCGACGTCGGCGAGATCCTCCTCGGACGCCGCCATGAGAGCCTCGAGCGATCGGAAGCGCCGAGCCAGCAGGCGGGCCATCGTCCCTCCGACCAGAGGGATCCCCAGGGCGGTGATCACTCTGGCCAGAGGACGGTCCCGGGCGGCGGCGATGGCGCTCATCAGGTTTTCGACCGACACCTCGCCCCATCCTTCGCGTCCCAGCAGGTCGTCCGGATCGAGATCGAACAGATCGGCTGCGTCGTGAATGAGGCCCTCGGTCAGGAGCAGGTCCACCGTCTTGAAGCCGAGATGCTCGATGTCCATCCCGCCCCTCCCGGCGAAGTGGAACAGGTGCTCTCGAAGGCGGGCCGGGCAGTCGAAGCCTCCGCTGCACCTCGACACAGCCTCGCCCTCGTTGCGCACGATCCGGTTGCCACAGAACGGGCACTTCGCAGGCATCCGCCACTTCTTCTCTCTGCCGGTGCGAAGGGAGGGAATCGGACCGACCACCTCCGGGATCACGTCGCCGGCGCGGCGCACTACGACCGTGTCCCCGACCCGGACGTCTTTGCGAGCAACCTCGTCGGCGTTGTGGAGGGTGGCGTTGGTGATCGTGGCTCCGCCGACGAACACCGCTTCCAGTACGGCATAGGGCGTCACCGCGCCGGTTCGTCCGACGTTGATCTCAATGGCGCGCAAGACCGTCGTCTGTTCCTCGGGAGGAAACTTGTAGGCGATCGCCCAGCGCGGGCTCTTGGCCGTGTATCCCAGCTCCGCCTGCTCGGCGAGTGCGTCCACCTTGATCACGACACCGTCGGTCTGGTACCCGAGGTCGTGCCGACGCTGCTCCATCGACTCCACGTATGACACCACTCCGGCGAGATCGTCCAC
Organism: Acidimicrobiia bacterium; assembly: GCA_036478235.1. Lineage (GTDB taxonomy): Bacteria > Actinomycetota > Acidimicrobiia > Spongiisociales > UBA11373 > JACZWZ01. The sequence continues at coordinate 8,100 of JAZGDZ010000025.1, read as the reverse complement.
GTGGCGCGACTCCGGGTTCACCGGCAGCCCGGTGCCTGCCAACCAGGCGAGCGTCTCGGTGTGGGAGCCCGGGGCCGGGCCGCCCTCCACCATGCCGAGCTGATAAATCCAGATGCCCAGCCGGCGCGATGCGGTCACGCTCGAATCCTTCTGGCGCAACGAACCGGCCGCGGCATTACGGGGATTGACGAACAGCCGCTCCCCCGCCTCGGCCTGGGCCGCGTTCAGGTCCGCAAAGGCCTCCTCAGACATGTAGACCTCGCCGCGCACCTCCATCATCGCCGGATGATCGGTGCCCATGAGAACCAGCGGTACCGAGGACAAGGTGCGGATGTTGACGGTCACGTCCTCGCCGGTGACACCATCGCCCCGGGTTGCCCCCCGGCTGAGCGAACCCGCCTCATACGTCAGCGAGACCGCCAGGCCGTCGATCTTGGGCTCGCAGGCATAGCCGCTGGGCTTACGACCCAATTGCCGTTCGATCCGTGCTTCCCAGGCCGCGAGGTCGTCCACCGACTCGGCGTTGTCGAGCGAGAACATCGGCGCCCGGTGTGTGGCCTCGGCGAAGAGGATCCCCGTCGAAGCGCCGACCCGCTGGGTCGGGGAGTCGGGCGTCACCAGCGATGGATCTGCCTCCTCCAGGGCGATCAGCTCCCGCAGCAGTTCGTCGTACCCGGCATCAGAGATCTCCGGCTCGTCGAGCACGTAGTAGCGATGGGAGTGGTATCGCAGAAGCTCGCGCAGTTCTCCGGCCCGTGCCTCGCTCACGCTGCGGCCCCTTGCAACGCCCGCGCGATGGTACCCCCGCCCAGTACCTCGTCACCCCGGTACAGCACCCCCGCCTGCCCGGGTGCAATCGCCTCCTGCGGCTCGTCGAACCACACCTCCCAGTCGTCGCCGGCACGCACCAGCCGGGCGGGGACGGCATCGGAGCGATAGCGGACCTGGACGAGCACGGCGGAATCCCGGGGAGGCCACCCGGCAACCCAGGAGACACCGCCGAGCGAGCACCCGTCGGAAGCGAGGGCCCGGCGAGGACCCACCACCACCGTCCCCGCCTCCGCATCCACGGACACGACGAACCTCGGCTCACCCACCGCCACCCCCAACCCGCGCCGCTGGCCGATGGTGAAGCCGGTCGTGCCATCGTGCTCGCCCAGGATCGTCCCGTCGAGGTCGATGATCTTCCCCGGCCGATCGGCCTCGGGAAATCGGCGTCGAATCAGGTCGCGGTAGTCGCCGGCGACAAAGCACAGATCCTGGCTGTCCGGCTTGGCCGCGGTCCTCAATCCGAGGCGGCCGGCGTGAGCCCGCACCTGCTGCTTGGTCATCTCCCCCACCGGCAGGTGGATCCTGTCCAGCTGATCTCGGCGCAACATGTGCAGGACATAAGATTGGTCCTTGGCTCGATCGACCGCCCGGAGCAGACGCCGGTTCCCCGGCTCCCCATCCACCCTGGCGTGATGGCCGGTGACCAGGACGTCGCACCCCAGCGGCTCCATCCGCTCGAACAAGGCTCCGAAGCGAACACGGCGATTGCATTCGATGCATGGATTCGGCGTCCGTCCCGCCAAGTATTCCCTGCCGAAGCGATCGACCACCTCGCGGGTGAAGTCGGCCACGTGATCGAGCACGTAGTAGGGAACCCCGAGCCGGTTCGCCGCGCTGCGGGCGTCCTCGGCGTCGGAAACCGTGCAGCAACCGGTCACCGGAAGGCTGCCGTCATCACCCACCCACTGCTTGAGCGTCACGCCGACGACGTCGTGCCCGGCCTCGAGCATCAGGGCAGCGGCGACGCTGCTGTCCACTCCACCCGACATCGCGACCAGCGCCCTCATCGCAGCGCCTCGACGCATTCGGCAACGGCTCGGGCGGCGTCACGCCCGTCGCCCGGACGCGAGGTCCACCCGAAGCTGACCCGGACACTCGATCTGGCGGCTCGCTCGTCCAAACCCATCGCCGTCAGCACGTGGGAGAGTCCGAGCGCACCGCTTTGGCAGGCAGACCCAGCCGAGGCAGCCACACCCAGGCCGTCGAGTCGGATCAGCAAGGTCTCGGCGTCCACCCCCGGGACGCGGAAATGGGAGTGCTGGACCAGACGCGCCTCTGCCGGCACGGTGGACTCCACGTCCGGCACCGCCGCCTCCAAAGCCGTCTCGAACTCCTCGCGCACGGCCGCCACGTCTGTTCGAAAACGATCGCGATCCCGGACCGACGCCTCCATTGCGGCGACCATGCCGACGATCCCGGCGACGTTGTGGGTGCCCGAGCGCCGGCCGACCTCCTGGCCCCCGCCGTGAAGCACCGGCTCCAGGGGAACATCGCGTGACACGTGCAGCAGCCCGACGCCCTTGGGACCTCCGAACTTGTGCGAGGCGAGCGTGATCATGTCGGCACCCAGCCGGTCCAGCGTGACCGCCTCGGAAACGAATGCCTGGACGGCATCCGAGTGCACCAGTGGCGCCCGCGGCAGGCGGCGCACCGCCGCGACGACCTCGGCCACCGGCTGGCGAACTCCCGTCTCGTTGTTGGCGGCCATCACGGAGACGACCGCCGTCTCGGCGCCTATTTCGGCGACGACCGCCTCGGGATCGACCCGCCCTGTTGGGTCAACGCCGACCACGCCAACCGTCCGGCCGAGGCGTGCCAAAAACCGAGCCGTTTCGAGGACGGCCTCGTGCTCGACGGCAGTCGTCACAACACCTCCCCCCGATGCCAGCGCCGGTCCGGCAACTCCCAGGTTGTCCGACTCGGTGCCCCCGCCGGTGAACACGACGTCCAGCGGGTGGGCAGACCCGAGCAACTCGGCGGCCCGTTCCCGCGACTCCTCAAGCGCAGCCTTGGCGAACCGGCTCACCGAATGGATCCCTGAGGGATTACCGAATGCACCGTCGAGGAACGGACTCATCGCCTCGCGCGCCTCGGGACGCATGGGCGTCGTTGCGGCGTGATCGAGGTAGAGGATGTCGCTCATCGGGGGACCCAGGATGCCAGAACGGTGCGCCTGAACCATCAATCGTCGACCGGATCGAAGTCACTCGGTCCGGCAGCTACCTCGGCGAGAAAGCCGATCACGATCTCTTCATAGCGCTCCGGATCGGTGTTCCAGGACGCATTCGCCCCGGCGTCGGGAAAGGTCAGCAGTCGGGTCGAATCCGGGCGGGCGAGGGCAAAGGCCTCGCTGACCGCCAGCGGGCTCACCGCGTCCTCCCGTCCGTGGAGGATGAGAACCGGCGGCACCCATTCGCTGGCTCGCGCCACGTGGTCGAGCGCCGCCCAGTCGATGCTGTATCTGAGGGCCGCGACCGCCTTGGCCCACTCGGCGATGAAACCTGGGATGCCGCTCGGTTCCCACGCCACATCCACGGCGGCGCCGAGGCTCAGAATCGGCGCATCCAATATCACCCCGACGACCCTCTCGGCGAGACGCGACTCGTACAGGAAGGTGCCGACGATCGACCCACCGGACCCGAAGCCGGTCAGCACGACATCGCGTGCCCCCAATGCGAGGGCGAAGTTGACCGCGGCCTGGAGGTCGCGCCACTCGTCCCGCCCATATCCGTGACGGCCGCCGGCATCGGGTGCGCCGACGTCGTTGCGGTAGGCAGGCACGAGAACCGGAAACCCGGCAGCCTGCACCGCCGGAAGCAGGCGGAGCGCCTGCGCCCGGTTGAACCCTGTGCCGTGGACCATGATGACCCAGGTGTCGTCGTCGCCCTCGCCGAGCCAGGACGGCAGATCTCCTTCGGGCCCTTCGATCGCGGTTTCGGTCAGGCCGAAGGCCTCGAAGTCCGTATCCACGCCCCAGACGGCGGCATCAAAACGGCCCTCGGCCCCGGAGGTGACGGTGCCGGACACTCCGATCAGCGAGCGGCGCACCGCGCCGTCGGAGCTGGAGATCACCGGTCCGATGCGGGCCCGACCCCCATCGAGCACGAGGCCCCACACCCCGGGGCGCTCCGGATCGTCGCCGTCCCCGAGAGTGATCTCGGCCTCGCCCACCGCCAGCACGAACACCGAGCCTTGATCGGCACCTCGGCTCCCGTCCAACCAGTCGGACGCGATCGTGGCGCTTTGCAGCCAGGTGGCAACCGAGACGACGACCACCGCCACCAAGAGGCCGATCGTCGTCCCCCGAGTCAGCCAGAGCTTGGCGCGCTTGGTCACCATTGCAGTGACGATAGGTGCCGCCTGCGGGCGGCTCGTCCATGCGGAGGCGCTTCGGGGCCGAGTAGGTAGCACATAGCGCCGCCCGCAGGGCGGCACGACCGTGCGGAGGTGTTCGAGTCCGAATAGGACTCGAACACCGCAGCCAAATCCCGAACGCCGCAGCCAATCAGCGAAGAGCCATCAACATGGCTTAGAGCGTCCGCCTATTGGCGGACGCTCTAAGGCTCATCGCTGTGCGGCCGATTCAGCTCCCGCTGAACTCGGGGGAACGCTTCTCCAAGAAGGCGCTGATCCCTTCGGCGGCATCGGCGGTCGCGAACACCTCGGCGAATGCGGCCGACTCCAGCTGCAACCCTGTCTCCAATGCCAGCCCCATGCCTTCGTTGATCGCCCGCTTCGCCAGGCCGAGCGCCGTCGTCGGTCCGGCGCCGTAATCGGCGGCGGCCACCATCGCCGACTCGAGCACACGGTCGGCAGGATGCACCTCGTCTGCGATCCCGAGTGTCAACGCCTCGCCGGCGGTCACGTGGCGCCCGCTGTAGATCAGGTCGCGGGCCGGGCCCAGGCCGATGAGCCTCGGCAGGCGCTGGGTGCCGCCCGCTCCCGGGAAGATCCCCAGCGTGATCTCCGGCTGTCCGCAGCGGGCATCGTCGGCGAGGAACCTGAAGTCGCAGGCCAGAGCCAGCTCCATGCCCCCTCCCATGGCAAAGCCGCGCACCGCGGCGATGACCGGCTTGGAAAGCCTCTCCAATCGAAGCAGGACGGCGGACAGTTGCTCGGCTATCGCCGAAGCATCGCCTCCGCCGTCGAGGACCGCCTTGAATGCCTTGATGTCGGCTCCGGCGGCGAAGTGGGGATCGCCCGTGACCACGACAGCGCGGATCGAGTCGGCCTCAGCCTCGCCGATCGCCGCGGACAGGTCCGCCACGAGGTCGGTGGAGATGGCGTTGACGGGAGGGCGGTCGAGGGTGATGACGCCCACGGCACCCTCGGCCGAGAAACGAACGGTGGTCACGAATCCTCCTGGGATCGGGGAGTTACATTCTCGCCGCCCGGCGAGGGTCAAGTGCCGGCCAGCTCACTCGCAGCCGACCACGGGTCGCTTGTTCCGTCCTCGACCGCAACGACGATCGGGCTGCCGCCCGCCGCCTCGAGTGCAGCCTGAGCCCGGTCGCGGAATCGCGCCGCCAGGGCGGTCTCCAGCTCGGCAAGGCGACGGACGCGCCGCCCAGCCTCCAAGCCCGTGGAGCCGAGATGGGCCGCGTGCGCAACCACGGCCTCCCACACCGCCTCGACACCCTTGCCGGTAGTAGCAACCGTCTCGAGAATCGGCGGCTCCCAGTCGAGTTCACCGCCCAACTCGAGCATGGTGCGGATGTCGGCCATGGTGTCACCGACTCCGGGACGATCGGCCTTGTTGACCACGAAGACGTCGCCGATCTCGAGGATGCCCGCCTTGGCCGCCTGGATCCCATCACCCCATCCAGGGGTGAGCACGACGACGACAGTGTCGGCCGCGCTGGTCACTTCGACTTCGTCCTGCCCGACCCCGACCGTCTCGACCAGGAGGCGCTCGAACCCGGCCACCTCCATCACGACCAGCGCCTTGGGCGCCGCCTCCGAGAGCCCCCCGAGGTGGCCCCGACTCGCCATCGAGCGAATGAAAACGCCTTCGTCGAGCACGTGGTCCTGCATGCGCACCCGATCACCGAGGACCGCGCCCCCGCTGAAAGGCGATGTCGGATCGACGGCCAGAACACCGATCTGCTCGCCGCCAACCCGGGCAAGGGGGATGAGTCGATCTGCGAGGGTGCTCTTGCCGGCGCCGGGTGCTCCGGTGATGCCTATGCGGTGGGCGGGCCGTGCCGAACCGAACGCCAGCCGCAGGGCCTCGCCGAATCCGGCACCGCCTTCCTCGACGAGCGTGATCAGCCGGGCGAGGGCGCGGCGATCACCCGCAGCCGCTGCGGCGACGAGCGAGCCTGGTTCCGGGGCGGCGGTCACCCGGCGAGGATACCGACGGGGCCCGCCGGTACCGTGCAGTGATGTCCGACCCCAGATCGGTGGCCCGACGAATGCTCATGGCGGCGATCACCGCCGTCGAACCCGAGCGGCTCGTCGCCGATCGGCTCAGCCGCTCTCCGGCCCTCGTCGACTCGGGGTCGGTCGTGGTGCTGGCGCTCGGCAAGGCGGCGGCGGGCATGGCTCGGGGAGCCGTTCGAGTTCTCCAGGGCCGGACCCGCGGGATCGCGGTGGCGCCGGAGCGGAGCGCCGTATCCGGGATCGAAGTCGTCACCGGCGACCACCCGATTCCCGGGCCGAACTCCTTTGCGGCCGGTGAACGGCTCCTGGGAATGGCCCGAACCGCAGGGCCGGACGACGTCGTACTGGTACTCGTGTCCGGCGGTGCCTCGGCGATGGCCGAGGTCGCCGCCCCTGGGATTCCGGAGCGGGACATCGCCCAACACACAACCGACCTTCTCGCTTCGGGCCGACCCATCCACGAAGTCAACGCTGAGCGGACCGCCATGTCCCTCCTCAAGGGCGGGGGGCTGGCCGCGGCCGCCCGGCCTGCCCGAGTCGTAACCCTGGCGATCTCGGACGTGATCGACAGCGACCCGGCCACCATTGGTAGCGGACCGAGCGTCGGAAGTGACGTTTTCGAGGTGATCGTCGACGGAGCAGCTGCGGCTGCTGCTGCCGCCGAGGTGGCAGCAGAAGAAGGTCTGACGGCGCAACTGCGCGGCGAGCCGATCACCGGCCCGGCCCGCCAGTTCGGCAGGAGGATCGGCCGCCTCGCCTCCGCACTGCCTGCCGGGTCTGCGATCGTCGGATTCGGAGAGACCACGGTTCGGATCGTCGGCGGCCGCCGCGGCGGCCGCAACCAGGAGACGGCGCTGGCCGCCGCGCTCGAGCTAGATGGATCGGATGCCGTCGTCGGCAGCCTCGGCACCGACGGCATCGACGGTCCCACGAAGAACGCCGGCGCCATCGTCGACGGATCGACGGTCCACCGGGGCGGAGTGCTCGGGCTGGATGCCGAGGATCACCTGACCCGGCACGACAGTGCGACCTACCTCGAGGCGGTGGAAGATGTGGTCGTCACCGGGCGGACCGGCACCAACGTCGGCGACGTGATCGTCGCGCTACGTGCCTAAACGGCGTTCACGATCTCCACGCCGGGAACCCGGTCCTTGAGAATGCGCTCTATCCCGGCGGTCAGCGTCATCGTCGACATGGGACATCCGCCACAGGCGCCAACGAGCTGGAGGTTGACGGTCCCTTCATCCACGCCGAGCAACACGAGGTCGCCGCCGTCGGCCTGGAGCGCCGGACGGATGTAATCGAGCGTCTCGTTGAGCGACTCGAGGTCGATGTCGCTCGCCTGCTCCGTGGTCATCGTGTCGTCCGTCATCGCGCCTCGCACGGGGAACTCGTGAGCCGCCATCTTATGGTTCGCCAGAGGCGTAACCGAACTCTCAGATCGTCCGCCTATTGGCGGACGATCTTTTCGCGATGTAGAAGGCTCTTCGCTGGTTGGCTGCGGCCTTCGGGAGTTGGCTCCGGTCTTGGCCGCGTATTCGGCTGCGGTGTTCGAGTCCTACTCGTACTCGAACAGCTCCGCATGGACGTGCCGCCCTTCGGGCGGCGCTGTGTACTACCCACTCGGCCCCGAAGCGCCTCCGCATGGACGAGCCGCCTTAACGGGCGGCGCAGTGTTCTACGGCTCATCGCAGTGCAACCGGGGGCCCAGGAGTCTGCTGGGTGATGCCGTTGCTCACATCGGCGGCCAGGCGCGTCAGTCACCAGGATCTCGGGTTCGTCACTCCTCGTGGAGGAATGGCGAAGCCGAGGACACCGCGAGTGGCGATGCATGGCCGTCGAGATGAGTGACATGCATCGCTCAGCGGGCTCTCACCCCAGGCCGCC
>JAZGDZ010000024.1:0-3696 GCA_036478235.1 Acidimicrobiia bacterium | reverse complement strand
ACCACGGAGGTAACGAATGGGCAAGAAACGAGCAGCGGCGGCCGCCAAGATCGACCGCGACACCGCCCATGAGCCGGTGGAGGCGCTGAGTCTGGTCAAGGAGACGGCGAGCGCATCATTCGACGAGACTGTCGAGGCCGCCTTCATGCTCGGGATAGATGCCAAGCAGGCCGACCAGGGGGTTCGGGGAACCGTTTCCCTTCCCAACGGCACCGGCAAGTCGGTTCGGGTCGTCGCTTTCGCCGAGGGCGACGACGCCAGGGCGGCGGAGGAGGCGGGGGCCGACCTCGTCGGAGGAGCGGAGCTGGTTGCCGCGATCGAGTCCGGCAGTCAGGCGCTCGACTGGGACATCACCATCGCTCACCCGTCGCTGATGGCCGAGGTCGGCAAGCTCGGCCGGTCGCTCGGGCCGCGCGGACTCATGCCGAATCCCAAGGCGGGAACCGTCACCCAGGACGTGGGCAAGACGGTCACCGAGTTCAAAGCGGGCCGGGTCGAGTACCGCAACGACCGCTACGGCAACATTCACGTGGCCATCGGCAAGGTCTCGTTCTCTGCCGATCAGCTCAAGCAGAACCTGGCCGAACTGGTCGCCGAGTTGAATCGAGCCCGGCCGTCGGCGGCGAAGGGCCGCTACATCCGAAGCCTGACGCTGTCATCCACCATGGGGGTGGGTGTTCCGGTGGACGTGTCGGCTCTCGACGCCCTCGTTGAGGAGTAGGCATAGGCATTAGGGGTGAAGGTTCAGGACATCGTTGGCGGTTGATAGAGCGTCTATGAGGTTCAGGACATCGTTGGCAGGTGGTCGAGGAGCCCTTGGTCTGCGATGGGGTGGTAGGGGTCGATGCCGGCGGGTTCCATCGGGTAGTTGTGGGTGGCGACGAGGTCGCCGCGGTGTCGAATCTTGAGGCGGCCGGTGGCGGTGTTGATGGCAGCGACGACGAGCACGCCGAGGGGCAGCGATTTAGGGACCGGCCACGTGGTGTTGGCGATGGTGATGGTGTGACCGGTGTCGATGTGACGTAGGAAGGTCACTCGTCCTCGGGTGAGCGGGATTCGGTTGGTGTTTCCGGGTTGGAGGTAGTCGTCGATGCGGAACCCTGGGGGCGGCCACCGCAGCTGGTCGGTGTGGGCAGCAACGTATTCGACGGGATACCGGGTGCCGTATTCCTCGGGGTTCAAGATGGCTCTGCGGGTGTTGGCCCAGTCCAAAAACCCGACAGTGTCGACGCGGAGTGCTTCGAGCGAGTCGTAGTGGTAGCGGTTGATGGTGCGGTCTTGCCAGAGCCAGTTGACGGCCTCGACGTGGTTGGTGAACCCGAGACTATTAGGCGGTGCGATGATCGCTTCGACACCGAACATCAGCAGCACTCTGATCCATATGGTCCACGGGTTGTTGCGGTGACTGGTGCCAACAAAGGCGTTGTCGGTGCCCATCGCCAAAGGGATCGACATGTGTGGCCAGGCTCGTTCGGTGAGTTGGCGCACCGCGGCGTTCAAGGTCCGTCTCGGATGCTGCGCCGCTGACATCATGTGGGATCCGACATCGGTGATCTGCAGCGACTGGAACCGGATCCCGCCTGCCAAATGGCGGTCTTGGACCCAGTCAGACTGCTGCCACACCCCTGGTTCGGTCACATTGGGCAAACCAAGAAACGATGTGTTCGATCGGCGACGCTTGCGATACGGTCGACTCAGACCGGCTTGGGCCACTACCCGTTTGATCGACGACAGCGACGGAACCGTCCCCAACAGACCCCTGCGTTCGATCTCAGCGGCGATCGCTGCGGGACCCGAGTTAGCGAACCGGTCCCCCTCAAGAAGGCCACGCACCGTAACGATCTCGTTGATGACCGACTCGGGGAGCCGGGTCGGACTCGAGTGAGGCCGCCGAGAACGATCAACCAGCGCCGCCTCCCCCTCAGCCTCATAACGACCCAGCCACACCCGAACCCACTCGCGGGACCGACCCAGCTCCCGACCGATCGCAGCCGGTCTCCACCCCTGACCGGCAAGTTCCACCGCCCGACGCCGCAACCGCATGTTGTCGTCCACCCGAATCTCCTGGTCTCGAAAACACCAGAAGACTGCTCAAGAGCCAACGATGTCCTGAGCTATTGCGCCAACGATGTCCTGAGCCCTCCCCATTAGGCATTAGGCCTCAACTCCTAACACCTAACACCTGACTAGAAGCAGCTCGTCTTGCTCTCGGGACACACTCGCCTTACTCTCCCGGCTACAACAGAGTTTCACTGACCCGAGACCGCAGGTCCCGAACGGGATAAAGGCCGCAAGGCTGCCGGCGCAGGTTGCGACCCGGCTCTCCAAGCCCCCGCCGCCACGTGTCGGGGGTTCTTCTGTTGGGGAATGAAAGTGCCCCGTGACGAAGTAAGGAGAAGGCATGCCACGACCTGAGAAGGTCCAGGCGGTCGCCGACATCAAGGATCGCCTCGAGGATTCGACGGCAGTCTTCCTGGCGGAGTACGCCGGGCTCTCCGTGGGGGAGCAACAGGAACTCCGCCGCGCGCTGCGCGCTGCCGAGAGCGAGTTCAAGATCGTGAAGATGACCTTGGCCCGTATCGCAGTCACCGAGCTCGGGCACGATGAGTTGCTCGAATCCCTGAGCGGTCCCACTGGGTTCGCGTTCGCCAGCGGCGACACCGCAGCCGCGGCCAAGGTGCTGCGGGATTTTGCCAAGGACCACACCCAGCTCATCCTCAAGGGAGGCCTGCTGGCGGGCGAGCCGCTGACGCCGGAGCGGGTCGCGCAGCTCGCCGACCTGGACTCCAGGGAGGTCTTGCTCGCCAAGATCGCCGGAGCGTTCCAGGCACCGATGTCCGGGATGGCCGGCCTGCTGGCCGCCATGCCACGCAACCTGGCGTCGATGCTGTTGCAGCTGATCGAGAAGCTGCCTGCCGATGAGGGAGAACCCGCAGCGGACACAGCGCCCGAAGCCGATGGCGCCGCGACAGAAGGGGCGGAAGCGGTCGAGGCGCCGGAACCGGCGGAGGAAGCCGTCGACGAGCCCATAGAGGACGACGCCGCCGAAGCCACCGATGACGAGGCACCAGAGTCGACCACCGATGAAGACGCGGCCGAAGAGGCCGAGGAGGAATAGTCAATGGCCACGACCAAGATCAGCAGTGAGAAGCTGCTCGGAGCGTTCGAGACGATGACCGTCCTCGAACTGTCCGAGTTCCTCAAGGCTTTCGAGGAGAAGTTCGACGTGACTGCAGCCGCCCCGGTTGCCGCAGTGGCGGCGGCGCCCGGCGGCGGTGACGGCGCCGGTGCCGAGGAGAAGAGCGAGTTCGACGTGGTTCTCGCCGCGGTCGGCGACAAGAAGATTCAGGTGATCAAGGAGGTCCGCGGACTCACCAGCCTCGGTCTCAAGGAGGCGAAGGCGCTCGTCGACGATGCTCCCGGGCCGGTCCTCGAAGCGGTCGACAAGGACACGGCCGACAAGGCGAAGGAGTCCCTCGAGGCCGCCGGTGCCACGATCGAGATCAAGTAAGCGCAACCTTGTTGCGCCAGATGTGTGTGGGGCGGGCCGAGCGCCCGCCCTTCACGCGTTTCGCGGAGTCACCAGTTCCAGACGGCGGTTCGTTGGGCCGAAGTGACGCGCCTGTCCGCAGTCTGCGCGAACGGCGGTCGAGTTTTCAGTACCAGGCGGGCGTCGTGGCGGAGGTGTTCGACGCG
>JAZGDZ010000023.1:0-24131 GCA_036478235.1 Acidimicrobiia bacterium | reverse complement strand
TAGGAGCCCGCTGAGCAATACATGTCACTCATCTCGACGACCATCCATCACCACTCGCGGTGTCCTCGGTCCCGCCATTCCTGCGCGAGGAGTGGCGAAACCGAGGTCCTGGCGAGTGGTGCGCCTGACCGCCGATCTGAGCAACGGCATTACTCAGCAGACTCCTAGTGCGACAGACCACTGACCTCTGGCTCTAGTCCAGGGGTTTCCGATTGCTCGGCCTCTAGCCGCGTAACCCTCTTAGGTCGAGCGCGAAACGCGCGTCAGTTAGTCAGTCGGTAGCGAGCGCGCCACTCGGCTGAAGGCCTCGTTCAGCTCTTCGATATCGCTGGGAAGGAACTCATGCTCGTCCAGCCGACCGATAGTCCTTCGGATCAGGTGACGGCCGATCGGATATCCATACACCATCTCGGCCGCGGCCAGGCCACACCAAATCGCCACGCCAATGACAACTGCGATTGTGATCGACACAACGAGCCAAGCCATGCCCGTTGATCGTCAGGGTCACTCCCAGTCTTGAACGCTTTCGCTGGTGTCGTCCCCCGGTATTGGTCTAACCGCGCATGCGAGGGCCGTCGGGATGAGCCGACCTCCGATCACTCAGATCCTCCAGAATCCAGAGTTCATTACTGGCCGACGGTCGTGAATGCCGTACCTTTGGTCTGGCTTCCGCCCTGGGACTCATCCAGCCGTTTGACGAACGGACTCGAGGCCGGCCATGAGGGCATCGACAACCGACTGAGGAAGGCCGCCCCAGGGAGTGTCATCGATCACCGAATCGGGGAGGCCACCCGGGGGAGTGTCATCGGGTGGGAACACGAAGAAAGCAAGGACAACCGCCGGATCGGTCCAGGGATCGTGTGGCAGCAGCGTGGCGGTGAGGGTGTATTTGCCGCGCAACGGCACCTCCCATACGTTCCGTTCGGCGTAACCCATGTGGTCGACTTCGATGTCCATCTCGTTGACACCGCTGCCCCATTCATAGGCCAGATCGAGATTGACTTGACCCTGGTACCACTCACTCTGCCACTCGGCAAACTGCGTCTGCGAGCCGACGAACAGGCGTTCACCCTGGTCGAGGTCGAGTTGGTATTCACGAGGCCGTCCGGCTTTTAGGACCGCCCACACCTCGATGCTGCGTAGCGGCAATCCGAGCGCTGAGGCCACCTGCGACCCGTCCCAATCGGTGGGATCGAGCAGAAGCGGATCGGAGTCCGTTGCGACGGCGAGGTCGAGTATCCATGCATCGGGCACGAGCCGATCCTCGTTCCAACCCTGGCCCTCGCCCGGATACACCACCGCGTTAAAGCTGAGGCTGCTGGTGGCGTCTCGGTCCGACGACCAGGTCACCGCCACGTAGTAGCGCCCCTCCGGGAGCGGAGGATCCTTCTCCACCCGCTTCCACAGCTGGTACATCCCGCCGTTGAGGCCTGCGTCGTAGAAGCGCTCCTTGGTCGGGGCGAACCAGGCCTCGTCACCCTCCCAGGCTGGGAACATCGTCCTGGGCCCGGTGGCTGCCCCCACGTGCGGCATCGAGTCCGAGGCGGTGTACTCGGCGGCTCGGACGAGATAGAGCCGCTGCGGGAATTCGACGATGATGTCGAGCACCTGCTGAGGCTGTCCCACCGGCTCGCCCTGCTCGTTGTAGATCTGGACTTCGAGGTACTCGTCCGGCCCCGCATCAGGCTGCCAACCGACGCTGGCACCAACGAACAGCTGTCCGTAGGGGACCAGGTCGAGGCTCACGTCGAAGGCGAACCACCGGGTCTCTCCAGCCTGGATCGTCCCCACCCCGTCTGATTCGAGTGCCGGCCAGTCGGGGTTGTGTCGAACCCAAGGCACCACCGGAGCCAGGTCTCTGACGAGCGCACCCTGCACGTTGAGCTGGATCCTCCCCGGACCCTCCAGCGCTCCCGTGACCAGCCCGGAGAGCTGTTCAAAGAAGTGATCGATCGAATCGACGCTGGTGAACGTGCCGTGGCCTGCGTCGGCGATGCACTGCAACTGATTCGCCGCAGCCTGATCGCTGAGAAAGAAACCCACGGTGTGAATCTGGGTGACGAATCCTTCGGTCGCCAGCTGCTGGGCCACCTCACACGGATCGGGCGGCGCGCAGGTATCCACACCGTCCGACACCAGGATGATCGTGCGTGCCCCCGACTCGGGAAGATCATTGGCCGCTTCCTGAAGCGAGAGCCCGATCGGGGTGAAGCCGCTGGCATCGAACGAATCGATGGCGGCGTTCAGCGCCCCGCGGTCGATCGGCCCTACCGGGACCACCAGCTCGGTGTCCACACACCCCGCAACGGGATCGTCATTGGAGGTCCGATGCCCGTACACCCGCAGACCGACGTTGGCGTCGGGTGGCAACCGTTGCACGATCTCGCGCAACGCATCCTTGGCGCCGTCGATGAGACGGGTTCCGGAGTCATCGACACGGTTCATCGAACCCGAGGCGTCCATGATCAGCAGGACCGACGCCGCATCGGTTTGAGCCGGCGCAGCCGTGAACGGTCCGATGGTCATTGCCAATACCAGAACCGAAACGAATAGGCGACGCATCGAATACCTCCCCCAAAAGGCGACACCCGAAGCAGAACACCAGGAGAGGGCCTCCTACAGGGTCGAACGGCACGGATTCACGTTGTCCGAGGCTGCCCGACCCCCCGGGTCTGCCTCATGGGTCAGGTCTTACGATTGCACCCTGACCGGTTCATTCGGCCCGTCTCAGCCGGTCCGACACTCCGAGGCGATCTCGCTGATCTGGTCGAAGTCGGTCGGCTCGTCCGGGCCAAAGTAGAAGCACAACTCGCCGCCGGCATCGGTCAGGCGGTAGTAGTGCTCTTCGCTGTTGCTGCCCGCCGTCACCTGATCCCCATAGGCGGCCTTCAGGTCGGCGAGGGTGTCACCGACGGTGATGCCTTCGGCCGTGGTCGCGTAGTCGTCCGGTCGAGCATTCCCATCGGCATCGTCGCTCGGACCGACGAAGCGGTGCCGTTCGAACGTCTCGGGGCGGTCGGGGTTGACCGGGTCGGGGCCGAAGAAGAGAAAGGCGAATCCCTCGATGAAGATCCCTCGCAGCCCGAGGTCCTGCGGGTCGGTGATCGGGTACCAGTCGGTGTCGAATTCCGCATAGGCGCCCCTGACGCCGTGGCCGAGGAAGTCGATGATCTGCTCTATCACGGTCTGGGCGTCGTCCCCCAGCGCGAGCTTGGTTCCCCGGTAGGTGACGCCGTCCGTGGCCAGGATCCAGTCGCCGGTTTCCTGGACGCCTGTGGTCACGTTGACCGCAAGCGCGAACGTCACGGGACCTGAGGGCGAGCCGACCTCGATGAGATAGTCCTGGGTCGTGTCGATCTCCCACGTGGACTGACCCTGCAACGTGATCTCCGAGCCATTCGCTCCGCGCACGATCACGGTGAGCCCGGTGCCCTGAGTGACTGCGACCGCCATCGTGCTGCCCGACAGCAGGGCGACCGAGAACGTCTCCGGGTCGTCGGGGGCGGCATTGCCGATGACGGTGACCACCCCGTCGCCCTCGAGCCGGCGGCTCTCCGAGCAGGAACGTGACAACTCCGCCATCATCTCGTCGTCGGGTGCCCCGTCGACCGCCCGGCCCAGGCTCGTCTGTGCGGCTTCGACTGCCGCCAGCGTTGCCGGGCCGAAGGCGCCGTCCAGGGTGAGATCTCCGAAGCCGTTGCAGTTGAGGAGGAACTGAAAGGCCTCGACGGTCTCGTTGTTGTCGCCTTCTACCGCCAGCGGCGGACCGCTCGGCGGGAGGGTCGTATCCGTGGAGGTCGACGTGGTGGTCTCGGCGACGACGGCCTCGGTCGAAGACGTCGTGACGGCTGTTTCGGTTGGAACTGGGGTCGTCGTTGTCGGGGCAGCGTCGCCTCCGCAGGAGGCCAGGACCACTGCGAGCCCGGCACCGAACAACGCCGGTCGACCGATGATTCGTCTCATAGGCGCCCCTGTCCAACGCGTCCTGGGCAGCAACCTACTCGTCCTATTCGTCGCGCCAAGAGCTCAGGGCGATGACGATTCGACCCGGAGCGGCCCCCGGTACCCAACTCCTAGCCTTCCTCCCGGTCTTTGCTCCGCCGGTGCGACGGATGAGGAGAATACGATGAAGGCGATCGTCCAATACAGATACGGGGCACCTGATCATGTCCTAGAGCTCCAAGACGTCGACAAGCCGGCGGTCAAGGATGATGAGGTGCTGGTACGAGTTCACGCGGCCTCCGTGAATCCAGCGGACTGGCACCTCATGACGGGCAGGCCGTACCTCATACGCCTCCAGGCCGGGCTGCTCAAGCCAAAGCGCAACATACCGGGAACCGATGTGGCCGGGTTGGTTGAGGCGGTCGGCAGGAACGTGATGCAGTTTCAGCCCGGTGATGAGGTGTTTGGCGGGTGCAGCGGGGCCTACGCCGAGTATGTCTGCGCTTCCGAAGATCGGGTCGTGCTGAAACCGGCCAACCTGACGTTCGAACAGGCGGCGGCCGTGCCGATCGCGGCAATCACCGCCCTGCAGGGTCTCCGCGACAAGGGACAGATTCAGCCAGGGCACAGGGTTCTGATCAACGGTGCGTCGGGAGGTGTGGGCACGTTCGCCGTGCAGATCGCCAAATCGTTCGGAGCGGAAGTGACCGGCCTGTGCAGCACGAGGAACGTCGACATGGTCCGATCGATCGGCGCAGACCGGGTCATTGATTACACCCAAGAGGACTTCACCCAGAAGGGGCAGCGTTACGACCTGATGCTCGATGCAGTCGGGAACCGTTCGCTGTTGGATTGCAGGCGCGTATTGAACCCCAAGGGGGTCTATGTGTCCGTCGGAGCAAAGATGGGAGATTGGATCGGACCTCTGACACATGTGTTCAAGGTACTGCTGGGTTCACTGGTCGGGAGCCAGAAAATGGTCCCGATGCTGGCCAAGACGACCAAGCAGGACCTGGTTGTGTTGCAGGAGCTGCTCGAAGCCGGAGATGTCACGCCGGTCATCGACAGACGCTACGAGTTGAGTGAGGTCGCTGAAGCTCTCCGATACCAGGGGGAAGGACACGCTAAGGGAAAGACCGTCATCACCGTGTGAAGCGCCGACCGCCGCTCAAGTCACGAGATCTCGGCAATAGCGGTTCCGGGAATAGACCGCACCGAAGCGCAGAAAGGACGGGCTGTTCAGGTGTGGGGCGGTCGAGCCCAGCCGTGGTAGAGCCATCTGCCTGTTGATTGAACTTCGACATCCCAACCGAGGTGGTTCGGGCCCTGGCCAGGTCCTTCGGCTGGTGGAACACCTTCACGATACGAAAGCTGTGCCCCTCACCGACCCGACGAATGACGCAACCGGCATCTGTTCCTCCTTGCGATACAGGGCACGGGTCCAGCCTCCCGGCGCCCGTTCATCGATGAAGAAGACTCGTCCGTGCGGGTTCAAGGAGCTTGCGACGCGACCCCAGAAGCTATCGAAGAGAGCCTTGGGAACGTGGGAGAGCCAAAAGGCGAAGAACACCGTGTCGTAGGCTTCTTCTGCCTCCCAGGTGAAGATATCGGCAGTGATATGAGAGACGCTGTGATCGGTAACCCGATTCCGATTGATCGCCAGAGCCTCCGGTGAGGCATCCACCGCGGTGACGCTGTCTGCCCAGCGTACGAGATGGCGAGTCCACTGGCCGGTTCCCGCGGCAAGCTCCAGCACTCTGCCCGTCGGTGCGAAATCCGCCAGAGCCCGAAGCGCCTCATCCTGCTCGCCGAGCCACTGCTGATCCTCGCCTGAATCGAGCGCTTGGCCTTCGAGAGACGTGGCATCATATTCGGGAGCCCGCGTCCGGTAATAGGAAATCTGCTCCAGAAGAAGCTGCTCGACCTCAGCATCATCCATATGCCGAGTGTGACACACGCTTCCTGAGTGTGACGGAACACAGGAACCAATCGTTGTCGGCTGTCCGGGAGTGCCGGCTAGTCGGACCGCTGGGCGGCGTCCCGTTCCTGACGTCGCCGCTGCTCCTCTTCCTCCCTTTCGAGACGGCGCTGCTGCTCGTCCGCCTCGTGGGCGAGAAGGCGTCGCTCCTCGGCCTCGTCGTGCTCACGAAGCCGTCGCTGCTCCGGGGTTTCGTCGGCGGGCGGTGTGACCCGGCTCGACCCGTTCGTCATGTGTCGAGCATACCGGGCCGGAAACCGGGCTCAAACGGGTCATGGCAAGCGGTCAGCGGCCTGCTGCGCCACTCGAGTCGTGCCATGGGCCTCCAGGAAACGCGAGGCGTCTCACGATAATCCGGATCGGGTGTGGTGGTCGCCCTCCGAGAGGGCCGGGCGAGGCCGTTCTGTCCTTCTGAAGGGTCCTACTCGTCGTCGAGGTCTTCGATGAAGTCCTTCGCCTTCTCGGCGCCGGCCTCGATCTGGTCGGTGTGCTTGCCGCCGGTCTTGTCGTCGACGAACTCGGCGCCCTTGTCGATGGCGTCCTCCGCCTTGTCGCCGTGCTCCTCGGCGAGATCGCCCGTCTTCTTCTTGAACTTGTCGAAGATGCTCATTGGATGCCTCTCATTGCTTACTCCTCCGGGCTACCTGCACCCGGAGCGTCCCGGTGAGGGTACCGCTGTCACGATCGGACTTCCCCGCCAGGGAGGCCGACCTCCCAGGAGGCGATCAAGAATCGACGGGGGCGCCATCGTAGTTGGGCGACTCAACCGACGACCGGCCGTCCCACCTCAAGTGTTTATGGTGTCGATAGGCAGCATGGGTCCATACCGCAAGACGTTTCGATTCGAGGCTCCCGTCGAGCAGCTCTGGGAGCTCATGAGCGACCCAGATCGCCTGCCGGAATGGAACGGCGCGTTCGATCGGGTCGAGAACCTGACGGGGCCATTGGATCAGGTGGGCACGACTTACACCCAAGTGATGCGGGTGGCCGGGATCGAGCTCAAGGGCGATTGGGAGGTAACCGAGGTCGACCCGCCGCGCAGTCGGCGGTTTCGGGGAACGCCACCCGGCTGCGCCGCGTGCACCGGCTCAGAGACCTTCGAAGAGGTAGATGGTGGCACGGAGTACATGGTCGAAATGGATTACACCCTCCGGGGAGGTCCCGCGGGGAAAGCAATCGACCGACTGTTCGGTCGCTCATTGTTCAAGCGCATCGTCGAGCGCAACGTCCAGAGACTACGGCAGATCCTCGAGAGATGATGGCCCCAGCACTGCTGATCATCGAAGCCCCCATGCGTGGTCGGCCTGGAACTGCGCCATGAAGGCAGCCAGCGCCTCGACGCCCTCGACCGGCATGGCGTTGTAGATCGAAGCCCGGCACCCGCCAACGCTGCGATGGCCCTTCAGCCCGACCATTCGTGCCGCCGCGGCCGCGGCGACGAACTCCGCCTCGAGGTCCTCCGTCGGCAAACGGAAGACCACATTCATCATCGAGCGACTCTCCGGTTCGACCGGGCTCCGGTAGTACCCGCCGCTCGCCGCGATGGCGTCGTAGAGGATCGCCGACTTGTTACGCGCCCCCGCCTCCATGGCGCTCAGGCCGCCCTGTGCTGCTACCCAGCGCAGCACCTTGCCCACCATCCAGATGGCGAACACCGGCGGCGTGTTGTAGAGGGAGTCTCCGTCGCGATGGACGTCGTAGCGCAGGTAGGTGCCCAGGTCGCGATTGGCCGCCTCCAGGGCCGACTGGCGCACGAACACGAGCGACACCCCGGCCGGACCCAGGTTCTTCTGGGCGCCGCCGTACACCAGGTCGAATCGCTCCCACGGAATCGGGCGGGAGAAGTAGTCCGACGACATGTCGGCGATCAAGGGCACCCCTGGGTCCGGCCAAGAGAACATCTGGATCCCGCCGATGGTCTCGTTCGACGTCACGTGCAGGTACCGGGTCCCGGCGCGGACCTCGATCTCGTTCGGCTGCGGCATGCGGCGAAAGTCCTCGTCGGAGCCGTCCCAGGCGGCGTAGGCGTCTCCGTAGAGCCGGGCGTCTGCGATCGCCTTCTTGGCCCACGAGCCGCTGACGACGTAGCCGCCGGAGCGGCCATCTCCGAGCAGGTTCATCGGCACCATCGAGAACTGGAGCGTGGCCCCGCCCTGGACGAACAGCAGCGCGAATTCGTCCGGGGCGCCGAAGACGTCGCGAGCCAGCACCGCCGCCTCCTCATGTACGGCGGTGTAGTGGGGGCCGCGGTGGCTCATCTCGATCAACGACATACCCGTGCCCTGGTGCTCCAAGAACTCGGCCCGGGCCTCCTCCAATACCGGGAGCGGCAGGGTCGATGGGCCGGCCGAGAAGTTGATAGCGCGGGTCACTGCAGCTCCTCGTCGCGCTGCTCGCCCGAGACCGCAATCACTTGCGGATCGGCCATCAGCCCGGCACGCACGCCGTCGTCGATCACGCCGGTGATCTGGAGGGTCGCGGCGGCGCGGCCGCCGGAGAGCACCCTGTTCTCCATCTGCTCCACGTTGATACCCGCCTCGCTCAGCGACTTCAAGACCCCGGCCGGCACCCCGACCTCGCTGCGGTGCCGAACCAGCAGCGTGGAGGTCCCCCGCGGCGAATCCAGGTTGACCGAGTTGCGGACCTCGCCCGACTCGAAGGCGGCGACGATCCCGACCACCTCGTCGGCGATGGCGTGTTGCGCCTGTTCGGTGGAGGCGCCGATGTGGTGGGTGCCGTATACGTTGGGGTGCTGCGCCAGTGCCGACGAGAACTCGCCGGTCCCGGCCGCCGGCTCGTCGGGGTACACGTCGAGGCCGGCCCGCACCCCGCGGTCAAGGGCCGCCAGCAGCGCCTCCTCGTCGACGAGATCGCCCCGCGCCGTGTTGATGATGATCGCCCCCGGCCGCAGGTGGCGCAGCAGGTCGGCGCCGATCATCCCCCTGGTGGTGGGATGCGCCGGCACGTGGAAGGACAGCACGTCGACGGCGCCGGCAAGGTCGCCGAGATCGGGGTGGTAGGTGACGCCGATTGCGGCGAGCCGGCGAGTGGCCTCCTCGCCGCGAGCCTTGGCGACGGCATGTACTTCCATCCCGAACGCGTGTGCCCGGTCGGCGAAGGCCAGCCCGATGGCGCCCAGCCCAACGACACCGGCGACCCGGCCGAACAACCCTTGCGCCTTCTGGTAGCGCGATTTGTCCCACTTGCCGGCGCGCAGGTCGGCGACGTTGTCGGGAATGTTGCGGTCGATCGCCAGTAGCAGGCCGAATGCAAGTTCGGCGACGGCGACCGCGTTCTTGCCCGGCACGTTGCACACCCAGACACCGCGCTCCGCGGCGGCGACGACGTCGATGGTGTTGTAACCGGAGCCGGCGCGGACGACCAGCTCGAGTGAGTCGGCCGCGGCGAATGTGTCCGCCTCGACCTTCGTGCTGCGCACCACCAGAACGTTGAACCCGGCGATGACGCCCGGCAGGTCGGCTGCGGCCAAGTCGGGCTGCAGCTCGCAGTCGTGACCGCGGGCGCGGATCTCATCGAGTTGCCGCTCGGGGAATTTGTCGGCAAAGAGGATTCTCATGATCGCTCCCAGGGAGGGGCGAGGATACAACAGGCCCACGGCAGCGGCGGGACGAGGACGCCCCGTCACACCGTGCTATTCCCAGCCGCGAAAGTGCAGCCGCACCAGGTAGTGCACCAAGTGAGCCGCTCCCGGTTGGGCAGGCGCTACCGGTAGCTCGCTACCCGTCATCCCCCGAGGAGTACCGGATGAATCCGTCTTTTGCTGGGACGATCAGTCGCTGTGGACGGTCTTGTACTCCGCCAGCAGCCAGAACACGCCTCCGGCGATGAAGTAGGGGAGCGCCCCCTGACCCACGAGGAGCAGCTGAAGCCACACGTCGTCGGTGGTGTCGGCCACCGAACTCCAGCCGCCGAAGAAGACGACGAACCCGAGGAGCAGGAAAACCCCTCCCAGTATCGTGGCTAGCAGTACTAGGCCCTTGGGCACTTTGTCCAGGGCCGCCGAGGCGGCCGAGCTCCGTTCCGGCTCGGACGGACGGTCGAATTCTGGCGAGTCGGTCATGTCATAACCCCTGTCTGTTGACGGGCATCAGTCTACGCACCACGTTCCGCCGGAGGCGCAGTCGATGAGGCGGGGCAATTTTCTCGTCGCGCGGCACTCACCCACCACAGCAGAGATCATTGACTCCTACCGGCACGGCACCTCGATCGTCATACGTCCACTGCCGGCGGAGATCTCACGAGTAAACGGGGTGCGCCCCGGACGCGTCACGGAGATCTCGACTGCGGCGCCTCCCGTCCCCACCGTCAGCTGGGACCCGTGGGCCCCGAGGAAGGAGTGCTGCGTGAGGACCGCCCGGTAGCTTCTCGAGGGACCCTTCACCGTGGCGATGAAACCGGCGGCACATGCGGGTTCCGGGACAACGAGAGTCACCGACTGACCCCGGACGTCGTTGCGGTACACCCGAATCCCCCCGGCGTTGCTGACGAAGACCAGGTCGGCGTCGCCATCACGATCGAGGTCGCCGAGTGCCATGCCGCGGATGCGAGCCCTCCACGGCTGGTTCAGTCGAGGCCAAACATCTGCGAACCGTCCATCTCCGAGCCCCAGGAACACCGATGGCGTGTCGAGGTCGACGATCTCGGTGCCGGGGACCTTGTTCACGATGTCGGCGCCCCCGAAACCACCATTGGCCACCACCAGATCGACGGTCCCATCGAGGTTGATGTCCGCTGCCCCCACCGCCCATGACGAACTCACGGTGGCGAGAGGTGCGCCGGGCGGGCGGATTCGTCCGGCGCCCGTGTCCACGGCCGGGCGGTACCGATCGGTGCCCCCGAGCAAGATGTCGTTTTCGCCGATGTCGGTGACATAGGCGTCGAGAGTCCCGTCTCCGTCGAGGTCGGCCAGGGCTATCCCCATCCCGTCGACTGCCAGAGCAGTGCCGACCTCTGGCGCGATATCGATCCACGGACCTTCTGGATCGCCTTGGCGGGTGTATATCGAATCGGCGCCTGCACTCCATCCGATGTCGCGTGTCACCCAGATGTCGAGCAGACCGTCCCCGTCCACGTCGACGATCTCGGCGGCAAACGATTGTCGATAACTCAGCGGGAGAGGCTCGGGAGCAAAGACACGCGATCCGACCTGAACCCAGACGAAGTCGGGTTCGGAGGGATCGTGCGACAACCGCAATACATCCGCTCTCTCGTCGCCGCCGAGGTCGGCCGCCATCAGCGCGACCGTCTGAGTGCCGCCGGGGAGAGGCGTTGTCAGGGCGCTGGACGGGTCTCGAGTGGCCGACCAGCCGCCACCCCAGACGATCAGATCGTCGCCGCCGATGACGCCGATCAGGACGTCGAGCATGCCGTCGCCGTCCACGTCGGCCAGGCCGACGCTTGCCACCTCTCCGATCGCCGCAGCAATGGTGGTCGCCGCAGGAGTCATGCCGTCATCACCCCCATAGAAGAGGGTCAGATCGCCCCCGGCAACGGCCATGTCGATCCAGCCGTCGCCGTCGAGGTCGCCGAGCGCCACACCCCCGGCAGCCTGGAATTCAGCCGTGTTCTCGAACCCGTCGAGGCCCCAGGCGACGGTCACATCTGTGAGCGGTGGCAGCTCACCATCGGAGGCGGACCACTCGTACTGTGGCTCCACCGTCCGACCCGGGTCGGCACCCAGTGCGCGTGGGTCGATGTCGTCGCCCCCGCATGCACCAACTCCGATCCCGAGAGCGACGATCGACGAATACCCGAGCCAAAGCCGCCACTGGCGCCGGCGAACGCGGCAGAGATCATTGGCATCGCCGACACCGCAGAGATCAGACATCTTCGCAACCTAACCGAACCCATCCCGGTGCCTGGTGGCCGGTGGCGATTACGGGCAGCCCCGGCGAAGCTTGCTCATCTACCATCAGCACGACCGGCCATCCGGGCCGGGGAGGGGGAACTCTGGATGCTTCGAGCTCGCCAAGCCTTGCTGGCCCTCTCGGTGCTATGCGCTCGGCCACTGATCGTCATCCGGCGCAGTTGGCAATGACGAGGGTTGCTCGTGCCGGTGGTGTATTTGTCGTCTTGTACATCGCCGCGTGGGCTCTCTCGCTGGGAGAGCTGTTGGGCGGCTTCGCTGATCCCGACCGCTTCTTCATCGAGCGGTTCGAAGACGGGGCCACCCGCATTCGAGATATGGGCGCGTCCTACCTACTTGCTCTTGCTGGTCTGTCATTCGCCTGGTTCTCCCGGGAGTTAGCGGATGGATCCCCAAGCCGCGGACCGACCTTGAGACTCACCGGATACGCTGCCGCCGCTGCCATGCTCCTTGCGGCGGTGGCTGCCGCTACCACTCCGATGAGTGTGTGGCTCGGAGCCCTTTTCGACGATCCGGGCATCCAGCAGGGTCAAGGAGTCCTGCCCCAGTTCGCCTACGTGGCTCTAGCAATGGGCGCCATGCTGCCGGCGGGAATACTCATCATCACCGCGGCGCGCCCCCCGAGCCTTCTCCCGCGATGGCTCGAATACGCAAGCTATCCGGTCGGCGGGCTGGTCGCCATAGCCGCAGTGACGTTCCTGCCGCTGCTCATATTCCCGATCTGGATGATCGCCGTTGTCATCGCTCTATGGAGACCGGCCGCCCCAACGTGAGAGAGGCGCAGATCCGGTCACTCACCCCGGCCGGTCTCCAGAACGCTGTGTCCGGGAGATCCATGAGCGCTCCAGTCTCAGTCGCAACGAGGCTCTGGCGCGATGCCGCCCGGGGGAGGACGGTCTTGGCAAACCATCTTGCTGAGGCCACCTTTCCCAAGTAGCAGGCCCCGTCGGCGTCTCCGGCCTCGCTGATCGCCTCCACTGCGATCTCGGCGTGTTGAATGAGATGCCAACCGATCAATACCTCGGCCAGCCCCTCCAGCAAGGCGTTGGCCTGAAGCCCGGCCAGGTACACCTCGGGCCCTCAGGCCCCGACGCTTGATCCTGAGTCTGTCCTCTCTCCGACCAGGGGAGTGAGGCGGAACATCCGCACCTGACGTTGCGCACGCTTGCGGTAGGCGGCATACGCGGGCCACATCGCATCCAACCGCTCCCAGTACTTCGCTCTGACGGGCTGCTCGACCAACAGTGCAGTGACACTCCAGGCTTTTCCGCCATGCTCGACGTCTGCTCGAGGGTTGACGAGCAGGTTCGACGCCCACTGGGGATGGGATTTCTTGCCCCAGTTGCTGCCGACGACGATGAGGGAGTCCCCGTTCACGACGAACGAAATAGGGACTGTGAGCGAGGTTCCGGTGTGCCGCCCGATGGTGGTCAGAAACAGCGTCGGAATCGAGTTCGGCGACGCCACCCGGCGGCGGCCCGAAAGGCGGTACATCCACCGGTCGAGAACGGGGGCCAGCCGTGAGGCGACCGCGGCAAACCAGCGTCGGTGACCGACGGTGCGAAGGAATCGGGAGTAGAGGCTCATGAGCGCACGACCCTAGGCAGGAGATCTCAGAGAGGCATCGTGGTATCGGGCGCGGCGCCTCGCTTCCTCACCTCGGGGACACTCCATCCCAACGAGCTCGCCCATCTGACCCGTCGGCCGTCTGGTCCTCGCTCCGATGACTAGTCACGCCTGACGAGCGGCGAATGGCGCGCCGCCAGGGTCGACCTCCCCAACGACACCCCGTAGAGTGTGCGAGCAACCACGTTTCGTAGTGAGGTTTCATGCCGTCCATCCCCGTAGGGCGCACCGTGCTGATCGCCGTCGTCGCCGCTCTGGTCTTCGCGGGTTTTCTCGGTCTCACGCCGCGCCTCACCGCCCCGGGACCCGAGAACGCTGCGCCCACCGTGATCGGCGCAGGTCTTCCCAGCATCTCGGACCCGGTGGCCACAGCCCCGGCGGAGCCCCTCGACATTCAAGTCCAGATCATCGATCCAGAACCGGCGAGCCCGAGCCTGGCCCCAACCACCTCGATCACCACCCTTGCGATCGACCCCGGGCGCGCCGGGTTCATCGAAATGGGCGTCCAGGCCAACGGCCCGCGACAGGCCGAGGGTGCCGTCATCGCCGTCGAAGGTGACCAGATCGAATGGCGCTTCCATGTCGAAAACATCGGAGGCGAGG
The DNA here is from genome assembly GCA_036478235.1 of Acidimicrobiia bacterium. Lineage (GTDB taxonomy): Bacteria > Actinomycetota > Acidimicrobiia > Spongiisociales > UBA11373 > JACZWZ01. The sequence goes on along the minus strand of JAZGDZ010000023.1, from coordinate 10,095 downwards.
AGCTGTGGGGCGTCTACGTCTTCCTGGAGCTCCATGGGCCGGCCCTGTGTGAGGCCCGCAACTTGAAGCCGGGAGAAGTGACCCACTGCTGGATCGCTACCACTGCGGTCGAGGGAACGCACGGCGCTCAGGCTTGGGCCACTGCCTGGACCACCGAACACATCGTCAACGACCGAATCGCCTACACCTTCACCATCAATCTCTGAGCGAGCCTCGACGAAGCCCGATCCGACCTTCGAGGACGACCCTGTGGCCGCTCTCCGAGACCACGGTGATTGCGAACGGCTCGGTGTGCAGCATCACCGGTGAGGCTACGCCTCCCGACGGCTGCTGAGCCAGGCGCCGACGAGGACCAGCCCGGTTCCCACGACGGCCACCGAAGCAACGCTCTCGTCGCGAAACACCACCCCCAGGATCATGGCCACCACGGGGATGAAGTAGATCCCCACAGCGCCCCTGGTCGGACCGACTCGCTTGCCGAGTTCGGCCATCGCCACGAATGCAAGGCCCGTGGAGACCACCCCAAGGATGAGCATCGAGATCGCCGACGACCAGGCCCACCTCGACTCGGTCAAACCGGCGACACCGAATGGCAGAGTGACGATGATTGCCGTCAGCTGCGCCCTCCACAGCACCGGCAGCGCGCCGTAACGCTGAGTCAGCGGAACCGACAGGTTCACCGCCAATCCATACAGGGCTGTAGCGACGACTATCAGGCCGACGCCGAGCGGGCTGCCGTCGGTGTCCGTCGCCGAAGGCAGTGTGATCAACAAGACCCCGAGGAAGCCGACCAGAAGACCCACGGTCTGGGCTCTTCCGGGCAGCCGGCGCAAGAGAACCGCGGCGATCACTGCGGCAAAGAGGGGCACCCCTCCGTTGACCATGCCGGCGATCGAGGAGTCGACCCATTGCTGCGCGATCGGAAACAGCAGCAGCGGCACCGCCATCCACACCACGCCGAGGAGGGCGATGCGCGGCAGGTCCTCCCTGTCCACCTTGTTCCGAGCTCCCCGGATCACGCCGAGGGCCAGAGCGCCCAGGCCGAGTCTTATCAGCGTGACTGCGGCAGGCGCGAGCGATTCGAGCGATTCGGCGATCAGGAGAAACGAGGATCCCCACATCAGGCCGGTCCCCGCCATGAGCAGCCAATCCAGCCACCCGAAGGCACCGGCGTTCAGGCCGGAAGCGGTGGTGACCAGACGGCGGCGGCTCACAAACGTGAAAGGGTAACCCCGCGATTTCCCAAAGGCCCCGTCACCAGCAGGAGAGAGACGACGGTGATGATGGTGCCGCTGGCGATGAAGAGAGGGCGCAGGCCGACCGCATCGCCCAGCACGGCGCCGAAGTAGGCACCCAGCGGGAGGCCGGTGAAGGCGATCGTGCGGGATGCGGCGACCACCCGACCCAGCCGATCCGGCGGTGTCAGTCGCTGCCGCAGCGTCACGAACGCGGCCTGATTCACCGCCACCCCCGCGGTGGCGATCCCGAACGGGGCGACCGCCCACCATCCATCGACCAGACCGGCCGCCAGCGCTCCCATGCCGAACAGGAAGCCGCCCAGGATGACCGACCGACCCAACCCGAGACGTCGCATGATCACGGCGGCCATCACACCGCCGACCGCTCCGATGGCCGAGAAGATCGCGAAGAAGACCCCCAGAAGCCGGTCGTCGACGATGCCCAACTCCACCTTGGCGTACAGGGTCATCACTGCAACCAGTGGAGCGAAGGCGAAGTTGGTGACGGCGGCGGCAGCCGTCGCCCAGCGCAGCGGCCGGGTGTGCCACAAGTGGGCGACTCCCGAGGTCAGAGCTTTCATCGCCGGCTCGTGCGGCGCCCGAGCCCGAGGGCGAATCTCCCGCACCGCCAGCAACGCCAGCACCGAAACCAGGTACGTCGCCGAATCGAGCGCAAACGCCCCGGCAATCCCTCCACTCCAGGCAATCACAAGGCCGCCGGCCATGAACCCCAGCGTCATCGCCAGGCTGCGCACAAATTCGATGCCTGCGTTGGCGGTCGGCAGCGCCTCGTCCCGAAGCACCACCGGCATGTAGCTCTGCAGGCCGGCGTCGAACACCGTGCCCATCGACCCCACCAAGAAGGCGACGGCAAAGGCCATCCACGTGGCCTCCACGTCCGAGACAACGGCGAGCGCGAGCAGGCCGAACGCCAGGGCACGGGCCAGATCGGCCAGAACCACGGCGCGCTTGAGGTGGGCACGATCGAGGAGAACTCCTGCGATGAACCCAAATATGAGGATCGCCGCCGTCTCGGCGGCGAATAGCAACCCGAGCGACTCGGCCGACTCCGTGCGATCGCGAACGAACACCGGCAGGGCGAGGAAGAACGCCAGGTAGTCGCCCAAATACGAGACGCCTTGCCCGATCACGATCAGCCTGAGGTTGCGCCGCCCGGTGTCGCTTACCTCTGGGGTCATCGGCGGCGACACTACCCAACCGCCGGAGCGGCCCCAACGAAACTGGGCCCGGGTAGCCTGGTGACGGTCACGCGAAGGAAACCCATGGCAGGACCCACAGAGCTGCCCCAACTGATCTCCGAGTTCTTCGATCTCGCCAAGGAGTACCTGCGGGACAACACCCTCGTCCCGGCAAAGAAGCTGGGGCGCTCGTTCGGGTTCAGCCTGGCGGCATCGCTCATGTTCGTTCTCGCCGCGCTCTTGTTCGCGATCGTCGGCCTGAGGCTGATCCTCGAGGCCATGCCCGATGGCGCCATCTGGAGCGGACTCGGATACATCACCGCCGCACTGGGCGTGGTGCTGATCACCGGTTTGATCATGTGGAGGACCGTCAAGTGACCGTCGAACGTTCCGACATCGAAGCCAAACTCCGCGAGATCCAGGAGGTCATCGACGACACGGCCGAAGGCGCCAAGAACTTTGGCGTCGCCGCGGCGATCGGTGTGGTTCTCCTGCTGCTCGTCGTCTACCTGCTGGGACGCCGCAAGGGAAAGCAGGGGTCCGCCCGGGTCGAGGTCTACCGGCTGGGCTGAGATTCGCCGTCCACCAGACCGATGCGAATGCTCTCACCGGGGCGCAACTCTCTCGCGTAGAGCAATTCCCGGTCGGGCCGATCAAGCCAACGCAGGATTCCCTTCACCGCCAGGAAGGCTCCGAGCACCGTCAATGCGGCATTTCCGCCGCGCATCCCCCGGGAGAGGAATCGAGCACCGGTACGAAGAGGGTCCATCGATGCAATGCTACCCCCGTGCCGACTCCGCCTAGAGTGCGCGCATGTTCCGCCACCGCGAGCGCTTCGTGAAGATCATCATCTTCGTCGTCGCGGGGGCGATGGTTCTATCGCTGACTATCCCGTTTCTATCCGCACTCCTCGGGAACGGGTGAGCGATCTCTTCGCCGCCGGTGACCTCTGCTTGCTCCTCGATGCAAGGGGGCGGCGGTATCTGATCGACCTCGTCGAGGACGGCCAATTTCAATACCACGCCGGTACGCTTCAGCACCGCGAGGTGATCGGTCTCCCTCCGGGATCGCTGCTGCGATCGACCTCGGATGCTCGGCTCATCGCCCTCCGTCCCCGGCTCGCCGACTACGTACTCAAGATGCCTCGCGGAGCCCAACTCATCTACCCCAAGGACCTGGGACCGATGGTGTTGTGGGGTGACGTCGCCACCGGCCAGACCGTCATCGAAGCCGGGACGGGCTCCGGAGCGCTGACACTGGCGCTGCTCCGGGCGGTCGGACCGACCGGCACCGTCCTGAGCGTTGAACGCCGCCAAGACCACTTCGATCATGCCGCGAAGACCATCTCCCGATTCCACGGGAAGTTGCCGAGCAATCTCGAACTGATGATGGGCGACGTGCACGACGTGGTCGTCGATCGCCCGGGCGCCGACCGCCTGATGCTCGACCTGCCCGAGCCGTGGTCGGTCATCGAGGCCGCCGCCGGGTCACTGGCGGCCGGAGCGGTCCTGTGCGCCTACGTGCCGACGGTGCCTCAGGTGCAGCGCCTCACCGATGCGCTGCGCCGCACGGGATGGTTCGTCGATCCGGAGACTTTCGAGGGGCTCCACCGCGAATGGAAGATCGAGGGACGATCGGTGCGGCCCAAGAGCCAGATGGTCGGCCACACCGGCTTCATCACCGTTGCCCGTCACACGGCGGCATCTGTGAAACCGGACGACCCCACCGCCGGGGAGGAGTAGTCAGACATCAGACATCAGACATCAGACATCAGAGGCAGATTCCCGTTTCCCGAGTGGGTTGGCCGCGGGGAACGGGAAACTCGCCGGGCGGTCGGGGCGGCGGCGGGGAGGCGCGTAGAGCGACCGCACCGTTCGGCTCCGATCTAGGACGGCTAACTCGCCGGGCGGTCGGGGCGGCGGCGGGAAGGCGCGTAGACCGATCGCACCGTTCAGCTCCGGTCTGGGACGGCTAACTCGCCGGGCGGTCGTGGCGGCGGCGGGGAGGCGCGTGGACCGATCGCACTGTTCGGCTCCGGTCTGGGACGGCTACCGGCTCTACGGCTCGATGAAAATGCACTCCCCGGGGCACTCCTCGGCCGACTCGATGGTGATGTCCTCCTGGCCGTCGGGCACGACGGCGATTCCGGCGGCACCCTCCGAGTTCCCCTCGGAGGCGGCGAAGATCGTGTCGCCATCGCGAACGTAGGCCAGACCGTCGTCGAGGAGCACGAAGACGTCGGGAGCGATCTCTTCACAAAGGCCGTCTCCGGTGCAGAGATCCTGGTCGATCCAAACCTTCATGCGCGCTCCGTTGGTACTCGTGGTGCGGCGATTGTACCGATGGCCCGCGTCGACTCAAGGCAAGAGCCATAGGGCATTTCCCCGCGGGACCTATACTTGTTGCCCGGACCGGGGAGACCCGGTCCTACGGTCGTCAGAGACCGAGAGTGAGGCGCCGAATGGCCGAGACGAGCAACGACGAACTTCGCCGCACGATCAAGATGCTCGAAGAGGAGATCGCGGTGCTTCGCCGCAGACTGCAGGATGCCCCGCGCCGCGTCAGGGTGCTCGAGGAGCGCCTCCTCGAGGCCAAAGGACGACTCACCCAGGCCGTCTCCCAGAACGAGAAGCTCTCGATCGCCCTCGAAGAGACGCGGGACCAGTTGGCGATCCTGCGCGAAGAGGTCGAGAAGCTCACCGCACCCCCCAACGCCTTTGGCCTCGTCCAGGGCATCAACACCGACGGAACGCTCGACGTCATCACCGGCGGACGCAAGCTCCGGGTCAACGTCGAGCCTTCGATCGAGATCAAGGAGCTGGAGCAGGGTCAGGAGGTCCTCCTCAACGAGGCGATGAACGTGATCGATGCGCGGGCATTCGAACCGACCGGGGAAGTGGTGACGGTCAAAGAGATCCTCGACGACGGCCGCGTGATCGTTCTCGGCCGCGCCGACGAGGAGCGCGTCGTCCAGCGTTCCGGCCCGATGCGGGAGACCTTCATCCGGGTCGGAGACAACGTCCGCATCGACACCAGAACCGGTCTGGTGTACGAGCGCCTGATCAGGCCGGAGGTCGAGGAACTCGTGCTCGAGGAGGTTCCCGACATCCGATACGAGGACATAGGAGGACTCGGCGGCCAGATCGAGACGATCCGCGACGCGGTCGAACTTCCCTACGTCCACAAGCACCTGTTCAACGACTACGGGCTGGCGGCACCAAAGGGAGTCCTCCTCTACGGCCCGCCGGGATGCGGCAAGACGCTGATCGCCAAGGCGGTCGCCAACTCGCTTGCCGGTGCGGTCGCCAACCAGACGGGGCGCGAAGAGGCCCGCTCCTACTTCCTCAACATCAAGGGTCCCGAGCTTCTCAACAAGTACGTCGGCGAGACCGAGCGCCAGATCCGACTCATCTTCTCCCGAGCCAAGGAGAAGTCGGACGAAGGGGTGCCGGTCATCGTGTTCTTCGACGAGATGGACTCGCTGTTCCGCACCAGGGGGTCCGGGATCTCCTCGGACGTCGAATCCACCATCGTGCCGCAGTTGCTCTCCGAACTAGACGGCGTAGAGGCACTGAAGAATGTGATCGTCATCGGAGCGTCCAATCGCGAGGATCTGATCGATCCGGCGATTTTGCGCCCGGGTCGCCTCGACGTGAAGATCAAGATCGAACGTCCCAACGCGGATGCCGCTCGGGAGATCTACCGCATCTACCTCGATGCCGACCTGCCGCTCGACGCCGACGAGTTGGATCAGCATGAAGGCGACCGGGAGGCCCTCGTCGAGGAGATGGTCGAGGCAGCCGTCAACGACATGTTCAGCGAGGCAAACCACAACCAGTTCCTCGAGGTGACCTACGCCAACGGGGACAAGGAGATCCTCTACTTCAAGGACTTCGCCTCGGGGGCGATGATCGAAAACGTGGTGCGCCGAGCCAAGAAGGCGGCCATCAAGCGCGAGATCGCTCAGCAAACCCGCGGAGTGAGGATCTCCGACCTTCTCGACGCGACCAAGCAGGAGTTCCGGGAGCAAGAGGACCTGCCCAACACGACCAACCCCGACGACTGGGCCCGAATCTCGGGAAAGAAGGGGGAGCGGATCGTATACGTTCGGACGCTCATCGAAGGAGACGGAGCCAGTCGCAGCATCGAGGCGATCACGACCGGCCAGTACCTGTGACCGAACGCACCGCAGGCGCGGTTCTCGGCACCGAGACCGAGTTCGGCATCACGATCCGCAACCAGGCCGACTTCAATCCGGTGCTCGCATCCAGCCTCGTGATCAACTCGTATGCGGGCAGCAGGGCCCGAATCCAATGGTCCTACGAGGAAGAAAGCCCCGGTCGCGATGCGCGCGGGTTCGGATACGAACCGCCACCCATGAGCGACTTCGAATCCGGCCTGGTGAACGTCGTACTCACCAACGGCGCCCGACTATACGTCGATCACGCCCACCCCGAGTACTCGACGCCAGAGTGCTCGGACCCGCTCGAGGCCGCTCTGCACGACAAGGCCGGTGAGCTGGTTATGGAGCGGGCAATGCTCACGGCTCGCGAGACGCTCGGTCCGAACGAGCGGCTCTACATTCACAAGAACAACTCCGACGGCAAGGGCAACTCGTACGGCGCCCACGAGAACTACCTGGTGGCCCGCTCGGTTCCCTTTGGGGAGCTGGTTCGCCATCTCACTCCTTTCTTCGTCTCGAGGCAGGTCGTCACTGGATCGGGGAAGGTCGGAAGTGAAAATGGGCGGCCCGAGGTCGACTTTCAGATGACCCAACGCGCCGACTTCTTCGAGGAGGAGGTCGGTCTGGAGACGACGCTCAAGCGCCCCATCATCAACACACGCGATGAGCCTCACGCCGATCCGGCGAAGTACCGCCGACTGCACGTGATCATCGGCGACGCCAACCTGAGTGAGACCCAGATATTCATAAAGCTCGGTGCCACACGGCTCGTCCTCGAAGCGATCGAAGCCGGAACCCTGGGGGATGCACTTGTGCTTGTAGACCCGGTGGAGTCGGTCTGGCAGATCAGCCACGACCCGACGCTGCGCACGGCCGTCACCCTCGGCGACGGCTCGACGATCACCGCTATGGACATGCAATGGCACTACCTGGAGGCCGTCTCCAAGCACGCCGAGATGGAAGGATCCACCGAGGTGGACCAGCAGGCCATCCGAGAGTGGCGAGACGTCCTCGAGATGCTGGAGGCCGACCCGCGCCTGGCAGCCGATCGGCTCGATTGGGCGGCAAAGCTCGATATCTTCGAGCACTATCGGGAGCGCGACGGGCTCGACTGGGGCGACCCCAAGCTCCGCTTGCTCGACCTGCAGTATCACGACGTGGATCGCTCCCGGGGCCTGTACCACAGGCTGGTCGCGGCGGGGCGAATGAGTCGCCTGTTCACCGATGCCGAGGTGGAGCAAGCCGCAACCGCGCCGCCACAAGGAACTCGGGCCTATTTCAGGGGCCGGTGCGTCGAGAAGTTCGGCGACGCCATCGTTGCCGCCAACTGGGACTCGCTGATCCTCGACATCGGGGAAGAAGCCCTCAAGCGGGTGCCTATGATGGAACCCCGGCGCGGCGGGCGGTCGATGGTGGCCGAACTCATCGATCACTCGGACACCGCCGCGGACCTCGTCCACGCACTGGGAGGTTCTGATGGCTGAGCAGGAGCACAAGCGAACCCGAAGGGAGGAGACTCCCGACGAGCTCAAAGAGGCCGATGCCGAAGCCTCTCCGGTCGGGGAGGAGCTCGCCGAAAAGATCGACGATCTGCTCGATGAGATCGACAGCGTTCTCGAGGAAAACGCCGAGGAGTTCGTCAAGAACTACGTCCAAAAGGGCGGCGAGTGAGCCCCCAGTACGGCGAAGGCCTGCCGCTCGAGCCGACGACACCGGCCGAGAGCTTCTCGGCCCTCCTTCGTTCCCGGGGAGTCGAGCCCCGCTGGGAAGCCGACGCGATCACCGATTCGATCGACCCACCGGAGGGAACCACCGTCATCGCATTGCGCTACGCCGAAGGTGTGGTCGTCGCCGGCGATCGCAGGGCGACGGCGGGCAATCTCATCGCCCATCGCCGTGTGCAGAAAGTCTTTCCCGCCGACATCTACTCTGCCGTGGCCATCTCAGGTGTGGCCGGGATTGCCATCGAGTTGATCCGCCTATTCCAGACCGAGCTCGAGCACTACGAGAAGATCGAGGGGCGCCGGCTGAGCCTCGAGGGAAAGGCCAACCACCTCGCCGGCATGGTGCGTCGGCAGCTGCCGATGGCCTCCCAGGGCCTCATCGTCATACCCCTGTTCGCCGGATACGACGAGGAGGAAGGCGAGGCACGGCTCTATTCGTTCGACGTCGTCGGAGGCCGCTACGAGGAGACCGACTACACCGCCACCGGGTCGGGCGGGCGGGACGCCAAGCTCTTTCTCCGCACGGCCTACCGCGACGATCTCACCGAGGAAGAGGCCCTCAACCTTGCCGTCTCCGCATTGGTGGTAGCGGCGGAGGAAGACACTGCCACGGGCGGCCCCGACCTCAAGCGGGGCATCTATCCGAATGTCGTGTTGGTCGGCGCCGAGGGGTATCGCGAAATCAGCGAAGCTCGCGTGGAGGAGGCTGCCAGGACGGCGATGGAGGCCACGGCATGACCGTCCCGTTCTACGTCCCGCCCGAACAGCTCATGAAGGACAGAGCGGAATACGCCCGCAAGGGCATAGCCCGCGGGAAGTCGATAGTGGCCGTCGAGTACGACACCGGGATCCTGATCCTGGGCGAGAACCCCAGTGGGACACTGCACAAGATCTCCGAGGTCTACGACCGGATCGCCTTTGCGGGCGTCGGCAAGTACAACGAGTTCGAACAGCTTCGGATAGGGGGTATCAGACGCGCCGATCTGACCGGCTACGCATACTCCCGCTCGGACGTGACGGCCAAGAGCCTGGCCAACGCCTACGCCCAGACTCTCGGCCACATCTTCACCCAGGAAGTCAAGCCCTACGAGGTAGAGGTAATGGTCGTGGAAGTCCGGGACGAGGCTGACGACAACCACATATTCAAGGTGACCTACGACGGCACGCTGTACGCCGAGCGGCGCTTCTGCGCGATCGGCGGCCAGGAAGAGGCGCTCACCGAGCACCTCGAAGAGGCTTACGGCGAAGGCGCCTCCCTCAACGCCGTCCTGGGATGGGCCAAGGCAGCCTGCACGTCCGTGGCCGACGGGACCCTGGGATCGGGAGACTGGGAGGCGGCCGTCGTCGATCTCGCCAACGGCCGAAGAGCCTTCCGGAGGCTGGGGGCGGCCGAAATCGACTCCGGCTAGGAGCGTCCGCAGATCAGCGGACGCTCCTAGCGATGTTGATGGCTCTTCGCCGTACGGCTCATCGCTATGTGGCCCGGGGACCCCAGCCCCAGGCCACCGAGTCCGCGCCTAACGGCGCGCCCTCTGTATTGATGGCTCTTCGCCCTACGGCTCATCGCGGTGCGACCTGGGTCCCCTTCCCCAGGTCGCCGAGTCCGCGCCTAACGGCGCGCCCTCTTAGAACACCCGCACCAGAAGCCGGATCACCGCTGCTGCCAGCACAACCACGAGGATCAGCGCCAGCAGGCGCATCGGAATCGCCTCCGGGTTTGCCAGCGCCCCGGTCCTCACCTCCGGGCCGAG
>JAZGDZ010000022.1:0-23355 GCA_036478235.1 Acidimicrobiia bacterium | reverse complement strand
GGACGACACCCTGGCCCAGGGCAAGACGGTCACCGTGACCTTCACCTGGGAAGCCCAGAACCTCTAAGCCTCAGGGCTCCAGAGGCCACAAGGAACACGGCATGGCCATCACCGCCCCCGATCTCGACATCGAACAGGGAAGGCCCGACAACGGGCTATCCCTGTTCGCTGATCCGTGGAGCGATGGGTGGAACCTCCCCACCGCAGAGGAGCTCAAGGCAGTCGGCTGGCCCGGAGCGAGGCCGCCGCCACCGGCTAGCTCCGACCGCCTCGAGGCGGTGCCAGATCTGGTGGCCGCGGAACAGGTCGTCGAGCCCATCGCGGACATGCCCGCCGACGAACCCCTCGGGCAACCCGCCGGCGGCGTCCTGACCAAGCCCGGGAAGCTCGACGGAGCTGCAGATGAGCCCGAAGGGGTGATCGATCTCACCGAGCCCGAGCATCGCAGGAGCCGCACGCCCAAGTGGGCTCGCCAGCATCTCCACAGCCTCCGCCGTCTCAGGCTGGCAGTCGTGACCCTGGCGACGGCCTACTGGTACTTCGCCCTGGCCACCCTCGCCATCGCCGTCGCCGTGCCCCTCGCCGCAGGCTGGAGCACTACGACGGTGATGAGCGACTCGATGGAGCCCACTATCTCGGCAGGCGACGTGTTGGCCTTCGCCGATTACGACGGATCACTGCTGGATGTCGGCACGATCATCCAGTTCGACGACCAGATCCGGGAGGATTCCACGGTCACGCATCGCATCGTCGGGGTGAATGCGGACGGCACGTACCAGACGAAGGGCGACGCCAATCGGGGATCCGACAGCACCCAGGTGCCGACGGGATTGATCATCGGCGTGGGCCGAATGGTCTCGCCATACGCCGGGCTTCCCCACTACTGGCTGGTAACCGGCCAGTACGTGTGGCTGGCAGCGTGGATCCTGCTCACCGCAGCGGCGGCGACGTTCATGGCCGTGAACCGCGCTTCGGGCAACGAGCGCGCCCGACCGGTCCCGAAGGTCCCGAAGGTCAAAACGCGGGGCCCCCGGCTGGTGCCTACGGCGAGCGGCACTCCCTAAGGGGACGCTCGAGCATCATTGCGCCCGCCGTCGCCATAGACCAATCGCCACTCGCGGTGTCCTCGGTCCCGCCATTCCTGTGCGAGGAGTGGCGAAACCCGTTTTGGCTCCGGCGTTCGGGATTTGGCTCCGGCGTTCTACCTGATCGGCCCCGAAACGCCTCCGCATGGTGGATCCGCCCTTCGGGCGGACAGCGTTCTACCTACTCGGCCCCAAAGCGCCTCCGCATGATTGAGCCGCCCCTACGGGCGGCACTCTGCTCCACGATCTGAGCAACGGCATCACTCAGCAGACTCCTATAGGGCAGCGCCACGGATAGGGTCGGGCCACCCCATCGGGACAAACGTGCCCACCACCCGGACCGCCTCACTGCTGCTGGCCCTCGCCCTCATCGCTGCTGCCTGTAGCGGGGATGACGCCACCATCGACCATCTGGATCCCCCCGCCGACTGCCGTTCGGCTTTCGCCGAGAGTCCTGTCCCCTGCGGGCCCGGCACCGATATCACCCGCCTCATCATCGACCCGGCCGGACCGATCGTGCTCACGATCGAGTTGGCGGAGCCGCCCCACTTCGACCACGACTTCCGGTAGCTCGCCGAGTTCGAAGTGTCCGACCTGGCCTGCGGTATCACCAACGGGATCTCCACGGGCCAGGGCTTCGTGGGAAGCGATGTGATCGGTCCCTACGGCTACAGGGGTCCTCACCAACGAGAACGCCTCAGCGGGCACGTGTGACGGGTCGCTCGACGGCGCCGAGGCCACGATCATCTTCAACATTCAGGCGCCGCGGGGGCCCTGGACCGTGAGCGGAGGGACCCAGTACGTCGAGATCCAGAACCTCGACGACGCCGGTTCCGCCGACGACGTCGTCATAGACGTGGCAAACGAATGAGCAATTGCAAGCGGAGCGAGGCGATTGCCGGAGGTGGTGAAGCCACCGACGATTACCGAGGCGGCCGTTCAAGGCACCGACCATTCGCCAATGACGCGATCGCAGCGAGCTGCTACACCCGCATTTCCGCCGGAGCACCTGCCGGGACGACCGGGTGGCGTGGAACCACCGCCTCGACCCGGCGATACGCTTCGCCGACGGGAGGTCGGGCGTCCTCGTCCCCCTTGTTGGGCCAAGCGGCCATCGCCCGCTCCGCCATGGCCGTGATCGAGAGCGAAGGGTTGGCACCGAGGTTGGCCGGCACCGCCGCTCCGTCGACGACCGAGAGCGTGGGATGCCCGAAGACCCGGTGATATGGATCCACCACGCCGTCAACGGGTGAAGCACCGATGACCGCCCCGCCGATGAGGTGAGCCGTTGCCGGGATCCCAAACAGCGACTCGTTGACCGATCCGGCGGCCTCGCCGTCCATGGCCTCGGCGGCCTTGGCGGCCGCCTCGTGGGCCACGGGGAGCCAGCGGGGGCTGGGCCGGCCGTGTCCCGGCATGGAACGAATCCGGGGGCCGAACCAGCCCTTGCGGACGGTGAGGCGGATGCTGTTGTCGATGCTCTGCATCACCAGGATGATCAATCCCCGTTCGGCCCACCTGCGCAGCGACAGCGACCTGAAGAAGGCCCGCGGCGCCGCCATCACCCGGCGGAAGAAGCGGACGAACTGCGGGCCCTCGCCGCCTTCGACGAGGATCGTGGCGAGGAGGCCCATCGCACTGCTCCCCTTCGGGTAGCGGACCGGCTCGATCCTGGTGTGCTCGTCCGCCTGGAACGCCGAGGTGATCGCCACCCCCTTCGAATAATCCACCCTGGTGGACCGGGCCACCGCGCCGACGATCGCCTCGGAGTTGGTCCGGACCAACTCCCCGAGCCGGGCCGAGATGTGAGGAAGCCGACCCCGTTCCCGCAGCCTGAGGAGCAGCTTCGTCGTGCCCAGCCCCCCGGCCGACAGGACGACTTTCCGGGCGCGGTAGGTGCGGCGGCTGCCGTCGAACCACGAACCCGGCCTCCCGACCGAGACACGCCATCCCTGACCCTCGTCGACGAGGTCGACGACCTTGGAATCCGGCAGCACGGTGGCCCCGGCCTGCTCTGCCAGGTAGAGGTAGGTCTTGTCGAGAGTGTTCTTGGCATTGAACCGGCATCCGACCATGCAGCCGCCGCATTCGATGCATCCGGTCCGGGTCGGTCCCACGCCTCCGAAGTAGGGATCTTCGACCGTTTCGCCGGGGATCCCCCGATACACCCCGACCGGGACCGGGTGGTGGGTGTGCTCCTGCCCGAAGTGCTCGGCGATGGAGGCGATGACATCATCCGCCGGGGTGGTGCCGTTGGCCGGCTCCACCCCGAGCATGCGGCGCGCCAGGTCGTACCAGGGTGCCATCTCCGCCTTCCAGTCGGTGATGTCCGACCACTGCGGGTCGGTGAAGAACTCCTCGTTGGGCTCGATCAGGGTGTTGGAGTACACGAGCGACCCACCCCCGACCCCGGCCCCGGAGAGGACCAGGGCATCATGCAGCAGATCGATGCGCTGAATCCCCCTCATCCCCAGGCGTGGCGCCCAGAGGAACTTGTTCAGCTCCCAGGAGGATTTGGCGAAGTCGTCGGGACCGAAGCGGCGCCCGGCCTCGAGCACCAGGACCCGGTAGCCCTTCTCGGTCAGTCGGAGGGCGGAGACGCTCCCACCGAATCCGCTCCCGACCACGATCACGTCGGCGTCGAACGAGGGGGCCATGCTGCGACGCTAGTGCCTTGGCAGGCAACGTTCGGGGTGTCGATGCCGAGTCAGGGGCGTCGCTCGGAAGGACACAGGACGAAGGCGTAGTAGTGCACTACGTCGAGGACGAGGACGCCGCGAGCGGCGTTCCTGGACGGCAGAACGCCGCAAAGGTTGTCTGTCGAGGCACTAGTTCACTTCATCTGCGGAAAACCCAGGTCGACGCCGCGGTGCGTCGGGTCGGGCCAGCGCGACGTGATCACCTTGAGCCGGGTGTAGAAGTTGACCCCCTCCATCCCGTACATGCGGGCATCCCCGAACAGGCTGTTCTTCCAGCCTCCGAACGAGTGATATGCCATCGGCACTGGGATCGGCACGTTGACCCCGACCATGCCCACCTGCACCTCGTTCTGGAACTTGCGAGCGGCTCCGCCGTCGTTGGTGAAGATCGCCACCCCGTTGGCGTACGGGTTCTCGTCGAGGAGGCGCATTGCCGCTTCGAACGAATCCACCCGCACCGTGGAGAGGACCGGGCCAAAGATCTCGTCCTGGTAGATCGACATGTCCGGCGTGACGTTGTCAAAGAGCGTGGGTCCCAAGAAAAACCCTTCCTGGTCGAGTAGATCGCGCCCGTCGGCGAGCAGGGTCGCACCCTCGTCTATTCCCTGCTCGATGTAGCCGGCCACCTTGTCGCGGTGCTGGCCGGTGACGAGCGGACCCATCTCGGCACCCTCTTCCATCCCGGCGGCCACTTTGAGATCGACCAGGCGGTCCTCGATCAGAGGAAGAAGCTTGTCGGCGGCATCACCGACGGTGACGAGCACGGAGATCGCCATGCAACGCTCCCCGGCCGAGCCGTAGCCCGCCGACACCGCGGCATCCGCAGCGAGGTCCATGTCGGCGTCCGGCAGCACCACCATGTGGTTCTTGGCCCCACCGAGGGCCGCAACTCGCTTGCCGTGGGCCGTCCCCTGCTCGTACACGTAGCGGGCGATCGGAGTGGAGCCCACGAACGAAACCGCACCGATGTCAGGATGTTGCAGGATCGCATCTACCGCCACCTTGTCGCCGTGGATCACGTTGAGCACGCCGTCCGGCAGGCCGGCTTCGGCGAACAACTCGGCCGGGTACATCGCCGCGGTCGGGTCCTTCTCGGAGGGCTTGAGCAGGAAAACGTTACCGCAGGCGACGGCAATCGGATACATCCACATGGGCACCATCGCCGGAAAGTTGAACGGCGTGATGCCGGCCACGATCCCGACCGGCTGGCGAATCGAGTAGGTGTCCACCGCGGTGGAGACGTTCTCGTTGAACTCCCCCTTGATGAGCTGGGGGATGCCGCAGGCGAATTCGATCACTTCGAGGCCGCGCTGCACCTCACCGACTGCGTCGGAGAAGACCTTGCCGTGCTCGGAGACGAGCATCTTGGCGATCTCGTCCCGGTTCTCCTCGACCAGGTTGCGGAACTTGAACATGATGCTGGTCCGCTTGGCGAGGGACATGTGGCGCCACGTCTCCAGCGCAGCCTTCGACGACATGACGGCGGCATCCACCTGCTCCTTGCTGGCGAGGGCGACCTGCGACTGAACGAGACCGGTGGCGGGGTCGAAGATGTCCCACCAGTTGTCCGTCGGCCAGTCGACGTGCTTGTTGTCGATCCAGTGGGTCACTTGCCGCATTGTTCACCTCCGAGAGGGGCCAGGGTACCCCGGTGGACCGCCTGTGCCTCGGCCGCTACCTCTCCCAGCCGGCGGCGATATAGCAGCCTCGGATCCGGTCAACCGGCCTCGGCCAGGTTCGACTCATCGGCTTCGGACAGCAGATCCAGAGTCTCGGGTGAGGTGCGAGCGGAATCGCCGTGGAACAGGACGAGGGCCAGGTCGCGGATCGTCGACCACTGCCCTTCGACGAACTCGAGGCTGAGTTCGACACCGCTCCACTCGTCGCCCTTCGACCTGACGATTTGCGCCTTGAGATGGAGGTTCTGGCGTGGGAAGTTGAGCACGACCGTCTCCCTCTCGGCGAACTTCCGCCTCGACTGCTCCACCCAGGGTGGAAGCTCGCGGCGGCCGAACACCCGGAGCCGGGCGCCGGTCAGCGAGACCTCCTCGACCACGGCGGCTGCGCCGTCGACCGTGGCCAACATGCTCACCGGGAACCGTACGCTGGCGCGCCGCTCGCCGGCGTGCCGCGGTGCCATGATCTTTCGGGTCGCAGCGACCAGCAGAGCGAAGTTCCCGAAGAGGAACAGCGTCGCCGCGTACATCCCCCCCGGCACCGAGTATGTCAGCGGGGTCAGGCCGGCCAGAGTGAGAACGGACCAGACGAAGGCGGCGATGGACAGCGCCAGCAGAGCAACGATGAGCGGCGGGGATTTGACCCGGGCCCGGGTGTCTCCGAGACGTCCCTTCGGAGTTACCCTGAACCTCGCATCGGTGCTCTTGACGAGCTCGGCCAGGGCAGGCAGCACCGCCGGCATCCGCACCACCTCGAACACCATCGAAAGCCACGGTACGTAGTGTCCGCGCGCCAGCAGGACCAGGGCAGTCTGCTGGAGGAGAATCGTCCCGAGGAACATCGGAGCGAAGACGTGAAGGGGGGCGATGATGGGGAGGGCCCCGGTGGCGAGTACCACGATCGGCAGCAGCACATAGAGCAGTAACCGCAGCGAGTCGAACCAGCCGAACAAGGTCGATGAATACGCCAGCCTCTGAGCGAGAGTCAGCCGGCGCGACCCGATGAGCTTCTCGGTCCGCAGCACCTGCATGGCACCTCGTGCCCAGCGCCGTCGCTGCAGCATGAACTGGTCGGCGGTCGACGCCGCCAGGCCGCGAGCGAGCACCTCATTGTGGGCGAGGATCTTCCATCCCCGCTTCTGCATCCGGATCGAAGTGTGGATGTCCTCCGTGACCGACTCGGTGGCCACGCCCCCAACGTCGAGCAGTGCCGCGGTCCGGAGGACGGCCCCGGTGCCGCACCAGAAAGCCGCCTGCCACCGATTCTTGGCGGGGAGGATCAACCGGTAGAAGACCGACTGCTCGTTGAAGGCGCGCCGCTCTTCGCCGCGCTCCTCGTGTTCGAACGAGTCCACGTTGTAGAAGTCCTGCGGGGTCTGCACGACGGCGACCCGAGGATCCTCGAAGTAACCGAGTGTGTGTTTGAAGAAGTCCTTGGAAACGACGTGGTCGGCATCGACGATTCCGACGATCTCGGCGTCGATGTGAACCAGAGCGTTGTTGATGTTGCCTGCCTTGGCATGGGCGTTCTCCTCGCGAGCCAGGTATCGCGCTCCGAGGCCGACGGCCAGCCGCTTGATCTCGGGGCGGTCTCCGTCGTCGAGCACCCAGGTCTCGTGTTTCGGCTCGATGATCAGCGCAGCGCTGATCACTGGCAGCAACACCTCGACGCTCTCGTCGTAGGTGGGGATGAGCATTGCCAGCTTTGCCTCCGCTTTGCCGGCCTGCTGCCCGCCGGAGATGGGATCCACGTCCCACAGTGAGAACGTGAAGAGACCCAGACCGGCGGCGCTGTGCACTTCCAGCAGAAGGAGCGGAATAGCCACGAACCAGACACCCATATCCAACGTCCAGAAGGCCCGCCATGTGAGGTAGGCGGCGCTGACCACCAGGGCGGCAATGGCAATCGACCTGATGAGCAGGCGCCGGCGGAGGTCCTCGGGCTCGGGAAGCCGGCCGTCGGGGAGGCTGGGGAGGCCGGGGCCGAGATCATCAGGTTGCCCCTCCAGCCACGCGTCGAGCCGCTCCACGTCGGAGCGGCCTGAAGCGGAGACGGATTCGAACGGTTCGAGATGTTCGGCCATAGCCAGGACGGGGGGCACGATCCCGTCGTATGGGTATATCGGCCGCAACCGGTCTTCTCGACAGGCCTTTCCGCGAAGGCCCTCCCGCCGTGTACGGCGTTAGTGCACCGCGGCGAGGGACCCGAGCCTCACGGGGAGGGGTCGGTGTACACGACTCCCAGCCCGCCGATGCTGCCGTAGCGGCCGGTGGCCGTACGCAATACCTCGTCGGCCATCGCCGTGTCGAGCTGGAGCAAGGCGATCAGACTGCGAGCCACGGCAGGAGCGAGCAGGCGCCGGCCGGTCGGCACGCCGTGAAGATACGTCCCGCTGATGTCACAGAGCCGGGCGGTCTCTTCGACGGAGAGGTCAAGACGGAGCCGGGCGGCATTGATCCAGGCCGCGAGGTCGGGTGGGACGGGTACGTCATGGGCCATCACCCACCTCCTCCCCAACAGCGTATGACGGCTGATCGGTGTTGGAAAAGGCTAAAGCGCTGGGAACGGCCGAACTGGGGTCGGTCCTGTCAGACGCGGACGACCTCGGCCGACGAGCGATCCACCCGGACTCCCTTGGCCACCTCCTCGCCGGTCTCGACATAGTGCTTCAGCCCGGAGACGAACAACTCGGCCGCCTTGCGGTTCTGGGATGCGATGAGGAACCGGTCCATGAGCCTGCCGATCGGGCCGGCGGTGGTGTCGTAATCGAACTCGAACCCGCCCTTCGAGCCGACCCCGTTGGGCTCGACCGATACGGTGGCCCTCAGGTTCTTGACGAACGGCACCCGCTTCTTCTGGTAGATCTCGACGCTGTAGCTGCGGCCCTCCTGCCAGTCGGTGATCCGCTCCTCGATCGAAGCGCCCGGCACCGTCAGATCGCAGTGACGGGTGGTCCCTTCGCCCACCGCCTGGTCCGAGGTGAGGTGCGATGTCGGAACGCTCGGGTTCCACTTGTGGATGTTGCCGAAGTCGCCGATCGCCTCCCACACCTTCTCGGAGGGGGCGTCGATGTCGATGGTGGCTCGGTACGTGGGCACGGTATTTCCTCTCGATCGTGGTCGCACCACAACCGGGGTGCCCGACCCGGTATTCCCCCGACGGACCGGGACCCGTCAGTCTCGCTCCCTCCTGTTGCTCAGGGACAGACGAACCCCAGGGCACTTCGCCCCTGTCGGCGGCTCGACAAACTGCATACAAAGGGTCTCAATCGATCCGGAGGGACGATGCGCCGCGCAGTCAAGCTTTTCTTCGTGCTGGCCCTGGTGACCGCCGCGTTGCCCGTCATGGTCGCCCGCTTGACGCGTCGGGACCAGCGGGAGCGATTCAGCAGGTCCTGCACGACGGAGGCGGCGTAGCCGGCGACCGAGGAGGCGGCGTCGCGCTCAGCCGCTCGTCGGCTGTTTGGCGACAAGCTTCGTCGGACGGGTCGCATAGATGCCCGTGCCGATCCTCAGCCCCCCCGCCGAGGGACAGAAGAGATCCTCGGCGCCGATGAGCACGTCACCGTCGCGGGGGCAGATTTGCGGGGGTGGTGGCGGATCGCTGCATGGTCCGGTCGCCAGGTAGATCCGCTCTCCGGGGCCGATACCCTCGAGCACGATCGTCGCCGTCGGCGACCCGTCCACCACGAAGGTCACTTCCAGCTGCTCGGTCCCGCCCGACTCGACGGGAGGCAGCACGTCGCGGCTCGGATCCCGTGACCGGGGAGGGAATCGGAAGCGATCGATGCCCGGGGTGAAGTCGGTGATCACGTCCCGGTGGGCGATCCCCAGATGGATGGCGAAAACGTCGCACGCCTCGCCTCCGGTGAGGACGTCGCCGCCGGGACCACCGATCAGGGCGTCCGGGCCGTCGCCGACGCCGAGCCGGTCATCACCGGGACCCCGTAGAGGGCGTCGCTCCCCCCGGCCCCGCTGAGAACCGACTCCTCGAACCTGCCGAAGACCAGATCGGTGCCGGGTGTGCCGGCGAAGGCGTCCGAGGTCAGCACCGGCCGCTCGCACAGATCGCCTTCGCCGTCCCCGTCGATGTCGAACTGAAGTGGGTTGGCCGCGCCCCGGCAGTTGTCGTCCTCGTCCTCGACTTTGTCGCTGTCGCCGTCGGAGTATCCCGCTGAGGTCGAAGGTGAGTAGAGGAGTAACGCGGCGCCGAGCAGGATGACGGTGACGATCCGCCTCACCCGCGACGTCTTCTCACAACGGGGCGGCGACGATAGGCATCGTGGGCGCGGGTGGCGACTCTTCCGGGCCTCGCCAAGCGCAGACCGGCGCCGGGGAGGGCTCAGCAGGTGACGAAGGCGCCGGTACCCGACCCGAACCCCCTGATGGCGGCGCCGGGCGCCGGGGGATTGGTCGGGGGACTGACGAACCTGCCGTTGTTGTAAGCGAGGTCGGTCATGTAGAAGAAGGCGCCGTAGGTAGGGTCGAACTCGGCGCCGACCGCCTCGAAGTCCGACCACGTCCAGCCGGGCTGAATGCCGCCTGCGATCACAAGCTCCGACGGAAGATCACCGAGGTCCTCGACCGCCCATCCGTCGAGCTGCCGGAAGCCTTCCCGGTCGGTGAAGATGGCAGTGAAGCCGTCCCACGTGGCCTTGAGCCAGTCCTGCCCATCGCAGGCGTCCGCGTACCACCCGGTGCTGGTGTCGGGTGGCCCGAAGATGCCGAACAGGCCGCCGTATGCAGGGTCTGCCGGGGTGCCGAAGGCCAGACTGCCGATCCCGCTCTTCGAGGCGAGGACCAGATCGGACACCCCGGCGATGATGTCGGCCATCAGTCCCAGCGTCTGCGGGCCGGCCCTGCCGTCGACCGTCAGCAGGTAGTCGGTCTGGAAGGCCGACACCGCCGCCGCGGTCTGCGATCCGTACTTGCCGTCGATGGTCCCGGCCAGGTACCCGAGCATCGCTAGGTCGTTCTGGAGCGCCTCGACGTCCTCGCCCTCGTCGCCCGGTCGGAGGATGCCGTCGTCCGACAACGTCGTGCACTCCAGGGGGTCGCCGATGGTGCATTCGATCTCACCCTCATATGTGAGTTCGAAGCCCGCGCCGTGATCAAAGACGGCCACGGCGGCACGGAAGACACCGGAGGTCCAGTCGAACAGCGAGAGAGTGATTTCGACTGCAACGGGCCCAGCGGGCGCGACCGCGTCGTAGTCGGTGGTGAGCAAAAGGGCGGTCTCGACGGATGCCGAGTCGATGACGGCCCTGGTCGCCCATCCGGCCGGACCGCCCCTGAAGAGGACGATGGCGTTGGGAACGATGTCGCCGGTATAGCTGGTGATCCATGCCTGGGCGAGGATGTGGTAGGACTCGAGCCCGGCGACCGCGGGAGCAGGTGCGAGGGGCCCGATCGCCAACAGGTCGAGTCCCGGGCCCGATCCCGAGATCGACTCCCGCGAAACGAGCGCCTGAAGGTCTTCCCGCCAGTCCATCGGCTGGAAGCCCGAACTCAGCAGCGGGTCCTCGAACACGATCTCGACGAAACCGGCAAGTGCGGCGAAGCTCGGGGGCAGCGTGATGTCGTCGCCGGTACCCCCGAGGTCGGTCCCCCCGGAGTCGGTGTCTGCCGGGAGCGTGGTCGCCGCGATCGTCGTGGCCGTGGTCGCAGAGGTCGGGATGATGACCGGGGTCTCTGCTCCACCGGAGTCGTCGCTACAGGAGGCAATGACGAGCAGGGTGGCGCACAGCAGCGTGAGCCGACCCGAGGCCTTCATCGTGAAACCCTCCATTTCGGGTTCCCCTCCCGTCGAAAGTTAGCAAACAAAGCCCCGAGAACCCCTTCTTGTTCCTCCTCCCCATCAGGAGGAGGTGGACCGGCGCGGCAAAGTCGCTTCCCACCAGCGGAGGGGGCTCGTCCGGGATGCCCGGCGCGTCGTCAGTTCCGTGAACCGCCCAGCGCCTGCTGCGCCACCGGAAGGATCAGCTCCACCCAGGCCGCGTATTGCGCCCCCGACGGATGCAGCCCGTCGTCGGCCACCAGCCCCGGATCGTCCCTCCGCGAAATTGGAGTGACATCGATCCAATGCGCCCCGGTTCGCCGTGCTTCCTCCTCTCCTATGGCGTTGAAGGCGTCTATCTCGGTGGCCACCTTCGCCGGCTCATATGAAGCCCCGAACGGAGTCACGCCCCAGTCGGGGATCGACAGGACGATCACCCGCGACGGATCGCCCCCGGCGAATCTGATCGCCTCATCCAGCAACCCGACGAGTTCCACCCGATACCCTCCGATGTCGAGCCCGCGGAACTGGTTGTTGACCCCGATCAACAGTGACACCAGGCCGAACGGCCCCTGCGGCTCGGCATCGTCGATCCCCTCGTCCAACTCAGATGTGGTCCAGCCGGTCCGGGCGACGATTTGCACCTCAACGGCTCCGAAGCCGGTCTTCTCCAACTCCCCTGCCAGCCGGACCGGCCACCGCTCGTCCACCGCGACACTCTCGCCGATCGTATACGAGTCGCCCAACGCCAGGTAGCGGACCGAGCGAGCCTCCTGGGTGGCGGTCACAGAATCCTCCGGGGTCGTGGTGCAGGCGGCGACGACCAGCAGGATGATCGTACCGAGCCGCCTCACCCCGTGGCCTCCGTCGAGGCGCGACGCGCCGCCACCGCGGCCGCGAGTTCGGGGTAGTCGGGGTCGATCTCGTAGGCGTATCCGTCCCACCAGCCATCTCGCTCGGGAACGAAGTGACGCACCGGGGCCATCCCCGCTCCAAGCGCCACGCTCTTCATCTCCAGCTCGATCTGCCTCGCCCGTGCCATGGCCTCCCGACCCGCGATCGGCTCCAACACCCGGAACGAGACCGGCTGCCGATACCGCAGGGTCGGGGAGTATGGGTGCTCCCATACTCGGTGCGTACCGGTGATGACGACGGGGAGCACCGGTCGATCGAGACGTTCGGCGACCCGGAAGGCGCCTCGCTGGAAGGCCGCCTCGATCCCGAGGATGGATCCCTGCGGGAAGATCACCAGGCTCTCCCCACGCTCGAACGTCGCCTCGGCCTCCCTGAACAAATACCGCAGCGCGGCGACGGACGATCCCGTCGGGATCACCAGCTGCCCTGTTCGCCGCAGGTAGCGTCCCAGGTGCCGCCACTCGAACAACTCGTCGCGGGCGGTGAACCGAAGGTCGAGCGGGAGCCCGAGCAGCAGCACCGCATCCACGAAGCCCTCGTGGAGCGCCATCACCACGTACTGCTGTTGCGGATCGATGTGGTCGAATCCGTCGGCATCCACCATCAGGCCGAGGAACCGCCGGGTCATCGCCGCCCAGCGACGCTCTGCCCGATGCAACGCACGCCGACGACGGCCGAGGGCGCTGAGAACGGTGCCGCCGAGCCCGATCAGGCCGAACGACCCCAGCGCGGTGCGAATCCGGTGCCCGGGAGAGTGGAGCCGGGGGAACGCCATCTGTTCATTCTGCGTCGGCGCCGGGCCTAGGCCGGATCATCCGGTCGAAAAGTGCCCTCCTGCGGGCGCGAGCGGCTGTCAGCGCGAGTAGCGCCCCATGAGCGTCGCTTGCGCCAGAACGTGGCCTTCGATTGCGTCGAGCAGCGTCGACTTCTCGACGCCGGGCTCCAAGTCCATTCTGGCGTCGAGGGCGTAGACGGTGAAGAAGTAGCGATGCGACCCGCTGGGCGGGCACGGCCCGCCGTAGCCGGAGCGCCCCCACGAGTTGCTGCCCGACGTTCCCAGGCTCTCGACACCCTCGGGGATCAGGCCCACCACCGGAACGTCGTAGGCCACCCAGTGATCCCAGGTGCCGGCAGGGGCATCCGGATCGTCCACGACGAGCGCCAGAGTCACGGTGCCCGTCGGAATACCGGAGATCGTCAGCGGCGGCGACAGGTCATCGCCGTCGCAGGTGTACTTCGTGGGGATCCTCATCTCGTGTCCGAATGCATCGGAGGTGAGTTCCATCCCATCCCCTTCCGTCATGTCCTCTGCGGTATGCACGGGACGATCCACGCTCGCCCCGCCGCATGCACTCAGACCGAGCGCGGCGGCCACGACTGCGATCAGCGCTCCCCGTACGTTCACCTTGCTTGCAGAGTATGCGATTCGGAACGTGTCGGGGTCGAGGCGGGTCGCATCGGAGCGACGCCAGCCCTCGCCTGATCCGACGGTGGCGGACAGAGGAGGTAGACCTCACCCGGAGCGTCGAGTTTTTCCGGTGTCGGAGAGCCGACTCGAACCTCCACGTCGACGCCTTCGAAGCACCTGAAGCCCCGCCACCCCTATTGGGATGACGGGGCTCCCCGCGCCCAGGCGCCGACCTAGATCAAGTACTGACTGGTCCCTCGCTTCAGGTACCGCCCGTCGCCCTTCTGGCCGTGGTACTCGCCGTCGGAGATGAGCACCCGGCCCCGGGCCAGCACCTTGTCGATCTCGCCCTGGACCTCCAGGCCCTCGTAGCAGCAGTAGTCCACGTCCATGTGGTTGTGCTCTACCGACATCGTGTGGGTCGCATTCGGGTCGAAGATGAGGATGTCGGCGTCGGAGCCGACGGCGATCGTGCCCTTATGCGGGTACAGGCCGAACATCTTCGCCGGCGTCGTCGCCGTCACCTCGACGAACCGGTTGAGGCTCAGCCGGCGCTCACCGATCGCTCCGTGATAGATCATCCGCATCCGATCCTCCACGCCGGGCAGCCCGTTCGGGATCGCGGTGAAGTTCCCCTCACCGAGGCGCTTCTGTGTCCCCAGCTTCGGGTGGTCACCCATGCAGAACGGGCAGTGGTCGGTCGATACGATCTGCAGGTCGTTGGTCGCCAGGTACTTCCACAGCGCCTCCTGGTGCCCCTGCTCCCAGTCGCGCACCGGGGTCGAGCACACGTACTTGGCGCCTTCGAAGTCGGGCTCGCGCAGGTTGTTCCACCCCAGATACAGGTACTGCGGGCAGGTCTCGCCGAAGATGTTGCTGCCGCGGTCGCGAGCCATCGCCACCTCCTCGACCGCCTCCTTCGCCGACATGTGCACCACGTACAGCGGGCACCCGGCCAGCTCGGCGTAGGCGATGGCACGGTGGGTCGCCTCGGCTTCGGTGATCGGGGGACGGGTGACCGAGTGATAGATCGGATCGGTCTCGCCGCGGGCCAGCGCCTGCTCCCGCAGCACATCGATGACGATGCCGTTCTCGGCGTGCATCATGATCGTGCTGCCGTTCTCGGCCGCCTTCTGCATGGCCTGGAAGATCTGGCCATCCGTCGAATACAGGACGCCCGGGTAGGCCATGAACAGCTTGAACGAGGTGACACCCTCGTCCATGAGCATGTCCATCTCCTTGAGGGCCTGCTCGGTGACCTCGCCGACGATCATGTGAAACCCGTAGTCGATGGCGCAGTTGTCGTCGGCCTTTTGCATCCAGGTCTCGTAGCCGTCCATCACGCCCTCGCCGTGCACCTGCACCGCGAAATCGATGATCGTCGTGGTCCCGCCCCACAACGCGGCGCGGGTGCCGCTCTCGAAGTTGTCTGAGGCATAGGTACCGCCGAACGGGAGCTCCATGTGGGTATGGACGTCTATGCCACCCGGCATCACGTAGCGATCCGTGGCGTCGACGACCGCGTCGGCGCCCTCCTCCCACGGATGGGAGCCGGGGGCGGCGATGCCGACGACCTTCTCGCCGTCGATGAGCACGTCGGCGTCCATGATCTCGGTGCTCGTCACCACAGTGCCGTTCTTGATCAACGTCGTCATCTTCGGTCTCCAGTCTCCAGTCCTCAGTCCCCGGTCAGAGCCGGGGAGGAATGAAAAAAGTCTCCAGTCTCCAGTCCTCAGTCCCCGGTCAGAACAGAGACGGGCGCTCTTCTTGTTCGTTCAATGCTCTAGCGATCTGTCGTTGATCCTCGGTCATTGGCAAAAGGGGTGGCTGATCGCTACAAGGCACTGGCGTCTTCGATCGCCTTCTTGAGGATCCCGAATCCCTCGTCGGCCTCCTCGATGGTGAGGCTCAGTGGCGGGGCGATGCGCAACGCATTGCCGAAGAGGCCGCCGGCGCCGATCAGCAGGCCCTGCTCGCGGGCACTCTCCATGATCGCCTTGGTCGCCTTCGGGTTCGGGTCCTTGCCGCCCTTTTCCACCAGCTCGACACCGATCATCAGGCCCTTTCCGCGCACCTCGCCGATGATCTCGTGGGTCTCACCGAGATCCTTGATCGCCGAGCTGAGGTGCTGGCCCACCTTTTGGCTGTTGGTCTGCAGGTCCTCGGAAAGCAGGTACTCGATGTTGGCCTTGGCCCCGGCCATCGCCAGCGGGTTGCCGCCGAAAGTCGAGATCGAATTGGCCTGGATGCAGTCCATGATCTCGGCCCGGGCGATCACACCGCCGATGGCAAGACCGTTGCCGGCTCCCTTGGCGAACGTCATCAGGTCCGGCTCGAACCCGTGGGCCTGAATCCCCCAGAAGTTCTCTCCGGTGCGGCCCCATCCGGTCTGCACCTCGTCGGAGATGAAGAGGATCCCGTGCTCGTCGAGCACCTTTTTCATCTCGCCAAAGAACCCGTCCGGCGGGGTGACGAAGCCGCCGACGCCTTGGATTGGCTCGGCGATCATCGCCGCAACGTCGCCGGCGGTGGCGATGTCGAGCATCTCCCGTAGGTCAGCCACGCACGCCGCGGTGAATTCGGGGTCGGGGAGGTGCCCGAAGGGGCTGCGGAACTTGTACCCACCGTGGATATAGGTGACGTTGACCGGACTCAGGCTCGAGGCAGACCACGACCGGTTCCCGGTGATCGAGATCGCGGCGAACGAGCGCCCGTGGTACGAGTTGCGAATCGCCAGGATCTGATTCGAGTGGCGGTACGAGGTCGCCAGCAGCAGCGCCGCGTCATTGGCCTCGGTCCCGCTGTTGGTGAAGAACACCTTGGCGTCTGAGATCGGAGCCAAGTCGGTGACCATCTCGGCGAACTCGATCTGCTGCTCGATCAGGTACAGCGTCGAAGTGTGGAGCATCTTCTCGGCCTGATCCTGGATGGCCTTCACCACCGAAGGCACCCTGTACCCGGCCATCGTGGTGAGGATCCCTCCGAAGAAGTCGAGGTACTCCTTGCCCTCGGCGTCGACCACCCGGCGCCCATCCCCGTCCACGATCGAGATCGGATGCTCGTAGTAGAGCGCCAGCCAGGCCGGCAGCTTCGCCTGGTGCCTGGCAAGCAGGTCTGTGTGCTTGCCCATCAAAAGCCTCCTATGCCTCGACCAACGGGCCGTAGGCGTCGGGGCGGCGATCCCGGTAGAAAGCCCACTGCTGGCGAACCTCCTCGATCATGTCGAGATCGAGATCACGGACGACGACCTCCTCGTCGGTGTCGCTCCCCGGATCGCCGACCATCTGGCCGCGGGGGTTTACGAAGTACGACGACCCGTAGTAGTCGTTGTCGCCGAACGGCTCCTGGCCGACCCGGTTGATCGCCCCGATGAAGTACTCGTTGGCAACGGCGGATGCGGGCTGCTCGAGGTTCCACAGGTACATCGACAGTCCCCGGCTGGTCGCCGACGGGTTGAAAACGATCTTGGCTCCCGCCAGACCCAGCGCCCGCCATCCCTCCGGGAAATGGCGGTCGTAACAAATGTAGACGCCGATGCGGCCCACCGCGGTGTCGAAGATCGGGTAGCCCAGGTTTCCGGGACGGAAGTAGAACTTCTCCCAGAAGCCCTTGACGTGGGGGATGTGAGTCTTGCGGTACTTGCCGAGGTAGCTGCCGTCGGCATCGATCACGGCGGCGGTGTTGTAGTAGAAGCCCTCCTGCTCCATCTCGAACATGGGGACCACCATCACCATGCCGGTCTCTTTGGCCAGGTCCTGCATGAGCTTCGTGGTCGGCCCGTCGGGGACCGGCTCGGCGTACTCGAAGTGGTCGTTCTCCTGCACCTGGCAGAAGTATGGGGCGTAGAAAAGCTCCTGGAAGCAGAGGACCTGGGCGCCGTCGGCAGCGGCCTCCTTGGCGAGTTTGACGTGCTTGTCCAGCATCGAGTCCTTGTCGCCGGTCCAGTCGGCCTGGATGATGGCGGCTCGAACGATGTTCACCATGTGGACTCCTTCTGGGCGCGGACGGCTCTCGCGGAGGATCAAGACTATCCCGCGGTCGTGAGGAGCGTGGGGGAAGAAGACGCGGTGTAGCTTCTCCGCATGACACGGCAGCCGGGCTCTGGAGCGGGAGCGGGACTGTCCGCTCGCGCCGGCGGCCTCCTCGACAACACGCCGATGCCGCTCTACCTCGACGAGCATTTCGCCCGCGTCGGCGACGCGTTCGACGCCGCGACCAACCCGGATGGGTACATCGGGCTCGCTGTCGCCGAGAACAAGCTGGTGTGGGACCTGGTGCGCCCCAAGCTGACGGAGCCCAGGCACAACCTTCCCCACCAGGCCATCTGCTACGACGAGATGAGCGGCTCCAAGATCTTCCGGCGGCGACTCGGCGAGTTCATGGGGCGAAGGTTTCTCGGACGGGTCTTCAGTCACCGCAGCATCGCGGTGCTGGCGGGGGCCGGAAGCGTCCTCGAGATTCTCTTCTACGTCCTGGCCGACCCCGGCCAGGCGGTGCTGGTTCCCACCCCGAGTTACTCCGGCTTTTGGGCTGATCTGGAGACCCGAAACGAGCTCCACATCATCCCGGTCCACACCAGCAGCGCCAATGGCTTCCGGCTCACGCCGCAACTGCTCGACGACGCATTGGAGGCGGCAGAGCGCCCGGTGAAGGCCCTGATCTACACCAACCCGAGTAACCCCACCGGTGCCGTCGCCTCCCCGGAGGAGGTCGAGGAGGTCATCGCCTGGACAGAGTCAAGAGGGCTGCACATCGTGCTCGACGAGGTTTATGCGCTCTCGATCCACGGGAGCACGCCGTTCGTGAGCGGGGCCACGCTGCGACCCTCGTTGAGCGACAACATCCACGTCGTGTGGGCGTTCAGCAAGGACTTCGGAGCGAGCGGGCTGCGATGCGGGGTGCTCGTCAGTGAAAACGAGGCGCTGATGCAGGCTGTGGACGCGCTCGCCTACTGGGCAGTGGTGTCCGGGGACACCCAGCACGTCCTTGGTGAGATGATCGCCGACGGCCCGTGGGTGGATGGGTACCTCGCCGCCATGCAGGCGGGGTTACGCGAGGCGTATGCCGCGGTCACCGCGGCCCTCGACGAAGCAGGCATTCGCCACGTTCCTGCCTCCGGCGGGTATTTCCTCCTGTGCGACCTGCGAAATCACCTCGAAGAGCCCGCCTGGGAGGCCGAGGAAGCCCTGTGGCGGAGGATTCTGGACGAGGCCAACGTCAACATCACGCCCGGGTCGGCCTGTCGCAACGCCGAGCCCGGCTTCATGCGAATCTGCTTTGCTGCCGCCCCGGTGGAGGCGGCCGTGGAAGCGGTTCGGCGCATCGCGAAGGTGTTGTAGGGAGCGGGCAGCCTGCAGCTTGCTGCCTGCAACCCCACTTCGTTGACCGAAGGCGGGGGGACCGTCCACCCCGAGCAACTACTCGAGAATCGACTCCAGAGAGCGCAGCTGGCGGTTCATGATCCGCTTCGTCACAAGCTTCTGGATCGGCGCCTCGACCCCCCTCAGCGATCGCGCAGGAAGGTCCCGATGAAGGCCACCATCCCGCCGATGAACATCGTCCCGAGACCGGTGCCCATGAGTTGGCGGTTGAGACCGCCCTCGATCAGCCCGTTGGCGTCGGTCACGGCGATCGCCACCGCCAGGATCGCCCCGATCAGCACGGAGATGCGAGGGAGACGCGACGGCGAGGATCGCGCCGCCAGCCCGAGGATCACCATCACCAGCCCGATGACCGCCGTGATCTTGCCGTCGCCCTCGATGCCGGGAATCGATATCGGCCCAAGCCGAACCCAGGGCATGAACGATCCGAGGATCACCGCCACCGAGCCGCCAGTCATCATCCACACCGCCGTCGGCGACGGGTAGCGAAGCAGGGGCCTGGCGGCGCGGGCCGCCGGGCGGGGCTGTATCCCGAAGGTTTCGCCCGTCACGTAGTCGACCTTGGTGCGGCGGGGATCGAGCGGGTGTCCACAATGCGGACATGACGCCGCCTCGCTCGAGATGTTCTGACCGCACTCTGGGCAGGCGACGAGGGCCATGGCCGAAAGTTAGCGACGGGAGATCGAGCGGCGTGAAGCCGGGGCCCGTAAGGGTTGCGCCCGCCTGCACGGCCCGCTCAACATGCCGCCGACGATATCGACGGCGGACTTGACCCACGCCGTAGCGGCACGAACATCGCAGTCATGGCGTGGTCCACGGCCGACATCCCCGATCTGACAGGGCGGGTCGCCGTGGTCACCGGAGCGAACGGTGGCCTCGGCCTGGAGACGGCCCGGGCTCTTGCCGGAGCCGGAGCCCATGTGGTCATGGCCGCCCGCAACCGGGAGAAGGCGGAGCAGGCCCGCGCCGACATCCTCGCCGTGCACCCCGATGCCTCGCTTCGCATCGTGCCCCTGGACCTCGCCTCGCTGGAGTCAGTGCGGGTTGCCGCCTCGGCGATCCTCGACACCCAGGACCGAATAGACATTCTCGTCAACAACGCCGGGGTGATGGGGATACCGGAGCGCCGCACTGCCGACGGGTTCGAGATGCAGTTCGGGACCAACCACCTGGGGCATTTCGCCCTCACTGCACTGCTCATGCCGGCCCTGGCGAAGAGTCGGGCGGCACGGGTGGTGGCGATCACCAGCTTCGGCCGCCACTACCGGGGACGGTTCGACCCCGCCGATCCCCCATTGAAGGGCGTTTACGAGCCCTGGAGGGCCTACGGCCAGTCGAAGATGGCCAATCTCCGCTTCGCTTTGGAACTGAGTCGAAGGGCCAAGGTCGCCGGGCTGCCGCTGCAGAGCCTGGTCGTCCACCCCGGGCTGGCGCACACCGACCTCCAGGCCAGGAGCGCTCGCGAGACGCCGGGCGGCAGAAGCCAACGCTTTTGGGCGAAGTGGGTGCGCCGCATAGGCATGGACGCCTCGCGGGGTGCGCTGTCGCAAATCCGGGCGGTCACCGACCCGATGGCCAGGGGAGGGCGGCTCTACTCACCCCGCTTCGTGACCACAGGAGCGACGGTCCGTCGCCCCCTCCTGCCCTGGACGCGCCGCAGCAAGCAGCTGCGAATCCTCTGGGAGGTATCCGAGCGCGAGACGGGGATTCCTTTCGTTCTCCCCCGTCAGGGGGAGAACGAAAAGAGCGGCTGAGGGGGAGAAGGCTTGCAGCAGCCAGCATGCAGCCCGCAGCACACACCCCTCGCTTCGCTCGGCACCCTCTGTCACGCGGCAGCCCCCGCCGGGTGCGTGGCGGGGGCTGCTGTCGTCCGGAGGACCGCAGTAGGAGGAGTTGGAGGAAGGGGTGCCTCCAGTTCCAGTGGAGTGGGACGTGCGGTCTCCCGGGCTCTGTTGCTGTATCGGCCTCAACCACAACCACCTTGAGTGACGACTCTCACCACTTTTCGTAGTGGACTAGTCACTTGCGGATCCACCGTGGGGAAGACCCGGTCGCGACCGAATGAGGCCAGCCTCATCCCAGGGCCGGTCGGGGCACGAGCTGAGCGGCCTCCGCTCCCCTGATCCCAAGTCGGTCGAATTGTGATGCACTCCTATGCGGCCAGCGAGAACCAGATCCTCACCAAGCTGCGAATGCCGGCCTCCCTTCCCTACGTCTTCACCGCGCTCAAGATCTCGGCAACGCTCAGCGTCATAGGAGCGATCATCGGTGAGCTCCCCGCCGGGCTCGGCGACGGGCTGGGCCGTTCGCTGCTCACCTTCTCGTACTACTACGTGAGCGGTCCCGAGAAGCTGTATGCCCTCGATCATCATCCCGGCTCTGCTGGGCATTGCCTTCGTCGGAATCGTCGCCGTCGGCGAGAAGCTTGTGATGCAGCGGGGCCACCGCAGGAGAAGATTGGACGACATCGCCGCTCTCGCCGAGGAGGCCGTCGAGGAGTTGGTCGAGTAGTCAGCCGGCAAGCGCCTGATCCAGGTCGTCGATCAGATCGGCGAGGTTCTCGATCCCGACCGAGATTCGCAGCAGGTTGCGCGGAACGACACTGTGGGAGCCTTCCACCACGTACCGATGCTCGATGAGCGATTCGACGCCCCCGAGCGAGGTAGCCACCTGGAGGAGCCGCACCCGCCCGACCACGGCCCGGGCCGCGTCCTCCCCGCCAGCCACCAGCAGCGACATCATCCCGCCGAAGCCGTTGGTCATCTGGCGGCAGGCGATCTCGTGGTGCGGGTGCGACTCCAGACCCGGATACAGCACCGACTCGATGGCCGGGTTCCCCTCTAGGTGCCGAGCGATCGCCAGGGCGTTCGATGACGCCCGCTCGTACCGCAGGTGGAGCGTGCGCATCCCTCGCATCAGCAGCCAGGCCTCGAAAGCACCGAGTACCCCGCCGCTCAGCTTGCGGACCAGCCGGACGTCCTCCCAGCGGGCATCCAACGCTCCGGTGACGAGGATCCCCGCCAGCAGGTCGGTGTGCCCGTTGAAGTACTTGGTGGCCGAATGGAACACGTAGTCTGCGCCGAGTTCGAGCGCCTGCATCGTCACCGGCGGCGCCCCGGTCGCATCCACCGCCAGCGATGCTCCCGCCTCGTGGACCGCTGCGGCGACCGCGGCGATGTCCGCGACCTCCCACGTCGGATTGACCGGGCACTCGATCCACACCAGATCGGTGATGCCGGGGCGCAACGCCTCACGGATCCCATCCGCCGCGATATCGTCGAACAATGTGAGCTCGATGTCGCGCCGCTCCGAGATGCGGCGCAGCCAATCCTGGGCGCCGTGGTACATGACCCGGGGAGCGGCGATGTGGCGGCCGGAGTCCACCGTCTCGAACAAGGCGGCCACCCCGGCGAGGCCGGACGCAAAAACCGCGGCGTCTGCTCCGCCGTCGAGGTCCGCCGCCAGAGCCTCCACGGCGTCGACATTGGGGCTCCCGTATCGTGAGTAGATGTGGTCGCCGATCAGCTCATGTGACGCGTCACGCATGAACGTGGTCGACGGATGCAGCGGAGGTACGATCGCTCCAGTGGCGGGGTCGTGGCCCGGTCCCTGGGTCAGCCTGGTTTCAGGTGCTACGCCGTCGGTCATCCGACGCCGACATTAGGCATCGGTTTCGATCCGGAGCACCGTCACCGACTCGTCCCCGGAAACGATCTTGCCGATCCTCTCCCAGCCGCGGTTCAGGTAGGAGGCCGGATCCACCCGAACGGCCATATGGGCGGAGTCGTGTCCGAGTCGGGCGGCACAGGCGACCGCCGCTTCCACCAGCGCCATCCCGATCCCCTCGCCGCGACGCCCGGGGACGACGAACAGCCCTCCAATCCACGGCGGCGAGATCTCGGGAGCGGCCTCCCACGGACCGCGCACGGCGACGGTGCCGACCAGCTCACCGTCCATCTCGGCGATCAGCGTCTGCTGGACGTCGGGTACCAGTCGAAAACGGGAAGCGACGTCGTCGAGGGAGCGCCCCCGGTGGTACCCCGGCCACTCGTCCACGAACCAGTCGGAAAGCCGGGAGGCGGCATCGGGGAGGTCCTCGAGAGGTCTGATGGCGAGCGTCGCCCGAGACATGAAGCTAACGCTACGGGGAAAGCACCGTGGCGCCAGGGGTCGAACGGCCCGGAAATGCCGTCGGTTGGACCGAAGCGGCAGATCGGGTCCGGGGTATTCCCCCCACCAATCGGCCTGCGGCCGATTGACTCCCCCTCCAGCCTGGATCCGCGATTCCTCGTTCATCGGTTGCCCGTTTCGCCTTGTGCTGCATAGGTATTGCGTCATCAAACTTGCTCCCAGAAAAGGTGGAGGCCCCGCGGGGGATTCGCAAGGTGGGACAAGGCTTTCCTTCGGATCGGGTC
>JAZGDZ010000021.1:0-46573 GCA_036478235.1 Acidimicrobiia bacterium | reverse complement strand
ACGAGTCCCTCCCCAAGCCGGGGTCGGGACCAGAGGCTGAGGAGAGCTGAGGCCTCGACCCCCGCGTGAGCCGGTCATGGAGATCCGGAGTGGACGCCGGGCCTCACGAATCGGGATCGTCTTCGAGGCCCCCAAATCCTTCGAGCACCCCACGATGGTCGGGGCTTTGAGGACATCGAAGATCGGTTCGGAAGACCGGCTCGCGGTGTGGCTCGCGCGATGGACGCGCGATGGAAGGCCGAAGGAAGGAAGTGATCTCACTCTGAGAAAGTCGAAAACCCTTGCGCTACAAGGGTTTTCGTTCGTAGCGGGGGTAGGATTTGAACCTACGACCTTCGGGTTATGAGCCCGACGAGCTACCAGACTGCTCCACCCCGCGTCGTGGACCCAAAAGCATACGGTTGCCCCGAAGCGTGTGCAAGACCTCGCGGGATCAGGCCTGGTCGCCCGCCAGGGCGGCCGCGATCAGATCCCGGGCCTGATCGAGCAGTCGCTGCGCTTCGGCAACCTCCTCCTGATATGTCGCCAGATCGGCGTCGCGCAGGGCCGCATCGGCCCTGGCGAAGGCGGCGTCGGCTCGCGCCAGCAACCGCGAGACCGCCTCGGTGACATCCTCCGGCAGCGGCTCGGTCGTGCCGTCATCGGTCGGCCCATCGTCGGTCGGCTCATCGTCGACTGTGGGCGCCGAGGGATCTCCGAACACGGCCTGCAACGATTCGGCCAGCGTCTCCCTCATGATGATGCGGTCGCCGAACACGACGATGACGAACTTGACTTCCGGCAGCGCGGCGATGTCCGCGGCTGCTGCACTCCCTTCGGGGTCCGCCGCCACGTAGATCGGCTGGACGTACACGACGGATTCTTCGATCGGGACGACCAGCATGTTCCCCTGGATGACCTCCGAGCCGCCCTGGCTGAGCAGGCTGAACTTCTGTGAGATCTCCGGCTCCTGGTTGATCCGGGCCCCGATCTGCCCCGGGCCGTCCACGAACGATTCCCTCGGCAACTCGAACGTGATGAGACGGCCGTACTCGTCGACATCCGACTTCGCCACGAGGAACGCGACCATGTTCGGCCGGGTCGCCGCGGTGAACGGCTGCAGCAGCAGATAGGACAGGTCGGTCTCGTCGGGGAGCTGCATGAGCAGGTAGTAGGGGACCATCGGCCGGTTCTCCGGCGGGAACGACACCCGCTGCGCCTCGGAGCCGGTCGTCGATGGGTCGCGGGCGATCTCCCAGGGAGCGGCGTTGTTGAAGAAGACGCGCGGATCGGTGACGTGGTACTTGGTGTATACGGCGGACTGGACCCGGAAGAGGTCCTCGGGATAGCGCAGGTGATCCAGCAGCTCGGGCGGCATCTCGTCGGCGGTGGAGAACAGCGCCGGGAAGATATTGCGGTAGGCCCTGATGATGGGGTCCGACTCGTCGAAGACGTAGAACTTCATCGAGCCGTCGAACGCGTCGACCGTCGCCTTCACCGAGTTGCGGATGTAGTTCAAGTCGCTCGGCAGGCCCGACCTCACGCTGAGCCGCCCCGCTGCGGGAACGCCGCCGGCGGTCGATGGGCCGCTGTCGGCGGGGGTGGAGTACGGATACCGATCCGTCACCGTGTACATGTCCTGCACCCACACGAGGTTTCCCCCGTCATCGATGACGAGATATGGATCCGTGTCGACGGCGAGGAACGGAGCGGCCTTCTCCAGCCGGTCACGCAGGTTGCGCACCATCAGGATCCGGCTGTCGCTCGTGATCTGGCCCGAGATCAGCGTGTTGAAATCGGCGAAACGCAGCGCGAAGGCGGCCCGGCGGAAGACAGACCCCATCTCGACGCCGCCCTCGCCCTCGTACGAGGTGAAGGCGAGGAGGTCACCGCCGTCGCCCCCACCCTCGGAGGTCTCGATCGGGAAGTCGACCTCCTGCTCCTTCGTCCCGACTATCACGAAGTTGGAGGACTCGACGGTCTCCCCGAAGTAGATCCGCCCCTGTTCGACCCGGACCGACTCGGGCACCGCGGAATCCGGGTTGATGTCCTTGACCAGAAAGTCCGGCTGCCCTTGGCTGGTCACGGTGTTGGCCGGGCTCAGCACCGCCCCGAAGCCGTGCGTGTAGACGAGGTGCTCGTTGACCCAGCCGCCGCCGGGGATGCCCTCGGTGTCGAGTTCCCGCGCCGACAGCATGACCTGGGTCAGCTCGCCGTCGAATGTGTACCGATCCACATCGACGTCGTCGAACTGATAAAA
Organism: Acidimicrobiia bacterium; assembly: GCA_036478235.1. Lineage (GTDB taxonomy): Bacteria > Actinomycetota > Acidimicrobiia > Spongiisociales > UBA11373 > JACZWZ01. Next base: position 44,334 of record JAZGDZ010000021.1, on the reverse strand, counting down.
GGGCTGCAGTTCCTGGAGCTGCCGATAGGTGGTCAACAGCACCGACGGATCCCACAACCGAATGTTGTCGATGGTCGGAGCATTCGCCGCGATGTCGTCGGCGGTCAGATCGTCGGCCGCGGCAAAGCCCCTGACCTCGACGGCATCGAGCCCGTATGCCTCGCGGGTGAACTCGATGTTCCGTTCCACGAACGGCAGCTCCTTGTTGATCTCGTCCGGCTGCACCGAGAACCGCTGCACCGCGGCGGGCCAAATGCCCCCGAGCGCCACCGAGGTGACGAGCCACAGCCCGACCGCCACCGCCGGAAGGGTCCAACCCTTCATCCGGATGTTGACCAGTAACAGGATCGCGGCAACCGCCGAGATCCCGATAAGCAGGTTGAGAGCCGGTAACTGGGCACTGACATCGGTGTGGGTGGCACCGAACACAGCCCCCCGCGATGAGTAGAGGAGGTCGAAGCGGTCGAGCCAATACCCCACGGCCTTGAGCACCGCCACGATCGCCAGCAGCACCGACAGATGCACCTTGACCCCCGACGAGACCCGAGGAGCGCGCGGCTGTATCTGGATACCACCGTTGAGGTAGTGAATGGCGGCGATGATCAGGAAGGTGATGAGGAAGAACTGGAAGGCCCAACCGAAGAGATCACGATAGAACGGGATCGTGAAGATGTAGTAGCCGACGTCGTTGTTGAACACCGGGTCGACCACGCCGAACTTCTGGCTGTTCTGATAGAGCAGCCAGTCCTCCCACCACGCCCCGGCGCCGAGACCGATGAGCAAGCCGAAGAACCCGCTGACCGCCAGGCGAAACTTGAGGCGGCGACTGCGCACCCAGTCCTGGAATCGCTCGATGATCTCCTCGTCGGGGCTACCGGCGACCAGGGACTGGGGCGGCGAGAGCCTGTCGGCGAGCACGAGGTTGAGGAACAGGAGCACGAAGGCGACGACGATCCCGACAATCACGAGTATGACCCGGGTAAAGATCAGCGTTTTCCATACCGAGGCAAACCCGACCGAGTCGAACCACAGGTAGTCGGTCCAGAACCCTGCGATCCCACGCAGCGAGAGAAGCAACACGAACAGCACGACCCCGGCGGCGATGAGCAGCCGCCGCCTGCGCGACGAGGACCGGATCGGGATCGGGCTGGGCTCGCGTTCGATCATTGAGCGCACATACTACGGGAGAGCGGGCGGGCCTTAACCGTCGGCCGCAAACGTGCAAGCGCAGTCGAGATGCACCGGCGGCACCTTGGTGCCCTTCGGTGGCCGGCGACCCGGCCGCCAGGTCGATCCGGCCGGACCGGGACACTCCTCGCACGGGCTTCCCGACGGAATCGCCACCACCCGTCCTACACCGCCCGAACTCAGCGCCGCAAGGAGGCTGTCGTGGTAGGCCGCAGTGGCGACCAGGCGCACCCAGCGTTCCGCATCGTCGTTGCGCCAGTGGCGGAACACCCGGCTCACCGCCTCGGCCGCGGGCTCGGGACCACTGGCGTCGTCGAGCGATGCCGAGAGCTGGCCGGAGAGGGCGGCCGCCATTCCGCCCACGAGGCTTCCGGCACGATCGCCCGGGTCCGAAAGGGCACCGAAGATCCCGGCGAGCGGCCCCGCGGCCTTGGCTCCGGCCGAGCCCGCCTTGTGAACCATTGGCTCGAGTGTGGCCTGCAGCTCCTCGGCGATTCCAGGGGGATGGGGCTCCCAGCCCGATCCACGCAAGCCGTCGAGGGCGATGTTCTGCAGATCCACGATGCGGCGCTTCACGTCACGCACATCCTCATTGATCACCGGCAGCAGCAGCTGATCCCTCAGCTCAAAAGGGTCGGTCGGCAGCTGCTCCCCCACGACGACCGTCTCGGTCTCTCCCGTCGTCCGCAGCGCCTCGAAAAGTGTGCCCACGTCGTCATCGGTTCCGAAGGCCGCGATCTCCGCGGGCGGATCGACCCGCACCTTGATCACCTCCGGCTCACCACGCAGCCGGGCCGCTTCGGCCGCCATCACGTCACTGAGGTCGATCCCATCGGGTTCGGCCGCCGGAGTGTCGGGCACCGCTGTGGCGCGGGGTTCAGTGGCGAAGACTTCGACGGAACCGATTGAACGCTGAGCACGCAACCGTTCGATCTCTTCGATCAGCTCCCGACGACGCTCCTCGGAAACCGGCTCAGGCTTCGAGCCGACTGCCTCGTCATCCTCCTCCATGCTCGGAGCCGCCGCCCGATCGATCATCCGCCGCGCCATCTCCCGAGCCTGATTGAGCTGGCGATCCGCCTCGTACCTGGCGTTGCGAACGATGTCGGTCGCTTCGCGCTCGGTGGCGGCCAAACGCTTATGCCCCTCCTTCTCGGCCTGTGCCCTGATGAGCAGGGCATCGTCCTTGCCGTCGCTGATGATGCGGGCCGCCTCGGCGACGGCGCTCTCGAGCAGATCCATCCCGGTCTCCCAGGCATCCTTGCGGAGATCGAAGACATGACGCTGCGCTTCGGACAGCTCGGCTTCGACAGCCTCACTTGCCTCACCCTCGAGTCGCTCCGCCTCCTCCCGGGCCCGGGTGCGCAGCCCGTCGGCCGCCTCCTGGGCCGAGGCGAGGATCGCGCCCACCTCCTTGCCGATGGCACCGAGCTCGCGGCCCAGGAATTCGAGCCCTCCAGATTTCTCCACGGCCGCCTTCAGCTCGTCGTGTTCGTCCTGGAGCTTCTGCCAGCGGTCGCTCGCCTGGGAGAGGATGGCGTCGATCACCCGCCTGTCGTAGCCGCGCCGGGCCGACGGGACCCCGCGCGTGGTGAGAGTCTCGGGACCGAGATCGTCGTCGGCCATGGGCCGAGCGTACCCGTCGGACATCGCTGGGCGTTGGAATCTCAGCTCGATGCCGCCGCGAGCCCGGCCGGCTCTAGGGCCGCCAGGTGGTCGAGGGCATCCTGCAGCGTGTCCACCGGCAGGATCTCGATGCCGTCACCCGCTGCGGTGAGCGCAGATTCGTAGTTGGAGGTGGGCACGAGCACGATCTCGGCCCCGATGGCGCGGGCGGCAAAGACCTTCTGGCGCACCCCGCCGATCGCCCCCACCGTCTCGTCGAAACGGATCGTCCCGGTACCGGCGATCACATGACCCTTCGTGAGGTCCTCGGGTGTCAAGAGGTCGATGAGCGCCAGGGCGTAAGTCATCCCGGCCGAGGGGCCGCCGATGTTGCGCGAGTCCACCGTCACGTTCACCGGCAAGTCGAGTTCCAGGTTCACGGTGTCGAACACCACGCCGACCATAGGAGCGCCTTCGATGTCGGGATGAGGTGCCAGAGTGATCTCCACCGAAGACGGCTCGGTCCCGCGGAATCCCTCCAGCGTGATGGTGTCGCCGATCTCATGCGACCGTATGACTTCGGCCGCTTGTTCGGCCGTCTGGATCTCGATTCCGGCGATCAACTTGTAGACGTCCCCCACCTCGAGCACCCCGAACGCCGGCGTATCCTCGACCACCTGAAGCACCTCGACGCCCTCCCCTTTGAACCCGACGTCGTAGCCGAGGCGCTCCAGAGCCACGAAGATCGCAGTGTCGATCGACTCGTCCATCGCGGCGAGGTTGGTCCGGGTCACCTCCTCCTGGCTGACGCCGGAGGGACGAATCACCTCGCGGGCGACGAGATCCACCCTGTCGTCGAGGAACTGGGCTTCGAACCACTCGAAGGCGTTCACCTCGCGCAGCCCCACCGTCAGCAGATAGATCTCGCCCTCCGATTCGAAGGTCTCCACCTCGGAGACGCTCACCAGGTCCGAGACCGCCTCCACCGGACCGGGTGACATGGCGAAGTACGGCAGCTTGACCGGCCAGAACACGAGCACCAGCAGGCCCACTGCAAGGAGGCCGGCCGCCAGCGCATACGGCCAGCGCGGCCCGCGTCGCCTCGTCGTCTCGATCGTGGTCGTGTCGTGCATGAACCTCGTGGATGGTCGGAGGATCGTACCTCTGGTGCAAAGACCCGCAACATATGCCGCGTTCAGGCCTGGCGCCTCTGTGGCAGAGCTGCCCTGCGGACAGCGCAGTGTTCGATTTACACTGCTTCGCATGGGACGCATCAGCCGCACATTCGAACTCGCCGGGTCCTCCTGGCGGGTGCTCAAGGCCGACAAGGAACTCGTGATCCTGCCGGTGCTGTCGCTCATCGCAACGGTCGCAGTGGCGTTCTCGTTCCTGTGGCCCATCGTCCGTTCATGCACCGATTCGGTCGGTACGAACGCCTGTGAGCTCGGGGGCACCGACTACGTGATCATGGCGGTCGCCTACTTGACGCTGACCTTCATCGCGATCTTCTTCAACGCCGCCCTCGTCCACGCCGCCAACGAGCGGATGGAGGGCGGCGATCCGACGGTGGGAAGCGCCATACGCGGGGCGCTCGGACGGGTACACCGCATCCTCCCCTGGGCCATCGTCTCCGCCACGGTGTCCGTGATCCTGCGCAGCATCTCGGAGCGGGCCGGGACGGTGGGGCGGATCGTGATCGGCCTCATCGGCGTGGCCTGGTCGCTGGTCACCTTCCTGGTGATCCCGGTGCTGGTGATCGAGGACGTCGGCGTGGTCGACGCGGTCAAGCGATCGGGATCCATGTTCAAGCGCACCTGGGGAGAGAACGTCGCCGCCCGGGTCGGCTTCGGCCTTCTCGGCATCCTGGCAGCGCTGCCGGCCATCGCAGTCATCGCCCTCGGCTTCAACGCCGGAGGAGCGGCCGCCGTGGTCGCGATCTCCATCGGCGTGGCGTGGATCCTGGTGGCATCGCTGGTGCTGGCCGCCCTCAACGGGATCTTCCAGACGGCGCTATACCGCTATGCAGCCGGTCTCGGCACCGGAGCGTTTGACGGGGATCTCAACGCGGCGTTTGGGCAGAAGCGAGGAAGGTATTAGGGATTAGGTATCAGGGATTTGACCTAACACCTTCTGACCTAACTCCTAACCCCTTCCGACAATCCGCCATGCTGTGGGAAGGGCCACCCCGGCGAGTGCAATCTTCACCAGGTCTCCGATCACAAAGGGGACCATGCCCAGCTCCATGGCCCTGGTCGCCCCGATGTCGAGGTTGTTCGCCAGCCAGGTGACCCCGAACAGGTAGATGACGGCGCTGCCGGCAAGGAAGGCGGCAATGGCCGTGACGACGTTTCGATCCTGACGCCGCTCGGCAAGAAAACCGACCAGAGCCGCGGCGGCGATGAATCCGATCAAATAGCCGCCGGTGGCCCCTGTGACGATGTGCCAACCGCCGTCGCCGGGCCAGCAGCCGCAAGTCAGGACGTTTTCGCTGCCGGCGCCGGCGTAGAAGGGAAGACCCACCGCACCGAGCGTCCAGTAGAGAGCCTGCGAGGCGGCTCCGGCCCGCATGCCGAGCGCGGCGCCGGCCAGCAGGACCGAAAAGGTCTGGCCCGTGATCGGAACCGGAGTGAACCAGAGCGGGATCCTGATCTGAGCCATCAGCGCGGTGAGGAGAGCAAAGCCGATCACCAGCACGGCGGTGACGGTCCTGGTGCGGGGCAGGACCCGGGTGCTGATCACGGCAGGGGGGGTGGTCATTGTCGGTGAAGATAGCCGCCCAGTGCACAGCAACGTGGGTCAGACATCAGACATCAGACATCAGACATCAGACATCAGACATCAGACATCAGACATCAGACATCAGACATCAGACATCAGACATCAGACATCGAAGAGCCTCCGTCATCTGAGATCTGATATCTGCAATCTGAAGTCTGAAATCTGAGAAGGGCGGCCTCGGAAGAGGCCGCCCTTCTCATCTATGCCTCTACCCGTCGGCTATCCGACGAAGCAGGGGGCTGCCAGGTTGAAGTCGGCCGCAATCTGGCTGACGGTCGCGTCGGTCAGCGGCGTCAGGCCGTCCGGCTCGTCGGGGTCGATCCCGTTGACGAACGAGGACCGCTCGATGTGGTCGTTGGCCGCGCCCACATACGTCCTGGTGGGCAAGATGCCCTGGTAGTCGATTCCGCTCAGCGACTCCGCCAGTGAGGCGAGGTTGCCGCGGGTCAGGTCGCCGGAGGCGATCGCCTGCGTGAGCAGAGTCTTCACCGGGTACTGCCAGACCCAGCCGAAGAGGTAGGACGGGTTGGGATCACGCCCGTTGGCCTCGGCGGAGGCACGCATCGCGGCATGACCCGCGCTGTCCGTGCTCCAGCCACCCCAGGGTGAGCTCAGCCAGTACACCGCCTGCAGCAGCGGGACCAGATCCGGGTTGGCGAGGAGGCCGACGTTCCAGGTGGGCACCGCGCCCATCACCTTGAACGCCTGATGGCCGGCGCCGAACGTGCCACCCACGAGGGTCGCCATCTCCCGCGGACCGGTCACGATCACGATCAGATCGGGAGCCGCCGCTACGAGCTGGGCCACATTCTCTGCGGCATCGCCGCCCACCGAGAACGGGATCTGCAGCAGTTCGGCCACCGGATCACCCAGACCGAGCTGAGACGCGGCGATCTTGGCGCCGGCGGCCCAGTCGCCGCCGTAATCACCGGGGAAGGCCACCAGGGCCCACGAAATGTCCGTGCCCATCGCATTCGTTGCGAAGAACATGGCATTCATCGCCTCGATGCAGTAGGGGGCGCCCGATTCGAGGATCAGGCCGCCGTCGATGTCGGAGAAGGCCAACCCCGACCACCACGTCGCCGGAGCCGCCGGCGTGTTGTCGGCGGTGAGGTCGGGCAGCACCGCCTGGGTCTGCGGGGTGCCCAGCAATTGGGCCAGCATCAACACGCGGTCGCGCATGCCGGCGTATCCCTCGACCGTCAGACCGGGGTCGTAGTGGTGGTCGAAGGTGTTCTCCGCCGAGATGAACACGTCGAATCCGTCGAGCCCGCCGTCGGCGTTGATCCCATTCCAGAAGTCCTCCTGCGCTGCCGTTATCACGACCGCCAAGGGTGCAAAGGGGCCGTCGGTGAGATCCGAGATGATCCCCAGGTAGATACAGCCGTTGCCCTCGTTCACGGCGTCGGGACACGGCGCCGGGGTGACGCCGGTGTCGAAGGCGACCCCTCCGTCGTCCGGTGCCGCCGTCGTGGCGGGAGCAGTAGTGGTCGCAGGAGCCGCCGTCGCCGCAGTGGTATCTCCCGTGGGGGCGCCGGTGGTGGTCGTCGTCGAATCGTCGTCACCACATGCCGCCATTACGAGGGAAAACACGGCGAGGAGGCTCACCGTACCGAGCCACCGTCTCTTCATTCTCATTCCTCCCTGTTCATTGGTTGGTGAAAGGGACCCCGCCCGGCGGAGTCGCCCCGCACACTATCGGACCGCTCAGTAGCTGAACGGCCAAGCCTTCCAGTAATTTCTAATTCGGATCCAAATCCCGTACAGCCCCAGCGGTTCGAAGATGAGGAAGACCACGATGAGCAGGCCGAACAGGATCTGCTCGAACTGTGCCGCGCTGACGAAGCCGCCCACCGCCGAGTCGGAGATGAAACCGAAGACCCACAGCCCGGCCATCGCGTTGACGATGCGGGGAAGGAACACGATGAACAGGGCGCCCATGATCGAGCCGGACACCGTGGCCACGCCCCCGATGAGCACCATGGCGATGTACTCGATCGACAGGAGCAGGTTGAACGACTCGGGCTGGAGCCGGCCGATCACCGCAAACAGGAGACCGCCGGCCACCCCGGCATAGAACGACGAGATCACGAAGGCGATCAGCTTGTAGCGAGCGAGGGGGATCCCCATCATCTCGGCGGCGATGTCCCGATCGCGGACTGCGGCCAGCGCCCGCCCCACCCGGGAGCGGGCCAGGTTCTTGGCGGCGATCCCCAGAACGATGAGCAGCGCCAGTCCCAGGAAGTACAGCTTCTGATCCGAAGACAGGTGGATCCCCAGGACCGAACCATCCTGATCGAAGCGGAATCCGAGCAGGCTGGGCACGGCGGTCTCCCGGCCGATGCCGACTCCGCCGGTCCAGGTCTCGGCCTCGCGGAAGATGTGCGAGCCGAGGAAGACCAGGCCCAGCGTCACGAAGGCAAGGTACAGGCCGCGCAGCCGGAAGGCGATCGGTGCCACGATCAGGCCCGCCAACGCCGCCACCAGGCCGGCGGCGGGGAGCCAGATGATCATGTCCAGCTCGTACCCGATGACCAACGTCTGCTCGACGAACTCGCCGGTGGCGAGGTCCAGCACCTGGCGCGTCTCGCCGACACCCCCGAGCACCGCGGCGGTGAAGGCGCCCACGCCGAGGAAGAAGGCATGGCCCAGCGACACCTGGCCGGCGTACCCGGTCACTATGTTGAGCCCGATCGAACCGATCGAGGCGTACAGGGCGGTGACCGCCACCAGCAGGAGCTCGCCGTGCAGGCCGAAGTCGACCAGCCCGGGGATGATGGGTGCGGTCCAGCCGAGCCCGAGCAGGATCGTCACCACCAACAGCACGGCGAACCAGAACCTCTGCACGTTGCTGCGAAAGACGCCGGCGTCGGAGCGGTAGTCGGCGACCAGCCCGGGGCGGTATCTCACACCCGCTCCACCTCCTTGGTGCCAAAGAGGCCGTAGGGGCGGACGAGGAGCACGACGAACATCACCAGATAGGGCATCACCTGGGAGAAGCCCCGCCCGAGGAACTCGGCGTACTGCGGCTGGTAGGTGGCGGTGAGCATCTCGGCAACAGCCACCAGCAAGGCTCCCACCAGCGCCCCCGAGATCGAATCGAGCCCACCGACCACAACGACCGGGAGCGCCTTGAGGGCGAGGACCGGAGCGGACTGGGTGAGCCCCACCTCGGCGGATATGAAGACACCGGCCACCATGGCGAGCACCGCGGCAATCGCCCACGACAGCGCGAAGACGGTCGAGACCGACACCCCCTGGGTGAGCGCCACCTCCTGGTCGAAGGCGGTGGCCCGCATCGCCAGCCCGTGGCGGGAGTACCTGAAGAACGCCAGCAGCACCCCGACCAGGACCACGGCGAAGACGATCCCGGCGACGTCGGCGTGGGCAAGCCGAACCGAGCCGATCTCGAGGAAGTTGGCTCCGAGCTGGGTCGGATCGGTGTTCCGCCACGGATGGGCCAGCGGGCGGACATCGCTCCCGAGGAGGTCGAAGGCGACGACCGTCAGCACCGTGTTGATGCCGATCGTGATGATGGCGACCGCGAACACCGGCTTGCCGATCATCGGACGGAGCACACCGCGCTCCAGGCTCACCCCGATCCCCACCGCGATGAGCCCGCCGATCAGCAGTGCCAGCCAGAAGTTGAGGCCCCAGATGCGGGTGTCGGCGAAGTAGACGACGAAGTAGGCCCCCAGCACGACGAGGGCCGGCTGGGCGAAGTTGAACACCTGCGTGGACTTGTAGACGATCACGAAGCCGAGCGCGATCAGCGAGTAGACGGCCGCCAGGGCCAATCCGTTGGCGATCGCTTGGGCGAACTGACTCATTGGTACATCGACTCGATCAGGTCGCCGAACCGGTCTTCGATGATCGAGCGCTTGACCTTCATCGTCGCGGTCAGTTCTCCGTCCTCGTGATCGAGCTCCTTGATGAGCATCTCGAACTTCTTGATCTGCTCGACTCTGGCGAACTTCTCGTTCGTCTCCTCCACCGCCCGCTGCACCAGTTTGCGAACCTCGGGCTTCTTGGACAGATCGCGGTACGTCGTGTGGGGTATCCGCTTGCGCTGCGCCCACTCGCTCGTCACCTCGAAGTCGATCCCGATGAGACAGGAGAGGTACTTGCGACGATCCCCGATGACGATCGCTTCCTTGATGAACGGCGACGACTTGAGGCTGTTCTCGATCTCCGAGGGAGACACGTTCTTGCCGCCGGCCGTGATGATGATGTCCTTGATCCGGTCGACGATCTTGAGGTGGGTGCCGTCTACCCACTCGCCGACGTCGCCGGTGTGGAGCCATCCCTCGGAGTCGATCGCTGCCGCGGTCGCCTCCGGCCGGTTCCAGTAGCCGACGAACACCGCCGGGTGGCGGGTGAGGATCTCGTTCGTCTCGGAGTCGAGCTTCAGTTCGCACCCCGGATAGACCTCGCCCACCGTTCCCACCTTGACCGCACGGGGACGGTTCACCGTGGCCACGCCGGCGTTCTCGGTCATTCCGTACGCCTCGAAGAGCGGCACTCCGATCGACATGAAGAACTCGAGGATCTCGGGAGCGATGGGAGCTGCGGCCGACACCCCGAACCGGGTGCGGCGCAGGCCCATCCGGTCCTTGAGCGACCGGTACAGGAGAAGGTTGCCGAAGACATACAGGCCGCGGCTGAGAGGTGTGTGGTTGCCCTCGCGCCGGACCAGCGTCCTTCCTATGTATCGAGCCGCCTTCATCCAGATGGCGGTGTTGATCCGCTTGAGCCGCGACGCCGATGCCATCCGCACGATCGCTCCGGCGTGAATCCGCTCCCAGATACGGGGCACGCCCTGGACGATCGTCGGCTGCACGTCACGCAGATCGCTGGCGAGCGTGTCGAGCGACTCGCCGAAGTGCACGACGGTTGCGCGAGTCACCCCGATCAGCACGGAGAAGAGCTTCTCGTAGATGTGGCACAGCGGCAGATACGAAACGAGGAGATCGTCGGGACCGGCTCCCGGTTGGACGATGCCGTGCTCGCCGGTGATCTCGTCGCCGGCGAAGCGCAGGTTGGCCAGGTCGAGCATCGACCCCCTGGGTGGTCCGGTGGTGCCCGACGTGTACACCAGATAGGCCAGGTCGTCGGGCTCCGCCGCGGCCATTCGTTCCGAGACCGCATGGGGATACACCTCGCGGTGCGCCCTGCCTGCCTCCATGAAGGCGTCCCAGGAATCGAGCCTCGGGTCGTCATAGGCGTCGACGCCGCGGTGCTCGATATAGACGATCTTCTCGAGGTCGGGAAGGTCGGCAGACGGAATCGACATCACCTTGTCGGCCTGCTCCTCGTCCTCGACGATGAGTATCCGCGGCTCCGAGTCCTCGAGCAGGTACTCGACCTCCGCCACGGGGTTGGTGGGATAGAGCCCCATGCAGACCGCCCCGACAGAGAGGGAGCCGAGGTCGGTGTACAACCACTCGGGCCGGTTCTCGGAGTGGATGGCAACCCGGTCGCCCTTTTCGACGCCGTGGGCGAGCAGCGCGTGACCGAACACCTCGGCGTTATCCCAGTACTCCGCCCATGTGATCTCGCGCCAGATGCCGCTGTTCTTCTCACGAAGCGCCACCACGTCGGGCGTGGCCCGGGCGTGGTCGCGCAACAGACTTGCGGGGCTGGTGAATCCGGTGGTTCGAGCGGTGGTGGTCATGCCTCCCCTCCCTGGTCGGCGATGGCGTGCTCCTGGCCCAGGTAGGCGCGGATCACATCGGGGTTCTGCTGGATCTCCGCGGGTGTCCCGATTGCAATCGGTCTGCCGAAGTCGATGGCGAGAACCCGGTCGGCAAGGTCCATCACCATGCGCATGTCGTGGTCGACGAGGATGATCCCGATCTGCAGCTCGCGGCGGATATCGGTGATGAAGCGGGCCATGTCCTCGGTCTCCTCTAGGTTCATCCCGGCGGCCGGCTCGTCGAGCAGCAGCAGCTTCGGCTCCATGGCCAGGGCCCGTCCCAGCTCGACCCGCTTCTGGATGCCGTATGGCAGCATCGCCACGAACGAGCGGCGGTGCTGGGCGATGTCGAGAAACTCGATGATGCCCTCGACGATGGTCCGGTTGCGGGCCTCCTCCCTCGAGGCCTTGCCGATTCGCAGCATCGCCGCCGGCGACCCGTAGCGGATGTGCTGGTGGCGGCCCAGCATCAGGTTGTCGAGCACTGTCAGCTGGGGGAACAGCTCGATGTTCTGAAACGTCCGGGCCACCCCGAGGTCGGCGATCTTGTTCGGCTTCATCCTCAACAGGCTGCGCCCCCGAAAGTCGATCGACCCCTCCTGGGGGCGATACACGCCCGAGATGCAGTTGAAGATCGAGGTCTTGCCCGATCCGTTGGGGCCGATGATGGCGAACAACTCGCCTGAGGCCACCCTGAAGGACACCCCGTCGATCGCCTTGAGGCCGGCGAAGGCGAGATGGACGTCTTCCACTTCGATGAGGGCCGAACCGTCGGGCTCCCCGGGGGGAAGGAACTCGTGCAGCATCCGGGCCCTCATGACAGCCACCGCTTCTTGCGCCGGTAATGCTTCACCTGGGAGAACGACTTGACCTCGCCCTCGCCGCCGAGGCCCAGATAGAACTCGCGCACGTCCTCGTCGGCCAACAGCTCGGACGCAGGCTTGTCCATCACGACGTTGCCCGTCTCCATGATGTAACCGTGGTGGGCTATCGACAGCGCCATCGTGGCGTTCTGCTCGACCAGGAGCACCCCGGTCCCCTGCTTGTTGATCTCGACGATGATGTCCCGAAACTGCTGCACCAGCAGCGGGGCAAGTCCCAGGCTCGGCTCATCCAGCAGCAGGAAGCGCGGGCTCGACATGAGGGAACGCCCGATCGCCAGCATCTGCTGCTGTCCGCCACTCAGGTAGCCGGCGGTGAACTTGGGGCGTTCCGCGAGGTCGGGGAACAGCGTGTAGACCCGATCCAGATTGACGTCGAGGTCGCGACGCGCCGTGTGCGCCCCCAGGCGGAGGTTCTCCTCGACGGTCAGCTCGGCGAGGATCCTCCGTCCCTCGAGAGCCTGAGAGATCCCCAGCCTGACGATCTTGGCGGCCGAGACGCTGTGGATGGGTTCATCGTCGAGCAGGATCTGACCCTTGGTCAAATCCCCGTTGTGGATGTCGAGCAGCCCGGAGATCGCTCGGAGCGTCGTACTCTTCCCGGCCCCGTTGGCACCCAGCAGAGCAACGATGTCTCCGTCGGGGACCTGCAACGAGATGCCGCGCAGCACCAGGATGACGTCGCTGTACACCACCTCGACGTTCTTCAGCGCGAGCACTCGGCCGGATCTCCTCTGGAGCCTGGTGCGGCAGGCTACCAATTGGTCCGCTGCCCCGTCGGGCAGCGGACAGTCCCCAGCTCCAGACGTCGTCTCGCCAGCTCACAGGAACGCGCCTGCCCTTTTCGTGTGACGGTGCCGTCGAATCTCCAGTCTCCAGCCAGAAACGCGCCAGCGCTTAGGCCGACCCCAGGAACTGGCCCGGCGAGCAGCAGGGGGCGATCAGCAGCTGGGCGATCCTCGCTTCGCTCGGGGCAATCGCCCGGCGAGCACCGCGAGCCGATGACACGAATCCGATTGCTCGGCGAGCGCAGCGAGCCGATTGCCACCGGCCACGACCGAGGACCACTCAGTGCTCGTGATCCTCCCTCACCCACTCCGCGCCGCCGGGCCAATGCTCCTTCTTCCAGATCGGAGCACGTCGCTTCAGCTCGTCGATGAGGTACTGGCCCGCGGGGAACGCCTCGCCCCGGTGGGGTGCCGAGACGGCCACCCCCACCGAAACTTCGCCGATTCCGAGTGAGCCGGTACGGTGCACCGCGGCGACCCGAACCACGTCGGGCCAGGCGGAGCGGACCTCGACGACGATCTCGGCGATCCTTTCCTCGACCACCCCGCCGTACGCCTCGTACTCGAGATGGGTGACGCCGTCGCGACCCTCGGAGTGGTCCCTGACGGTGCCGAGGAACAGAACGACCGCGCCGGCCATTGGTACCGAAACCCATGTGACCAGACGACCGGGGTCGATCTCCTGGTCGGATACCTCGATGAGATCGTCGCTCATTCGCCGACGTACCACCTTTGCGTCCATAGAATCGAGCCGTGCCCGACACTACTAACCCGTCCGGCGAGCCAGGCCCGGAGTCGCCCTCCGAGCTGCAAGAGCCGATCCGGCAGCGCCTCCCGGAACGACCTCCGGTGTTGGAGTTCCCGGCGGATGATCCGTGGTCCTATAGGGCGCCCCAGCGGCATCAACCCGGCCCTAGGCCGTTCTGGCGGACCGCCGGCGTCGTGGTCGCCTCCGCCCTCATCGGGGCGGCATCCGCCGCGGCAGTCTTCCTGCTCAACGACGAGGGAACTTCGAGCCGGCCCAATGCGGTGATCGAGCGCGTAGAGACCCAGATAATCACCGCCGAGGCCCCGGCCACTCCCGCCGCGGCAGTCGCCCGGCGAGTGCTCCCCTCGATAGTCACGGTCGAGATCGGGATCATCGAGGGGAGCGACTTCCTCATCACCGGCTCCGGATCCGGGGTAGTCATCGACACCGATGGCACGCTCGTCACGAACGAGCACGTAGTCGGTGGCGCCGAGGTCGTCAGAGTCGTCTTTGCCGACGGGAGGTCGTACGACGCCGAGGTCGTCGGAACCGACTCTCTCACCGATCTCGCGGTCATCACGATCGATGCGCTCGGGCTCACCGCCGTCGAACTCGGGACGACCATTGAAATGTCCATCGGCGACACCGCCATCGCCATCGGCAGCCCGCTGGGGCTCGCCGGCGGGCCCTCGGTGACGGTGGGGGTGCTGTCGGCCTTCGATCGGCGGGTTCAGGTGGCGGCCGACCTGGAATTGTTCGGGATGCTGCAGACCGATGCCCCCATCACCCGAGGTTCGTCCGGGGGCGCCCTCGTCGACTCCGAGGGGCGGCTCATCGGGATCACGTCGGCCATCGGGGTCAGCGACGTCGGAGCCGAAGGCCTCGGATTCGCCATCCCGGTTGAGCTGATGACCCGCATCACCCGGGACATCCTCGAGTTCGGCGCCGCCCGGCACGCCTTCCTCGGCATCACCGGGGCGACTCACTTCGAGACCGAAATCGATGGGGCGCTGGCCCCCGCCGGCGTGGCCGTTGCATCGGTGATCGAGGGAACCGCGGCAGACGCGGCGGGCCTCCGGGTGGGCGACGTCATCCAGTCCGTCGACGAGCAGCCGGTCACCACGATGGCCCGCCTCGTCGTGCGCCTCCGCTTCTACCGAGTCGGTGACGTCGCTTCGCTTCTGATCTCACGCAGTGGCAATGTCATGCTCCTCGAGCTCGAGCTCCTCGAGCGTCCGGAGGGAGTCTGATGGACAGCGACAACCTGTTCGATCGCCTCGCCGAACTCTTCCGCTCCAATGGCCCCGTCAACTGGCGGCTCGCCAAGGAGATCGCCGAGAGCATCGCCGGCGAGCACGAGCCGGTGGAGCCGTGGCTCGCCGAGGAGTACCGCGAGCTGGCAACCACTGCCGGAATGCGGATAGCGGCGACATCGCCTCTGGAACCGACGACCTCCGACGTCCGGCCTGTGGACCGCCGAATTTGGGCGGGTGACAACATCGAGGCCTTCGCCTACCTCGCCGAGCCCGTCGCGGAGAAGATGACGGGATCGAGCCCCTTCGGCTCGGCGCTGCAACCGCTCGGCCCGGCATTGCTCGGTATGCAGATGGGCTCGGTGGTGGGGTTCATGAGTCACCGGGTGCTGGGCCAGTTCGACGTCGGCATTCCCGCCGGATCCGAGATGCCGATCGCCTTCGTCGTCCCCAATATCGAGGCCTTCGCTTCAGAACACGACCTCGACGCTCGCCAGACCCGGCTATGGGTAGCTCTCCACGAGGTCACCCACCAAGCAGAGTTCGAAGTGCCGTGGGTCCGGGAACACTTCCTCATGCTGATGCACGCCTTCGTCGAGGGCCTCGAAGTGGATCCCGATGAGATCTCACGTCGCATGGAAGGCCTCCAGGACCCCGAGTCCTTGCAGAGGATGCTCGACGACCCTTCGGGGTTCACCGGGCTGCTGGCTGGCGACGCCCAGGAAGGCCCGCTCCGCGACATTCAGGCCTTCATGGCCGTCATGGAGGGATACGGCGACTATCTGATGGACCGAGCCGCGCCCGGGCTGATCCCGGAAGCGCCCCGAATCCGCCAGGCCATCGATCGCAGAAGAGCAGAGCCCTCACAGGGCGAGCAGATACTGCAGCAGGTGCTGGGGCTCGACCTCAAGCACGAGCAGTATCGGCTCGGAGCGGGTTTTTGCGAGGAGGTCGACAAGCGGTGGGGAGATGAGAGCCTGACCCGCCTCTGGGAGGGACCCGAGATGCTTCCCACACTCGACGAACTCGGCGACGTCGTCGGATGGGCCGCGAGAGTGTTGCTGTAAGAGTCACCAGTCGCCAGTCACCAGTCACCAGGCAGAAGGCAGAAAACATCAGACATCAGACATCAGACATCAGACATCAGACATCAGACATCAGACATCAGACATCAGACATCAGACATCAGACATCAGACATCGAAGAGGATCCCATTCTGAAATCTGACATCTGAGATCTGAGATCTGCAATCTGCTGTCTGCAAACTGCAGGCTGCTCGCTGCAAGCTCGATTGGAAACCCGGTAGCCGATGAGCGCGATCTACGCTTGCCCACTCCGACCAAAGGACCAATTATGGCCGCCGAAATCGGAACGGCAGCGCCCGAATTTGAACTCCGCAACATCGACGGCGACACGGTGTCCCTCGGAGACCTCAAGGGTCGCAAGAGCCTCGTGGTGTTCATCCCCTTTCCCTTCACCGGAACCTGCGAGGGAGAGCTCTGCACCATCCGGGACCGCATGGCGGAGCTCAACGAGATCGATGCCAACGTCGTGGCGATAACCACAGACACCGTCTTCTCCAACAGGGTGTGGTCGGAGCAGAACGGCTTCGACTTCCCGGTGCTCAGCGATTTTTGGCCTCATGGGACAGTCACCGACGCCTACGGGACCTTCGATCCCGCGGCCGGTGCGGCAAACCGGAGCACTTACGTCCTGGACGAGGACGGCATCGTGCGCGCCATCATCGCCACCGAGAGCCGCAAGTTCGCCCGGGACTACGACGAGTACATCACCGCGCTGAAGGCGATCTAGTACCAAGGCACCAGCCGGCGGCGGCGGGGCCGGCCTTAGGAGGGCCGTCTCTATAGTGCGAATGGACGTGGACACGATCACCGTCATCACCATCGCGATCGCCGTTGCCGCCTCCGGCATCGCCTACTTCTTCTTCTCCCGAGCCAGGATCCTCGCCGGCACCGTCGACGACGCCCGGGCAAGGATCGGCGGAAGTCCACCGAAGCGATCGTGGCGCCGAGCAGAGGCCCTCGAGGAGACGCTGCAGACTCTCGAGCGATCGACCTCACAGGCGCAGCGCGAGCGCTCGCAACTGGCCGGCGCTCTTCAGGCCGCCGGCGAGGGGATCGTCATCACCGACGATCACGGCGTCGCAGTGTTCGCAAATCACGCAGCCGACCAGTTCCTCGGTGCCCGTCGGGGGGAGGAGGTGGCCGAGCCGCGGCTGAGGGACGCCATCGAGGAAGCGATCCTCAACCGAAGCTCCGTGTCGACCGAGGTCGAGCTGTTCACCCCGGTGCGACAAATTCTGGAGATCGGCGCGTTTCCACTGGACTTCGGAGTGGAGAGCGTCGGGGCAGTGGCTTACATTCGGGACGTGACCGAACGGCGCCGGATCGATGCCATCCGGCGCGACTTCATTTCCAACGTCGGCCACGAGCTGAAGACTCCGCTGTCGGCACTCGCAGTCCTCGCCGAGACGATCGCAGGCGACCTCGAAGGAGCAAAAGGCACCGAGCGCATGGCCCGCCGTCTCACCGCCGAGGCAGATCGCTTGAGCGGGCTCGTCGGAGACATTCTCGATCTGTCACAGGCCGAGGCACTCGCCTCCCGCGACCACCCGGTCCACGCATCGGCACTCACCGCATCGGTCGCGAAGGCCATGCAATCGGCGGCCGCCGAACGCCGGATCGAGCTGATCATCGAGGACCCTCCGGCCGAGGCCCGAATCTCCGGTGATCTGCATCAGCTGCGGTCGATGCTGGTGAACCTCGTCGACAATGCCATCAATCACTCCGAGCCTGCGGAGGGAAAACCGTCGCCGCGGGTTTGGCTGCGCACGTCGGTCCGAACGGGTTCGATCGTGTTCGACGTCCAGGACGAGGGCATCGGAATCCCCGAGGACCACATCG
Organism: Acidimicrobiia bacterium; assembly: GCA_036478235.1. Taxonomy (GTDB): domain Bacteria; phylum Actinomycetota; class Acidimicrobiia; order Spongiisociales; family UBA11373; genus JACZWZ01. Next base: position 26,474 of record JAZGDZ010000021.1, on the reverse strand, counting down.
ACCGGGTATTCGAGCGCTTCTACCGGGTGGACCGGGAGCGCAGCCCGGCCACGGGCGGCATGGGGCTCGGGCTCAGCATCGTCAAACACGTCGCCCGTAACCACGGCGGCGACGTGACGGTGATGAGCAAGCCGGGCGAGGGGACGATATTCACGGTCACGCTTCCGCTGTGGAGCGAGTGAAGACAGACATCGGACATCGGACATCGGACATCGGACATCGGACATCGGACATCGAAGAGTGTTCCTTCTGACATCTGCAATCTGAGATCTGAAATCTGAAATCTGTGATCTGAAATCTGAAGTCTGAGATCTCTGATTTCAGCCAAAGAGCCGACGCCACAGCCGCACGAGGAACCCGCGGTTGCCCGGCTCGGGTAGTTCCTGGAGCACGGCCAGGATGTGGTCCGGCGGGAGATCGCCGACCAGCACATAGGAGTGATTTGGTGCGTCCCAGTGCACCCACACGTTGCTCGGCGTGACGATCCGGCGGTACTTCTCGCCGACGACTTCGAATCGCGTTGCTGCGTCGAAGGCCTCGGGCCGGGATCCCCGCTTCGACTCGAACACGGAGAACGAGAACAGCCCGTCCGAGTAGAAGGTTTGGGTGCCGTCGCCGGAGGCGTATGAATCGACCCGCCGATACCCGAAGATCTCGGCCGGAAGCCGATCGGACGGCGCCGCCGGCATGAGCATCTCGCGCTCGTGGAAGTCTTCCGGCACGTCCATTGCGGCCGGCTCCGAGTCGAACTCGATCATGACGGCCAGCCGGAACACGTTGCCCGCCGAGTCGAGGATCTCGGTCAGCAACGGCACCGTGCTGATGTCGTCGATTACCAGCCGAGCCCTGGCGAGGTCTCCCTCCATGACCATGACTTCGGTGGCGGCCCGACCCAACCGGGTCGTGGAGATCTGCTCACCAAGCGAGTAACGGTCCGACAGGCTCCAGGCCGACCACTCCGCGACCTCCAGCGCATACCAGTCTGCCCCGGATCTCGACGCAGAGAGACCGCTGGAAAGCATGAAATCCCCGCTGGGCCCATGCACCATCGACATGCCGTCGGACCGGGTCACCTCATAGGTCGTAGCGGCCGAGTCGTCGTCCCAGGTGCACATCACCACGCCCACACCGTGGAAATCGGCTTCTGCCGCCGACTCCAACATCCCCTCCAGATCGTCGTCGGCGCGAGCAGCGGAGGGGAGCGCCATCGATCCGACGATCGTGATCGCCAACAGAAGCCGCCTCACGGTCCACCAACCGGTCCCCGAATCGTGGAGATGCCCGGATCCACCACCAGCCGGGCCGTGTGCTGCTCGGCCATCGTGTCCAGGTCGAGCACCGCCGGCCGGTCGCCCGGCGCGACCGCAAGAACCACTGCAAGGGCGACGGCGGCGGCGGCAGCAGCACCACCACCCCACCGGACCAGCGACCAAGAACGCGCCGCCATCAGTGGAGTCGGCGGTTCGAGCTCGGGAAGCGAGCGCAGCGCCGTTCTCACCGATGCCAGGGCCCGCAGTTCGTGTGTGCAGTCGGCACACGTGGCGAGGTGGAGATCGACCCGGGACCCCTCATCCGCGGTGAGTTCGCCGTCGAGGTGAGCCGAGAGCAGTTCGCGGGGATGGGTCATCGCAGAAGGTCCCTCATCATGCGTCTCCCCCTGTGGATTCGGCTGCGAACCGTGCCGACCGCCACGCCTGAAATCTCGGCGATCTCGTCGTAGGTGAGCCCGACGATGTCGCACAGGACGACCGCCTCGCGGAAGTCGAATGGAAGCTCGAGGAGGGCGGCTTGGAGGTCTTCGGGCAAGCGCGACTCGGCGAGCACCTCATCCGGCTCGGGAGCGGCGCCGGATGAGAACCGATCGTCGTCGGGAAGAGCAACGGTCGGACGGCGTTTCTTGCGTCTGATCTCATCCAGAAACGCGTTACGGGTGATCCTCCACAGCCATCCCTCGAACGAGCCCGGCGTGTAGTCGGAAAGCCCGCGTCGCACCCGCAGGAGCACCTCCTGCATGAGGTCGCTGGCGTCATCGGGATTCCCGGTGAGCCGGTACGCGAAGTTGTAGATCCGGCGCCCATGGTCGCGAGCCACCTCTTCCCATGTGGGTTTGGCGTCGTCAGACATCCGCCACTCCGGCTAACGCTCCCCGGAGCGTCCGAGTTCCGGTCGCTGTCGAGCGGTCACCCGACGGAGAGGGCGTCGACGAAGCCTTGGATCCGTTCGCGGGTGATGAACCGCATCCGTGGCTCGCGGCGCTCCCGGTCATAGATCTCGAAGGGGCAGAACTTCTCGGTCACGAGCAGTCCGCGATCGGCCCCCGACGACATGAAGTCGACGACGAACCTGTCGACCTCCGGCTCGGAGAGTTCGGGATGCTCGCCGACGGCGTGCGGTACCGTCCTGATGAAGACCCGCTGCCCTCCACTCACCGCGTCGACTGTGTCGATCGAGCGCTCGTTTAGGCGGTAGCCGGCAAGCCGCATCACCCCGAGCACCAGGTCGCAAGCGTCGGTCGTGGATGGGTCCAGCCCCTGCGCACGGATACCGGCGTCGACGGCCTGCGGCAGGCGGAGTTGCGGGCCGATCGGCTCGAGGCTTTCGGGCCCCGATCGGTCGGCGAGCCCGGGGGCACGGTCGGGAAGATCGGAGATGCGCTCGAAGGCATCGAATCCGGGCCGGGATGCGTGCGGAAGCAGCTCGGGCACCATCGGAGGAGGAAGCGTTCCCGGCGTGTCCAGTTCGACCGTACCCACCTCCGCCCAGCCGTCGGCCCGACGGCCGAGGGCGACAACGCGATGAACGTCATCCAGCGGGAGCGTGTGCCGCTTCTCCCGCACCACCTCGACCGCCTCACGGATGAGGAGATCAGCCAGCACTGCGTCCACCTCGCCGACCGGAAGCGGAACGTCGAAGTGGACCCTGGCCGACCCACCCCCAACGTGAAAATCGACCACGGTCGGTCCGTCGCGCTCCGCCTCGACTGCGACCGAGCCCGATCCGGGAGCCGAGCCCGGCGTTCTGCGGCTGAGGACGATCACCGCGACTGCTGCGGCGACCACGACCACTGCGAGGATGATGACGATGCCCAAGTGACCACTCCCGTGACGACCGGGGGTCATTGTACGACCGGGCACGTCTCTTCGGCTGACGCCTCAGACGACGGATTTCAGACCTCAGACCTCAGACCTCAGATCGCGAACACTCTTCGATGTCCGACGTCTGATGTCCGACGTCCGATGTCCGATGTCTGGGTTGCTACTACGAAGCCCGGCGCGAAGCCGCGATCTGGCGTTCCTTGCGCACCCGGCGCCTCTCCCGTTCCGACATCCCGCCCCAGATGCCGAATTTCTCTCCGGTGGTTATGGCGAACTCCAGGCAGTCCACGCGAACGGCGCACTCGCGGCAGATGCCCTTGGCCGCCCTGGTCGATGCACCCCGCTCCGGGAAAAACAGGCTTGCGTTGGCCCCCTTGCAGTTGGCCCCGTCCTGCCACGACAGGTCGTACCCGCTGGTGATTGCTTCTCTCAGACGCTCGAGCATGAGGAGTTCCTTACACCGATGTAGTTACGGAGATGTCATTATTGCGCGCGGAGCGCGCGTGCGTCAAATGGTTTTTGCATAAGGAGATTCAGCGAATCGCGCCGATCATCCACGAACTGTTGCGCGCGGAGCGCGCGAATCTGTCACCAGTTTCCAGTTCCCAGTTACCAGTCACCAGCCAAACCAGTAATCGCCTCGCTGCGCTCGGCGGGCAATCGCTGTTGCGGGCAATCGCTGTTGCGGGCAATCGGCCGGCACTCTGGCTGGAGACTGGAGACTCGATCGCATGATTGCCATGACACGGCAGGCGCGTTCACCCGGCAAACGCAACGACGCCTGGACCTGGAGACTGCGAGCGCAGCGAGCTAATGCCTCGCGGCCAGTCTCGGGTTGCGCCACTTGGCCCTGATGTAGTCCCGGTTGAGCAGAGCAATGAAGTCGAGCGAGATCGACTTGGGACAGGCCTGCTCGCACTCACCGTGATTCGAGCACGAACCGAAGAACGACTCCATCGTCTCGACCATGGACTCGACCCGTGTGAACCGCTCCGGCTGCCCCTGCGGCAGCAAGTTGAGATGAGCGACCTTGGCGGCGGTGAACAACTGGGCAGCACTGTTGGGACAAGCGGCAACGCAGGCCCCGCAACCGATGCAGGCGGCGGCGTCCATGACCGCCTCGGCGGCTTCCTGCGGCACCGGGATCAGGTTGGCATCGGGGGCGCTCCCGGTGTCGACCATGATGTATCCCCCGGCCTCGATGATCCGGTCGAAAGCAGTGCGGTCCACAACGAGGTCCTTGAGAATCGGAAAGCCGGCCGCTCGCCAGGGCTCGACGGTGATGACTTCGCCGTCGGCGAACTTCCGCATGTGGAGCTGGCAGGTGGCGGTCCCCTTCTGCGGCCCGTGAGCCCGGCCGTTGATCATCACGCCGCAGGACCCGCAAATTCCCTCTCGGCAATCGTGCTCGAACGCTATCGGCTCCCGACCCTCCAGCGTCAGACGGTCGTTGACGATGTCGAGCATCTCGACGAACGAGGCATCCGAGCTGATGCCCGGAGCCGGGTACTCCTCGAACGCCCCGGGCCGATCCGGGCCCTCCTGGCGCCACACTCGAAGTGTCAGGTCCATCACTTGTAGCTCCTGGTCTTCAGCTCGACGTTCTCGAATTCCAGTGGCTCCTCGACGAGACACGGCTCGGCGCCATCGCCCTCGAATTGCCAGGCAGCCACGAACGCGAATTCGTCGTCGTTCCGCTTGGCCTCGCCCTCCGCGGTCGTGTACTCGACGCGGAAGTGGCCTCCGCACGACTCCTCTCGCTGCACGGCATCGCGGCACATGAGCTCGGCGAGTTGGAAGTAGTCGGCAACGCGACCGGCCTTCTCCAGCGTCTGGTTGAGCGAGTCGCCCTCGCCCACGATCTTCACGTCGGCGAAGAACTCCTCTTCCAGCACCGGGATCTCGACGAGGGCCTTCTCGAGCCCCACGGCGCTGCGGGCCATCCCGCAATGCTCCCAGACGATCTTGCCGAGTTCGCGGTGGAACCAGTCCACCGTGCGCGAGCCGTTGGCAGACAGCAGCCGTTGCACCCGGTCCTCGACTTCCGATACGACCGCGGCGAACGCAGGATGGTCCGTCGGCATCGGGTCCGTGCCGAGGTGCTCCGACAAGTAGGCGGCGATCGTGTTCGGCAGGATGAAGTATCCGTCGGCCAGGCCCTGCATGAGGGCACTGGCCCCCAGCCGGTTTGCCCCGTGGTCGGAGAAGTTTGCCTCGCCGATCGTGTACAGGCCCGGGATCGTCGTCATCAGGTCGTAGTCGACCCACAGGCCGCCCATCGTGTAATGCGGGGCGGGATAGATGCGCATCGGGACCTCGTACGGGTCCTCCCCCGTTATCCGCTCATACATCTCGAAGAGGTTCCCGTAGCGGGCCTCGATCGTGTCGCGCCCGAGGCGGCCGATGGCGTCGGCGAAGTCGAGGTACACGCCGTTGCGCATCGGGCCCATGCCCTTGCCGGCGTCGACCTCCTTCTTGGCCGCCCGGGAGGCAACGTCGCGCGGTACGAGGTTGCCGAACGCCGGATACCGTCGCTCCAGGTAGTAGTCGCGCTCATCCTCAGGGATCTGACCGGCAGGCCGGGTCTCGTCGAACTGCACCGGGACCCAAATCCGGCCGTCGTTGCGCAATGACTCCGACATCAGAGTGAGCTTCGACTGAAACTCGTCAGCCTGCGGGATGCAGGTCGGATGGATCTGGGTGAAGCAGGGGTTGGCGAACAGGGCCCCCCGGCGATACGCCCTCCAGATGGCCGTGGCATTCGAGGCCTTGGCATTCGTCGAGAGGAAGTAGACGTTGCTGTAGCCCCCGGTGGCCAGGACGACTGCATGCGCGCTGTGGGTGCCGATCTCTCCCGTCAACAGGTCGCGGACCACGATGCCCACCGCCCTGCCGTCGGCCACGACCAGGTCGAGCATCTCGCATCGGTTGAAGGGGGTCACGGTGCCGGCCTCGATCTGGCGCGCCAGCGCCTGATAGGCGCCGAGCAGGAGCTGCTGGCCCGTCTGCCCCCTGGCGTAGAAGGTTCGCGACACCTGCACTCCCCCGAACGACCGGTTGGCCAGGAGCCCGCCGTACTCCCGACCGAACGGCACGCCCTGTGCAGTCGCCTGGTCGATGATCTCCCCACTCACCTGGGCCAGGCGATAGACGTTGGCCTCCCGGGAGCGATAGTCGCCGCCCTTGATCGTGTCGTAAAAGAGCCGATAGTCGCTGTCGCCGTCGTTGCGATAGTTCTTGGAGGCATTGATGCCTCCTTGAGCCGCGATGCTGTGGGCGCGCCTGTTGGAGTCGTGATATGTGAACGTCTTCACGTTGTATCCGAGCTCGCCCAGGGTTGCCGCGGCCGCAGCCCCCGCCAGGCCGGTCCCGACAACGATCACTTGGAACTTGCGCCGGTTGGGTGGAGCGACGAGGGGAATCGAGAAGCGGTGGTTGTCCCACTTCTCCCCCAGGGAGCCCTCGGGAGTCTTGGCGTCGAGTTGCATCGCTACCTCCAGCTCAGATCTCGAGGATTCCGACCTGGACCGCGATCGGGAACGACAAGTTGATGGCCACCACCGCCAACGTCAGGCCCGCGGCGAGCCACCTGCGCCACCTGTTGAAGCGCGGGTGGCTCCAGCCGAGGCTCTGGAACAGGCTCCAGGTCCCGTGGTAGATGTGCAGGCCGAGCGCCAGGTTGGCGATCACGTAAAAGACTGCCACCGGGAGGCGCTCGAAGGAGGCCACCAGGTTCGCGTAGATGTCTCCCCTGAAGAACTCCGACGTTGCCGCCGGTTTCACGCCCCAGGTGAAGTCGGCGAGGTGGAAGAGGACGAACAGCAGCACGACGGTCCCGGTGAGGCGCATCGTGCGGCTGGCATAGGTCACCGCGGCGTAGTCGCGTTCCCGGTACCGCCCGCCGCGGGCCTTCCAGTTCGTGTAGGTCAGCGAGTAGGCGGCGTGGATGTGGAGCAGGGCGGCCCCGAGCAGGCCTATACGCAGAATCCACAGCAAGTTGGTGCGGGGAACGAGATCGCCACCCAGGTCGCGCAGCGCCTCCCCGTACTGCTTTATCTCCTCGGGCCCGAAGTAGACCTTCAAGTTGCCGAGCATGTGGGCGACGATGTAGCCGAGGAGTGCGATTCCGGTGACGGCCATGACCCACTTCTTCCCGACCGCCGACCGATAGAACTCGATCGGCCATGGATACCGCCGTCGAGCCGGCGCGTCCTTCGTGATGGTCACGGCTCTCCTCTTGTCGGCCGTCCGACGGGCATTCTCGCGCAATCCGTGACCGTGTCGGGAGGGCAAGGCCTGCAGCAGGCAGACCGCAGACAGCAGACAGCAGACATCAGACATCAGACATCAGACATCAGACATCAGACATCTAAGAGGATCTCATTCTGAGATCTGAAATCTGAGATCTGAAATCTGCACGCTGCAGGCTGCACGCTGCAGGCTGTCGCCAGCGGATACGCTGTCGAGATGCGTCCCCTCCCCCGCGCCATGCCGGCGCTGATCACCCCCTTCACCCGCTCGGAGCGCCTGGACCTTCAGGCTCACACTCACAATGTGGCCCGAATGTGGGATCTCGGGATGCAAGGGATCCTCGTCGCCGGAAGCACCGGAGAGGGGCCATACCTCGAACCGGGCGAGAGGCACAGCCTTGTCGCGACCGCCCGCCGGGCCGCGCCGCGGGCATTCGTGCTGTGCGGCATCCACGCCGAGACGGTGCGGGCTGCGGCCGACGCCATGGCCGAGGCCGACGCCGGAGAAGCCGACGCCGTCCTCCTCGCCACCCCGACGACCCTCGTCCGCCACCGCCCAGATCTCATCGAGCAGTTCTTCGCTCACCTGGTGGAACGAGCCCCGCTTCCGGTGTTGCTGTACTCGGTTCCCAGCGTGACTGGACTCGAGCTCGGCGCCGAGAGCGTGCTGGCCCTGGCCGGCCATCAGGCCGTAGTGGGGATGAAGGACTCCGGCGGCGACCCGGCCCGGGCCGAGCGGCTCGTTGCGGAGACCGGAGACGGATTCGCCCTTTACGCCGGTGCCACCGCTGCGGTGAGCCTCTCAATCGAAGCCGGAGCCCACGGCGCCATCACCGCCAGTGCCAACTACGCGCCGCGCCTTCTGCGAGGCACGGTTACCGCCGCCCGCCGCTCGGCGAAGAGTGCAGCCCCACTGCAGTCAACCCTTGGGACCGTAGCGGCCGCCATCGAACGGCACGGAATAGCAGCAGTGAAGTATGCGGCGCGGCGCGTCGGATTCGCTCCAGGAGCCTCGCGTCGACCCCTCCTGCCGGTTTCGCCGCAAGTACAGCGGGCAGTGCGAAAAGCGCTCAAGACGGCAGAACTCGCCTGATCGAGCCGGTATCCTCGCCCGGAAACGAGAAAGGACCTGTCTTGGCCCAGTTCCTCACACAGGATTGGCTGTCGTCGCTCACCGAAATCGTGAACTCACACGACGGCTTCAAGAACGCGATCGCCAACGTGGATCTGACCCTCCAGTTCGAGGTGACCGACGCCCCGGAGGAGACCGAAAACCACTACTACATCGCGATCGCCGAGGGCGTCGCAAAGGCCGTCGCCGGAGACGCCGACGAACCGGATGCCACGATCACGAACAACTACGAGACGGCAACCGCCATCAGCAAAGGCGAACTCAACACGCAGATGGCATTCATGACCGGCAAGCTGAAGGTGAGCGGAAACATGGCGAAGCTGATGATGAATCAGGCGATGCTCACCCAGTTCGCCGAAGCGGCCTCGGGACTCGACGTCGAGTATTGATCGACGCCGAGCTGAGAGCAGAGAGCACGACGGGCGCCCGTGCGGGCGCCCGTCGTCACATCCGAAAGGGCTGCTAGCCAAAGGCGGCTTCCGGGGCGGGGTTGACCGCTTCCTTGAAGGCCTTACCGGCCTTGAAGGCCGGCGCGTTGCTCGCCTTGATGTGAACCGGCTCGCCGGTCCGGGGGTTGCGGCCCATGCGGGCTTGGCGATGGCGCACTTCGAAGGTCCCGAAACCCGAGATCTGGACCTTGTTGCCCGAAGCGAGAGCGTCGGTGATCGCACTGAGTACGGCGTCGACGGCGGCCCCGCCCATGGACTTGTTGCCGCCGAAGGACTTCCCGACGGCCTCCGCGAGCTCGCTCTTGTTCATACGTTCCGCTCCTCCTAGAGGGAATGACATTGATGTGACTCTAACAACCTCCGCAGCAAGATTGCTACACATTCACCGGAAAAACCGCTTCAAATCAACGATTCGACCCCGGCACCACCCACGACGACATGACCCGGACGAATCGCCCACATTGCAGCCGGACCGGCGCATCGACCGGGTGTAGAGTGGCGCCGCATCGAGGACCCTGGGAGCGAATGGTGAGGAAGTTCGTGAAGAACCGGCCCCTGCTGCTGACCACGCTGGGCCTGGTGATCATGGCCCAGTCGATCTTCTGGGAGTACGTCCGGGTCGAGCCGACCTACCGATTCCTCATCCAACCGTGGTCGCTGCGTGGTTATGAGCTCACCCAGGGCATCGTGATCGCCGTTGCGGCGCTCGTCGTGGCCGCCGTCGCCGTGCTGCTGTCCTACGGGATCATCAAGGAGACACTCATCCATCTCGTGGTGGCCGTCACCGTCCTCGTCGTCTTCGCCGTCGTCGTCGCCGTTCTGGCCGATGCCAAGGACGTGAAGATGCCTTTCGCAATCCGCGTCATCCTCTCGCTCATCGGCGCAGTCGTGATCAAGGCCCTCCTGACGCGCTTCGTCCCCGAGTCGTGGAGCAAGCGCAGGCGATTTGCGCAAGCCGGTTTGTGGCTCGTTGGGTTCCTCGTCACTCTCTTCGCCTTCGTCGGACCCCTTCTCCGCGACGAGCAGCCCTTCTGGATCTTCGTGGCGGTCGCCGGCGTTGTGATCGGAGCGCTGGCGCTCTTCCGGCCCCCCCAGCAACTCGCCGGATGGCGCATGGTCATCAACGGGATCGTCTCGATCTGGGTCATATCCATAACGATGGCCGCCTCACTGCGGGTCACCCTGCAACAGCAGCAGTTCGATGTGAACGGCCTCAGCGCAAAGGTGCAGGACCTTCAGATCACCTCGGGAGTCCTTTGGGCATGGTTCGGAGGGCTCATGGCTTTCGCCGGGGCGGTGGGCATGTGGGCGAGACGACGCGACGAGATCATTGCATTCGAGCGCGCCCACAAGCAGCAGGAGGCCGCCCGGGAGTCGGAGCGTCAGCTCTCCGAGGCCTGAGCCCGTCTGCCTTAGTTAGTGCAGCACTAGTAGCTGCAGGTGTCCGGGATGGGTTCGTCCAACACTCTGGCGATTTCGAGGCGCAGATCGTCGCAGGATCGCTGCATCGCCTCGAAGACGCTTTGGAAGTCTGGATCAGCACGAAGCGAGGCGAAGCTGAACGTCCCATCCATGCCCTCCTGGCCGATGTATTCGGCAGCATGACGCTGAGTTGCACTGAAAGCTTCGACGAACTCTCGGTGGAGCCCCTGAAGTTCAGACGGCGCTTCGAGCCCGGCGATGGTGTCGTAGGCGTCCTCGTATGCGGCGAACAAGATCGTCGCCTGGAGCAGTTCTTCATCTGCGGGGTCGGTCCCGCTCACGGCCTGGAACTGATCAGAGATAACGACGAGTTGATCGCGGTACTCCGGCACCGACATCGGTCGACCACTGCCAGAACAGGCAGCCACTACGAATGCCATGAGAAATGGGGTAAATGTGAACCTGAGCACGTCGGGAACCTAGGGCGGAGCCGACCCTTCAACCGCACCTGTGTCGGCTATCCGACCATCAGCCCAAATCCAGTGAGTGGAGTTCGTCGACCTTCTCCCGGACCGAATCTGCGGCCGCCCACAGGGCTGCAAGCTCCTCGTCGGTGAGGTCGAGCTCGACGATCTCCCGAACCCCGCCGGCGCCGACCTTTGCCGGGACCCCGAGATAGACGTCCGAGATCCCGTACTCGCCGCCGGTCCAGGCACAGACCGGCATCACCGCGCCCGAACCCTCGAGCACCGCCCGAGCCATCGTGGCCGCGGCCGCCGAAGGGGCGTAGTAGGCGCTTCCCGTCTTGAGGAGGCCGACGATCTCTGCCCCCCCGTCGCGGGTCCTCTCTACCACCTCGTCGATCGCATCGGAGTCCAGCACTTCCGTTAGGGGCTTGCCCCCCACCCGGCACTGTGACGGCACGGGGACCATCGTCGCGCCGTGACTCCCCAGGGTCAGGGCATCGACTTCCAGGATGTCCGCCCCGGTCTTCTCCGAGATGAAGTGGATGAACCGGGCGGTGTCGAGGTTTCCGGCCTGGCCCATGACCCTCGCCGTGGGGAAGCCGGAGACCTCTGCGGCCAGCGTCGTCATGTGGTCGAGCGGGTTGGTGACGACGATGATCACCGCCTCGGGTGAACCGGCGGCGATCTCCTCCGTCACCTCTTTGACGATCTTGGCGTTGACCTCGAGCAGGTCCATGCGACTCATCCCCGGTTTGCGGGGCAGCCCGGCGGTGATGACAACGACGTCGCTGCCCGCCGTGTCCGCATAATCGTTGGTCCCGACGACCTTCGTGCGGTACCGCTCGATCGAGCGGGACTGGTTCATGTCGAGGGCGAGACCCTGGGGGAGTCCCTCGATGATGTCGGTCATGACGACCTCGTCGGCCAGGTCGGCTTCGGCGAGGCGCTGGACGGTGGTGGAGCCGTATTTTCCGGCTCCGACAACGGTGATCTTGCTCATCAATCCTCCATGGGTGACCCGTGGGTCAGCGTAGTGACGGAGTGGGTGCCCGAGACAGGGGAGGAAGTCTCCAGTCTCCAGTCTCCAGTCTCCAGAACCTTCTTACTGGTGACTGGCTGCTGGTGACTGGTGACTCATCGAACGCCTGTCTCACAGTCTCTCGATAAGAGCGGACGCAAACTCGCTCGTCTTCACCTCGGTTGCCTCATCCATGAGTCGGGCAAAGTCGTAGGTGACGATCCGATCCCCTATCGCCCTTTCGATCCCCTGCTCGATCAGATCGGCCGCCTCGCTCCAACCCAGGTACCGCAGCATCAGAACTCCGCTGAGGATCAGGGAACCCGGGTTCACCTTGTCCTGGCCGGCGTATTTCGGAGCGGTGCCGTGAGTGGCCTCGAACACCGCGTGCCCCGTGTCGTAGTTGATGTTCCCGCCTGGGGCGAAGCCGATGCCCCCGACCTGGGCGGCGAGCGCATCGCTGATGTAATCCCCGTTGAGGTTCATCGTGGCGATCACGTCGTACTCGTCGGCCCGGGTGAGGATCTGCTGGAGGAACGCATCAGCAATGGCGTCCTTGATCAGCATCCTCTCGCCGGGTTCGCCGCCGCTTTCATCCCAGGAAACGGTGCGATCGCCGAACTCGTCTCGGGCGACCTCGTAGCCCCACTCGCGGAAGGCACCCTCGGTAAACTTCATGATGTTGCCCTTGTGGACGAGAGTGAGGTTGCGGCGTCCGTTGTCCAGGGCGTGGTGAATGGCGGCGCGCACGAGCCGCTTGCTCCCGGTCTCGGAGATCGGCTTGATCCCGATCCCGCTGTCCAACCGAATCTCCCACCCGAACTCGCCCTCGAGGAAAGCAAGCAGCTTCTTGGCCTCGTCACTGCCCTCGCGCAACTCCTTTCCGGCATAAACGTCTTCTGTGTTTTCCCGGAAGATGACCATGTCGACCTTCTCCGGGTGTTTGACCGGAGAAGGCACACCCCGATACCACCGCACCGGGCGCACGCAGCAGTACAGGTCCATGATCTGACGGATGGACACGTTGAGGCTGCGAATTCCACCACCCACCGGCGTGGTCAGCGGACCTTTGATGCCGACCAGGTGGGAGTCGAGCGTCTCCAAGGTCTTCGTCGGGAGCCACTCGCCGGTCTCATCGAAGGCCTTCTGGCCGGCAAGCACCTCCATCCAGGTGATCGAACGCGATTCACCGTATGCCTCATCCACCGCGGCGTCGAACACCCGGCTTGCCGCCGACCAGATGTCGGGTCCTATCCCGTCGCCCTCGATGAAAGGAATAGTCGGCTCGTCGGGCACTTCGAGCCCGCCATCGCCCATCGTGATCGTGTCGGCCATGTCGCTCCTCGAGTGTTGTGCGAGATCCGATTATCGCGGGAGACAGCACAGTCACCAGTCGCCAGACATCAGACATCAGACATCAGACATCAGACATCGAAGAGTCTCCACGATCTGAAATCTGCAAGCTGCAAGCTGCAAGCTGCAAGCTGTCTCCTCACCGCCCCCGCAACACATCCCGGATCGCCGAAATGACGGTCTCTACCGCGCCGACGTTGTAGCCCTCCGGAATCACGATGTCGGCGTACCTCTTGGACGGCTCGACGAACTGAAGGTGCATGGGGCGAACCGTGGCCAGATACTGGTCGCGCACCGAATCGAACGTGCGACCCCGTTCATTGATGTCCCGCTCCCAGCGGCGGGCGAGCCGAATGTCCGGATCGGTGTCGACGTAGACCTTGAGATCCATCAGATCGCGCAACGCCGGCTCGTACAGGACCAGGATGCCTTCGACGATCGCCGCCGGCTTCGGTTCGACCCTGACGGTTTCCACGGCGCGGTTGTGAACGGTGAAGTCGTAGACCGGCCGATCGAAGCCTTCCCCAGCCAGCAGCGATTCCAGATGCCTGACGAGCAGTTCGGACTCCATCGAATCGGGATGGTCGTAGTTGACCTTGGCCCGCTCCTCGACGGGAAAATGGGTCAGATCGCGGTAATAGGAATCGTGCTGGATGAGGATCACATCATCCGACCCGACGGCCTCGACGATCGACTCGGCGATCGTCGACTTGCCCGATCCCGATCCGCCGGCGATCCCAATGATCAGAGGCCCGGCAGTCGGCCAGGAGGGTCGGTTCGGTGTCATCCCGCCTGAAGCTACCCGGTCACAGACCTCGACGGATAACGGAAAACGGGCTGCTCGTCAGAGCAGCCGTTCTACTGCTTCCCCGATCGACGTGGGGTCGTCGACCACGGTGACCCCCGCCGCCCCAAGCGCCTCCTGCTTGGCCTGTGCCGTGCCGCTCGATCCCGAGATGATCGCCCCGGCGTGCCCCATCTTCTTGTCCCGAGGGGCGGTGACGCCGGCGACGTATGCAACCACCGGCTTGGAGACCTGATCGGTGATGAACCGCGCCGCCTGTTCCTCGGCGTCACCGCCGATCTCGCCGATCATCACGATCGCCTCCGTGTCGTCGTCGGCCTGGAAGCGTTCGAGCACGTCTACAAACGACGTGCCCGGGACCGGATCACCGCCGATTCCGACGCAGGTCGTCTGACCGATTCCCCGGGTGGTGAGCTCGTGCACCGCTTGATAGGTCAGAGTGCCCGAGCGCGATACGACACCGACCGGACCCGGCATGGCGATCTCGGGTGGAGTGATCCCAACGTTGGCCTTCCCCGGCGAAAGCACGCCGGGGCAGTTGGGGCCGATGAGAGTGGCCCCGGACGTCTGTTTGAGGTAGTTGAAGACCCTCGCCTCGTCCTGAGCGGGAATGCCCTCGGTGATGGCAACGATCAGCTCGATCCCTTCCGCCGCACCCGCCTCGAGGATCCCATCTGCCGCAAATGCCGGCGGCACGAAGACCATCGAGGTGTTGGCATCGGTCGCGGCGACCGCTTGCGCCATTGAGTCGAAGACCGGTACCCCGTCGAGATCGGTGCCACCCTTGCCCGGGGTCACTCCGGCCACGAGGTTCGTCCCGTACTCCCTGTTGCGAAAGCCGTGGAAGCGACCCTGCGATCCGGTGAGCCCTTGGACCACGAGCCGAGTGTTCTCGCCCACGTAGATCGCCATCTCAGCCCTTCGCCGCCAGTTCCACGGCCTTCTCGGCTGCTTCCCGCATCGTCACCGCCGGCACCACCAGATCCGAGGCCGCCTCCTCCAGGATCGAGCGACCTTCGGCGGCGTTCGTGCCGTCGAGGCGCACCACTATCGGCCAGGGCAGTTCGAGACTGCCCAACGCCTCGACGATCCCCCGGGCCACGAGGTCGCATCGGGTGATCCCGCCGAAGATGTTGATGAGCACGGTCTTCACGGTCGGGTCGTTGGTGAGGACGTCGAGCGCATTCGTGATCGTGTCGGCACCGGCACCGCCCCCCACGTCGAGGAAGTTCGCGGCCGAGCCGCCCACGAGCGAGACCACGTCGAGGGTCGACATCACCAGGCCGGCGCCGTTGCCCACGATCCCGACCGACCCCTCGAGCTTGATGAAGTTGAGGCCGCGCTCGCGGGCCATCTGCTCGATAGGGTCCTCCGTGAACGCCTTCCGGAAGTCCTCGAAGTCGGGGTGCCGAAAGAATGCGTTCGAGTCGAGCGTCACTTTCGAGTCGAGGGCGATGATCTCGCCGTCCTTGGTGAGGATCAGCGGGTTGACCTCGACGAGATCGCAGTCGAGCGACACGAACGCCTCGTAGAGCTTGAGAACCGCCGCCGCGGACTTCCTGGCCGTCGCCCTGTCCAGGCCGGCCCGGTACACCAGCTCCGAGGCCTCCCAGTTGGCCAGACCGACCACCGGGTCGATGTGAATCTTGACCACTGCCTCGGGGTTCTCGGAGGCAACCGCCTCGATGTCCATGCCCCCCTTGGCCGAAACGATCGCCATGTGGCGCTTGGCGCCCCGGTCGAGCGTGAAGGACACGTAGTACTCGGCGGCGATGTCCGACGCCCTCTCCACCCAGACGACGTGGACCGTGTGGCCCTTGATGTCCATCCCGAGGATCTCGGCGGCCCGGGCCTCGGCTTCGGCGGGCCCGTCTGCGAGCTTGATACCGCCCGCCTTGCCACGACCCCCTACCTGAACCTGCGCCTTGACCACGACTCTGCCGCCGAGTTCTTCGGCCGCCGATCGCGCTTCGGCGGGGCTTCGAGCCGCCCTTCCCTCGGGCACGGGGACGCCGACACGGGCGAACAGCGACTTTCCCTGATACTCGAAGAGGTCCACTCGTCAGTGCTCCGGAATGTGGGCGTCGACCCAGGCCACGACATCCGCCAGTGGAGTCCCCGGTGTAAAGATCTCGGCCAGACCGGCCTCCTTGAGGGTCGCGATGTCGGCGGCGGGAATGATCCCGCCTCCGAAGACGATGATGTCGGTGGCGTCCCGCTCGGTCAGCAGCTCCACGACCCGGGGGAACAGCGTCATATGGGCGCCGCTCAGGACCGAAAGCCCGATGCCGGCCACGTCCTCCTGGAGTGCGGTCTCGACGATCTGCTCCGGCGTTTGATGAAGGCCGCTGTAGACGATCTCGCAGCCGGCGTCACGCAGCGCTCGAGCAATGACCTTCGCACCGCGATCGTGGCCGTCGAGGCCGGGCTTGGCAATGAGAATGCGCCGGGGCATGGTCCGATGAGGTTAGCGACGGCGACGGCACCGGAATCTGGCTGAACCGGTCCGATCGGATCGGGGAGGCTGCCGATGAGGGTCAGATGTCGACCCGATACACCCGCCCCACGGCCCCATCGGTGTGCAAACTCAGCATCACCTCGTCGACGAGACGCGGTTCCACGGTCAACCGCACCGTGGCGCCCTCGACGGTGATCTCCTGCACGACCACCGTGCCCGGAGGACCAACCAGTGCCCTGGCTCGATCGCACACCCCCTGGACTGCGCCGCCCTCGATCACATCGACGCCGATGATCGCACTGGCCAGGTCCCGGCGACCCCGGGCCAGCCATTCGACGGTGCCGAACAAGAAGAGCACGACGACCGCGACCGCCGTCGCAATCATCGCGATGGCGAACTCGCCGATGCCGGTAGCCATGCCCACCGCGGCGGCGGTCCACAGGCCGGCGGCCGTCGTCAGCCCCCGCACCGAGAAGCCGTGACGGAAGATGGCCCCCGCCCCCAGGAAGCCGACTCCGGCGACGATCTGGGCCGCAACCCGGGCCGGATCCGACCCGGTGAAACCTTCGACGCTGAGCAGAGCGAACAGACCGGCACCGAGGCCGACGAGCATGTGGGTCCGCAACCCGGCCGCCTTCTGCGCAACTTCACGTTCGAACCCGATGACTCCCGAGAGCAATGCTGCCACCACGAGGCGAACGATCGCTTCCGCGATGCCGATCGTCACAGTCGCTCCAGCGGTGCCCAGGCCAGCAGCAGGCGCTTGTGCCCCTGCCCCTCGAAGTCGACCGTTGCCTCGACGCGCTCACCCGACCCGGTGACCGAGACGATCGTCCCCAGCCCCCAGTGCTGGTGCCGCACGCGGTCCCCCACGTCGACGTCGGCCCCTTGCAGCGTAGGGCGAGGAGATGCCTCCTCACGCTCCCGCACTCGGGTGCGCTTGTCGGCCTCTTTGAGGAGAGCATCGGGGATCTCACCGAGGAACCGGCTCGGGGAGTTGTAGTTGTTCGCCCCGAAGAGATTCCGCGTCGTCGCGTGCGTGAGGTACAGCTGCTCCTGAGCCCGGGTGATGCCGACGTACGCCAGCCGACGCTCCTCCTCGAGCTGGTCCGGGTCGCCGAGTGATCGCATATGGGGGAAAACACCCTCCTCCATGCCGGCCATGAAGATGACCGGGAACTCGAGGCCCTTGGCGTTGTGGAGTGTCATCAGGGTGACGGCCCCGGACTCCTCCATGCCGTCGATATCGGCGACGAGCGAAATGCTCTCGAGGAAGAACTCGAGACGGCGAGCCCCGCCCAGGTCGTCCCACCGCTCGTCGCCGAGATCCGCCATCGGTCCTCTCTCCTCGAACTCGGAGGCGACGGATAGCAGCTCCTTGAGGTTTTCGGCCCGGCTCAGGGCCTCGAGCCCACCGTCGATCTCGAGCCCGACGATGTATCCGGTGTCGTCCAGCACCGCCTGAAGTGCTGCGCGTGGCCCGGCCGCCGTCGCCGAACGCAGGCCCTGCATGAGAGTCACGAACTCGGCAACCTGCCTCGCTGACCGGGACGACAAGCGGGTGATCTCATCCACCCGCTCGAGCGCCTCATAGAAAGTGATCCCGTTGGCCTCGGCAAAGCGATCGACGTGTCCGATGCTCGTGGCCCCGATGCCCCGCTTGGGCACGTTGACGATCCGCTTGACGGCAACCTCGTCGGAAGAGTTGACCAGCGCCCGCAGGTAAGCCATCGCGTCCTTGACCTCGCGTCGGTCGTAGAACTTGGGTCCGCCGATCACCTGGTAGGGAACTCCGTGTCTGACCAGCACCTCCTCCAGCACCCGACTCTGAGCGTGGGTCCGATAGAAGACTGCAGCGTCGGCGAGGCGCTTCCCCACGTCCTCGAGTGCCCCCAGCTGCTCGGCGATGAAGGCAGCCTCGTCATGCTCGTCCTCGGCCCGGTAGACCGTCACCGGGTCTCCGCTGCCCAGGTCGGTCCACAGGTGCTTGGGCCTGCGGCCGCGGTTGTTGGAGATGACGGCGTTGGCGGCATCGAGGATCGTCTGGGTGGACCGGTAGTTGCGATCGAGCACGATCACCGTGACGTCCTCGTAGTCCCGTTCGAATTCGAGGATGTTGCGCAGGTCGGCCCCGCGAAAGGCGTAGATGCTCTGATCGGAATCGCCGACGACACACACGTTGCGATGCTTGGCGCCCAGCAGCTGGACCAGGCGGTACTGGGCGTGGTTGGTGTCCTGATACTCGTCGACGAGCACGTAGCGGAACCGGTCCTGGTAGTGCTCGAGCACCCGAGGGAAGGCACCGAGCAGCTCTACGGTGACCATCAGCAGGTCGTCGAAGTCCATGGCAGAGGCCTCGAGCAGCCGCTGCTGGTAGAAGCGATACACGTCGGCCACCTTCTCGTGATAGAGGCCGGTGCCCTGCTGGGCAAAGGACTCGAAGTCGATCAACTCGTTCTTGGCATTGCTGATCGCCGCCCGGATGCTCTTGGGTGGGAAGCGCTTCGGATCGAGATCGAGGTCCCGTACGCAGTACTCGACGAGACGCCGGGCGTCGATGTCGTCGTAGATGGAAAACGCATTGCGATACCCGAGCAGGGAAGCGTCGCGGCGCAGGATGCGAACGCAGGCGCTGTGGAACGTCGAAACCCACATACCGTGCGCCACTCCCCCGACGAGCCGCTCCACCCTCTCCTTCATCTCGTCGGCGGCCCTGTTGGTGAAAGTGATCGCCAGGATGCTGAACGGAGAGACTCCGAGGTCCCTGACGAGGTGGGCGATCCGATAGGCCAGAACCCGGGTCTTTCCGGAACCGGCGCCGGCAACCACCAGCACCGGACCCTCGGTGGCGGCGACCGCTTCGCGCTGGGTCGGATTGAGATCGTCGAAGAGGGGCGACTCCGTCGCCACACGCTCCATGGGCGGAGTATACGGAGGGGTGCCGGGGCGAATCCCAGAGGTGTGATTCTGTCAAGACATCGGACATCAGACATCAGACATCAGACATCAGACATCAGACATCAGACATCGAAGAGTCTCTGTCATCTGCTTTCTGAAATCTGAAATCTGAAATCTGAGATCTGAAATCTGAGATCTCAGCTCTTCTACCCCACCAACTCCCTGATCAACGCCGCAAGCGCCCCCTTGCGGACGTCGTCCTTGTCGAGATAGGCGTCGGCGCCGGCTTCGAGGGCCCGCGCCTGGTCCTCGGCGGTGGCCACCCCCGACAGGACCACGATAGGAGTGGTGATCCCGAGGGCGCGCACCCGCCCGGCGAGAGTGGCACCGTCCATCGTGGGAAGCACGTAGTCGAGCACGATCGCATCGAACTCCTGCTCGGCCAGCACCGACAGTGCCTCCGTAGGGCTCCCGGCCAGATCGACCTCGAACCCGGCCGAGCCGAGTGCTCCTCCGACGACTTGGCGGGCGCCGCGCGAATCGTCCACCACGAAGACGCGCAACCGGGAGGCGTCGGGACTCGGGACCATCCTCGCCCGATCGGCCAGGCGGGCCGCGTCCACGAGCACGACCACGTCGCCTCCGCCGAGCAGCGCCGCGCCGGTGAGGTGGGGAACGCCGTCGAGCACAGGACCGAGCTCCCTGGCCGCCACCTGGCGCCGCCCCAAATCGGCCTCGACACTGAGCCCGACCGGGCCGATCGGGCTCGACACGACGAGGACGCTGGCCGGCTCGCTCTCCGGCCGCAGACCGACGGCCTCGGCAAAGGAAGACACCGGCAACACCGCGCCGTTCCACAGCATCTCGGTCCGCTCCGCCGTCCCTCCCAGCTCGGCGCGGTCGATCGGCACCCGATCCAACACCGCGATCTCGGGGATGCCCCACGTCTGGCCTGCGGACCTGATGAGCACCGCGTCCTGGAGAGCGTGGCTGGTCGGCACGGTGATCGTGATGCGGGTGCCCGAACCCGACTCGGTCTCGAGTGTGAGCTTGCCGTGCAACGACTCCACCGCTTCGGCCACCGTGGCGAGCCCAATGCCGTCTCCGACCAGCTCACTCCTCTGCGCCGTCGAGAAGTAGGGAGAGAACAGCATCGCCCGCAGCGTTTCGACATCGCCGTCCCCCGTCGGGAGCAGTCCCTTGCCCTGGGCAGTCGATCGCACCGCGGCCCAGTCGATCCCGGCACCGTCGTCGTCGACCGTGACGATCAGCCGCTGGTCCTCGACTTCGAATCGAACGGCGAGCGATGCCGTCGGCGGCTTTCCGTGAGCGATCCGCTCCGCGGCCGGCTCGATGCCGTGCTCGATCGCGTTCACAAGCAGCTGTCGCAGTGAGTCGCCGAGCCGCTCGATCACCTGTCGATCGACCGCGTGGTGGTCCCCAACCAATTCGAGACGCACGTCCTTGTCGGCCTTGCGCGCCAGGTAGCGGACCAACTGCGGAAAAGTGTTCGTGATCTCGTTGAGCGGCGCCGCGGCCAGGCCGACAGCACGGTCCTGGACCTCGATGACCGACTTCTCGGCAGTGCTCACGAGATCCCCGAGCCGGGAGAGCGCCACCTCGAGCTCGGCCGAATCTCCCAGGCCCTGGCCGACGTCGTTCACCGCCAGCTGAAGAGCCTCTGCGTCGACCCGAAGCGAGCAGATCTCGTTGATGAGCCGAAAGAGGCCGGCCGCGTTGACCCGGATGGTCTCGCCGAGACCCCATGCGTCGAGAGTGCCGAGGAGTCCGCCCAGATCACCCGGCTCGGAGGCGGGTCGGGCCACCTCGACGACGACGGGCGGAGGAGCGGGGATCTCTCCCCTGAGACAGCCGCGCAGCGCCCGCATTCCCGATGCGAGCCCGGGAGTCCCGCTCGCAGGATCCGCACTCACGGCGTTGATCAGTTCGGATCCCAGCGTTTCGAGAGCCGCGGCGAGCGACGGCGACGGTCCTTGGTCGCCGTCACGCAGCTCCCGCCAGGCGTCTTCGAGCAGCTTGCCCGCATCGGAGACGGCGGTGTAACCCATCATCCGGGCGGTGCCCTTGACCGTGTGGCCCTCGCGCACCATCTCCTGGATGAGGCCCTCGGAGACCTCGCCGCGTCCGAGCGCCTGCGCCCCGCCCACGAGCGCGGCGGAGCGCTCCTCTATCTCACCGCCGAACAGGCGCTGGAGCTCGAGATCCTGGGAATACGACACAAAGCAACCTCGGGGCCTGGTACCACCAGAGGTATCGACCGCGGAGCGGTCTCGCCTGAGGAGTTAGGAGTTAGGAGTTAGGAGTTAGGAGTTAGGAGTTAGGAGTTAGGAGTTAGGAGTTAGGAGTTAGGCACCGATCTGATGCACATGGCCATGGCCAACGGCCAACGGCCGATCGCGGGAGGCACCCGCTAGGGTGCCGACCCTCATTCCCATTCGATCGTCGCCGGGGGCTTGGACGAGATGTCGTACGCCACCCGGTTGATCCCCTCCACCTCGTTGATCACCCGCGATGAGATCCGCTCCAGCAGGTCGTGCGGGAGCCGGGCCCAATCGGCGGTCATGGCGTCTTCGCTGGTCACGGCGCGCACGATGAGCGGATATGCATAGGTGCGCTCGTCTCCCTGCACCCCTACCGACTTGATCGCCGGCAGCACCCCGAACGCCTGCCAGATCTCGCGGTAGAGGCCGGCCCGGCGAATCTCCTCCAGGATGATCGCATCCGCCTGCCGCAGGATGTCGAGCCGCGCCGCGGTGACTTCGCCGATGATCCGGACCGCCAGGCCAGGTCCGGGGAAGGGCTGGCGCCACACAATGTCCTCGGGGAGGCCGAGCTCCTCTCCAACGGCACGGACCTCGTCCTTGAATAGATCGCGCAGCGGCTCGATCAGCTCGAAGTCCATGTCGTCGGGCAAGCCGCCCACGTTGTGATGGCTCTTGATCTTGGCGGCGTCCTTTGTGCCCGACTCGATCACATCCGGGTACAACGTTCCCTGTACCAGATACCGGGCGTCCTCCACCTCTCCGGCGACCTCTTCGAACACCCGGATGAACATCTCACCGATGATCAACCGCTTCTCCTCCGGATCGGTGACGCCGGTCAGCGCCTCCAGGAACCGCTCCCCGGCCGCAACGTGGATGAGCTCGATGTCGAGGTTGGCCCGAAAGGTTTCCGCCACCTGCTCACCTTCGTCGAGCCGGAGCAACCCGTGGTCCACGAACACGCAGGTGAGACGATCCCCCACCGCCCGTTGTACCAGGGCGGCAGCCACCGCGGAGTCGACGCCACCGCTGAGACCGCAGATGACCCTGCCCTCCGGCGCAGCCGCCCGCACCACCGCCACCGCCCGTTCGATGATGCCCACGTTGGTCCACGCGGGTCGGGCCTCGCACACGTCGTATAGGAAGCGTTTTATTACTTCCTGACCGCGCGGGGTGTGTGCCACCTCGGGATGGAATTGGACACCACAAAGGCGTCGATCGAGGTCCTCCATCGCCGCCACCGGTGACTCGGCCGTCTCCGCCGTCACCGCGAAGCCGGGAGGCGGCTTGACGACGGCATCGCGATGGCTCATCCATACCTGCTGGCGGTCGGACAACTCGGCGAACAGGACCGACCCGGGCAGCGTGTCCAGCTCGGTCCGCCCGTACTCGGCCGACTCGGTCCGGGCCACGTCCCCACCCAGCGCATGGGCCAGAACCTGATGGCCGTAGCAGATGCCGAGGACCGGGATCCCCAGCTCGAGGACCCCCGGATCGATGTCGTAGGCATCGTCGGCGTACACCGAAGCCGGGCCACCGGACAGGATGATCCCGACCGGCGCCAGCGCGGCGATCTGGTCCGGCGTCACCTCGCGGGGCACGATCTCCGAGTAGACGTGGGCCTCGCGAATCCGGCGTGCGATCAGCTGGGCGTACTGGGCCCCGAAGTCGACGACCAGTACCCGATCGAAGGAGTCGAGCATCAATGCCCTGCCCTGTGACGTTGCTGATGCTGAGGGCGAATCGGGGGTGTCGACTGGCAAGGACGCAGGACGATGGCGCAGTCGCGCACTGCGGCGAGAGTGAGGACGCGCCGGGCGCGGGCTGGGCGACCTGGGGAGGGACCCAGGTCGCACCGCGATGAGGCGTCAGCCGAAGAGCCATGAGACACGAGGACACAGCCAGCGGCGTCCCCGGTCGTCCTCAGCGCGGCGAATGTTGCAGGGCGGGGCATTAACCCATGCCGACGCGTTGGTCGATCTGCAGCGCCTTGCCTTCGCTCTTGAGAGCGGGCGCCACCATCACCTCGGCCTTCTGGAACTCCTTGAGGTCGGCGTAACCGGTTGTCGCCATCGAGGCGATGAGAGCCCCAAACAGGTTGCGACGCCCGTCGTTCTCGTGAGCCGGACCGCGCAAGATCTCGTCGAGCGTTCCCAGCTCACCGACCTCGACCCGCGCTCCCCGGGGGAGCGTCGGATGGAAGGTCGCCATGCCCCAGTGGAAGCCCTTGCCGGGCGCCTCGCATGCCGCGGCGATCGGCGAGCCCAACATCACCGCATCCGCCCCACAGGCGATCGCCTTGGCCACATCTCCGCCGGTGCGCATGCCACCGTCGGCGATCACATGCACGTAGCGGCCGCTCTCGTCGAGGTACTGGATGCGGGCGCCGGAGGCGTCGGCTATCGCAGTCGCTTGCGGCACACCCACCCCGAGCACACCCCGGGTCGTACAGGCCGCCCCCGGGCCGACCCCGACCAGGACCCCGACGGCGCCGGTGCGCATGAGGTGCAATGCCGTGGAGTAGGAGGCACAGCCGCCGACGACGACGGGTAGCTCGAACTCGGCGATGAACTTCTTGAGGTTGAGGGGCTCCGTCCGGGTCGACACGTGCTCGGCGGAGACGACGGTTCCCTGGATGACCAGGATGTCGAGCCCCGCCTGCAAGGTGAGGTCGGCGTAGCGATCGACGCGCTGGGGCGTCAGGCTCGCTGCGGTCACGACACCGGCAGCCTTGATCTCGCCAATCCTGGTGCCGATGAGGTCGGGCTTGATCGGCTCGAGGTAGATCTCCTGCATGCGCCGCGTCGCCTTCTCGGGTGGGAGCGCGGCTATCTCATCGAAGTAGGGGGAAGGATCCTCGTAGCGAGTCCACAGTCCCTCCAGGTTGAGCACGCCCAGCCCGCCAAGGCGCCCGATCTCGATCGCCGTCGCCGGGCTGACCGCCGAATCCATCGCCGAGGCCAGCATCGGGAGCTCGAACTTGTAGGCATCGACCTCCCAGGAGATGTCCACGTCGTCGGGGTCGCGGGTGCGGCGGCTCGGAACGATGGCGATGTCGTCGAAGCCCCAGGCTCTGCGTCCCGTCTTGCCGATGCCGATGTCGATATCCATGAGGCTGGTTCCGTTGCTCCGAGTGTGGGGAGGGTAGCGAGAGAGGGAAGCATGCAGCCTGCAGCGGGAGAGAGACATCAGACATCAGACATCAGACATCAGACGTTGATGCCGCGTGTCTTGCTGATCGGCCAGTCAGTTGGTATTCAAGTGAGGTGCGGGATTATCAGAACCTCCTCGTCTGGCAACGCGCCGATGCACTCATCCCGGCCGTGTACGCAGTTGCACGGCAACTGCCTGACGACGAACGGTTTGGGCTCGCCTCGCAACTGAAACGGGCAGCCGTGTCCATCGCTTCAAACATCGCCGAAGGATCGGGGCGTTCTTCCGACGCGGACTTCGAACGATTTCTGTCGATCGCGGCAGGCTCGGCGAGCGAAGCCGAGTACCAACTCGGCCTCGTGGCCAGGATGTGGCCCGCAACATCTGGCATCGAAACGGCACAGCGCCGCGCGAATCAGATCAAGCGGATGCTGTGGGGTCTCATGGAGGCATCAAGACAGGGGCGTTCCTCCCTCGACCCATCTTCTGAAATCTGAGATCTGAGATCTGACGTCTGAAGTCTGGCGGGTTTCAGCCCGCCAGCCCCACCCGTCTCCGCACCGCCTGCTGGAACCCCTCGGCTCGGGTTCGGGCGTCGAGCGCACCGCGCTGCATGAGACGGGCCACGTCGGCGTCGTCCATTTCCTCGAACGCGCTCCGCACGGGAGCAAGACCGGCGATGACCACCTCGGCGACGACCTCCTTGAACTTCCCGTAGCCGCCGGTGCCGTAGTCGGACTCGATCGATTCCACCGATGTACCGGTGAACAGCGACATGATCTCGATCAGGTTCGATACCCCCGGCTTGTTTTCCCAGTCGTAGCGCACGTCCGTCTCCGAGTCGGTCACCGCCCGCTTGAAGCGGTTCCGGATCGTGTCCGGGCCGTCGAGGATGAGGATCCGGCTGTTCTCGTCGGGCTGCGACTTCGACATCTTCGCCGTCGGGTCCTGCAGCGACATGATGCGGGCGCCGCGCTCGGGGATGATCGGCTCGGGTACTGGGAACTCGTCGCCGAAGCGGTGGTTGAAGCGCTCGGCCAGATCCCTCGTGAGCTCGAGATGCTGCTTCTGATCCTCTCCCACGGGCACCGCATCGGCCCTGAACAGGAGGATGTCGGCCGCCATCAAAACCGGATACGAGTAGAGCCCGAGGTTCGACCCGGCCGCGTCCGACTTCTCCTTGAACTGGGTCATCCGGTTGAGCTGGCCCGTGCCCGTGATCGTGCTGAGGATCCACGCCAGCTCTGTGTGCTGCGGAACCTGGCTCTGGTAGTAGAAGAGCGAGCGCTCCGGATCGACTCCGGCCGCCAACAGCACCTTGGCGGCTTGGAGCCGGTCCCGGTTGAACTCGGCGGGATCGAGCGGCACGGTGATCGCGTGGAGATCGACGACGCAGTAGATGCAGTCGTACTCGTCCTGGAGCTTCACCCAATTGCGGAGCGCCCCCAAGTAGTTGCCGATGTGGATGTTCCCGGTCGGCTGCAGCCCTGAAAAGACGGTCTTGCGTTCCATGAGGGCCACAAGCTAGTCGGAGGTCCGAAGGGTCAGACATCAGACACGACATCGGACATCGGACATCGGACATCGGACATCGGACATCGGACATCGGACATCGGACATCGGACATCGGACATCGGACATCGGACATCGGACATCGAAGAGGATCTCATTCTGAGATCCGAGATCTGAGAT
>JAZGDZ010000020.1:0-8308 GCA_036478235.1 Acidimicrobiia bacterium | reverse complement strand
TCATCGAAGTTTTCGATGAAGTGGGAGTACATCCGTGCGCCTGGCGCCTGGGAGCTGTCGAAGGCAACGACATTGGCGCAGTCCTGCCCGGCGAGCGTCGCAGCCAACCCTGCCAGGTCGTCGACATCGCTGTTAAGTGAGGGAGCAGCCACCAGCACGTGGGTCGCGGTGGGGGCTCGCCACAACGTGATGTCGACCTGTTCACCAGCGACGTCGATGGTGCGCACCTCCGGGACGGCAACCAACTCAGCCCCAGGCACGATTTCGACCACATCCATGGTGTCGGGAACGTCCACCGCAACCGCGGGAGCCTCCTTGTCCACGGCAACCGGCTCGGTACCCGGCGGGGCGGTTTCCACCACTGAAACCTCTGAAGGGAGAGCGACCGCGGCGTCGTCGGCATCTCCGCCGAAAAGAAAGAAGCCCACCCCCAGCACCAGTCCGAGGATCCCGAAGCCTCCGGCAATGAAGACCCAGCGGGGCGGCGGTGTCCGCTTCTGCTGGTCTTCCCAGAAACGCCGCAGCGATGCCTTTTCGTCAAGACTCTTTCTGTCCCAGGGCACGATGTCGAGGGTGAACTCACCCAGGTCGTCGCCCACCAGGCTGTCATGTACGGTCTTGAACCACTCGTCGAGCTCTTCGTGGCCGGCCTCGCCTTGTTTGGCCTTGGCGTCGAGGTCCGATTGCCACTCGTCGAGGGACTTGTCGATGGCCTCCCAATCAGGACCCGAAGCCTCCGGTGCGACCGGTTCGTCGGGGGCTGGAGATGCAAGGTCGTCGTGGAGGCCGGGGAGATCCGAGTCGTCTAATCCGTCGGTGTCCTCGGGTGGCATGCTGCTTCCTCTCCTGTTTTTGCGGTCGCACCCTAGGCGGCCGGTGTCAGAGGCTGTCCGACCCTCTTGACGCGGGTTCGTTTCTAGGCCCGGGGGTCGAGCCCCGGGATGCACTCGGGAGCGCTCTGGGGGCTGATGCCACACAGGATCTGGCCGGTCTCGTCACGGCAGTGGCTGTCACCGACGAGCACCATGCCGGTGGGGTCGGTACAGGTGGCGTCGGCCTGACCCAAGCAGAAGTAGTCGCCGACGGTGGTGGAGGTGCCCAGGGTCGTCGTAGTAGTGGTGGTGGCGACCGTGGTCGTGGTCGTGGCGGGGGCCACCGTTGTGGTTGTGGATTGCGGTTCCGACGTCGCGGTGGCTACAGGTGCTGTGGTAATCACCGCTGGTGGGGTCGTGGTTGGTCCCTCGTCGATTACGACGACGGTCGTGGTTGTAACAGATGACCCCACAGAGGATTTGGGATGGGTTGTAGCAGTCGTCACAGACACTTCAGAAGGGTCCAGGGAGAAACTCAAGGCCTGCTTGGAGATAGCTCTTGTTGGCGCGTTGTCGCTGCTCTCCTGCCAGCTGATTACTACTGCCAGGATCAAGGCTGTAAACACAATCACCGCGACCATGGCAGCGACAACACCCCGATCGTCTCGGATGTTCTCGAAGTTGTGTGACCACCGGACGAGGTCGTGATTCACCTGGTCCTTTGCCCCTCCCCGTGTGGTTGGACCATACGCGTCCGAAGGTGTCCGAGGCTGCCCGACCCTCCTGAGGCGTAGGCTCAGAGCCATTCCTGAACGGTCGAACCATACGCGTGTGAGGGACCCCCAGCGCTGAGGCGTCGTCCCCGGATCGATTGGTGGTCAATCGCGGTCGAAGCCGGGAGGGCAGTCTGGGCCTACCGTGTCGGGGGGCCGCACATAGGCGGGGAATTCGGACCCTGTCGAGATCGCAAAGTCGACCCGCCGGTTTTGCGCCCTGCCCGCCTCGGTGAGATTGGTGGCCCTCTGGACGTTCTCGCCGAACCCTCTTGACTGAAGCTGGCTCTCGTTCAGTTGCCGTTCGCCGTCACCTGTACCTCGGAGAAGACGGTTCTCTACGGCAAGGGCCCGACGGCTGCTCAGGTCCTCGTTGTAGACCTGCGATCCGTAGCAGTCGGCGTGCCCGCCGATGGAGGTCTTGCTGCCCGGAGCAGCGAGTAGCAGGTCGGCGATGCGGTCCACTAGGTCTTGGCCGTCGACCTTGAGTGCGTCTTCATCAAGATCGAACAGGACCGACACCTCGACCGAGAGGTTGAGAGTGAGCTCGGCGACCAGCAGCGTCAACTCCTCGACCACTCCCCGGAACGAGACTATGTCGTCGGCCGTGGCCGCCTCGCCCCGCACCACAACAACGGTCGGGTTCCCATCGTCGGCACCGACTGGTTCCGCGCCGCCCACGCTGCGGCCGGAATCCGTCACTTCGATCGTGATGGTTGCCAGGTCGCTCGCTTCTCCGATCACCCGATCGAGGCCCCCGCGTTCGGTGAGCCATCGTCGCGACACAGCCACGTCTAGTCGGGTGATGTTTAGCTCCGAGATGCTCCGATCAAAACGATCCTCAATCAGCGCGATAATCTCGTCGACTCGATCAGAGGGAAGCGCCCCCACAAGCTCAAGAGCGTCCGGGGTAGATCGAAGCCGCAGGGATGGGACCACGGCTACGGCGTCGTCGGTTAATTCGTCGTCGGTTACTTCGTCGTCGGTTACTGCGTCGTCGGTTACTGCGTCGTCGGTTACTGCGTCGTCGGTTATTCCGTCGAGTGTTTCGTCGTCTACAACTGGCGGTGGGGTGTGGGGGTCGGTCGAAGTTCCGTCGCCTTCGGAGTCATTGCCGCGACAGACGGACAGGACCAGACCCAACCCGACAATTAGGAAGATGGCGAAGAGAGCCATGGCCAGCCGCTGTCGGTCTTCGGCGGAGTCGTGATTGCGGTTGATGCCTGGATCGTATTCATCGCTGCCTCATGCGACCACTGTTGTGCTCGCGGGTACGGCCGAAGACTGTGGCTGCCCCGCGCTGATGACGCCGCTAGCGCTCAGCGGGCGCGGTTAGTGTCGCCACGAATCGATCAGAGGAGCCCGCGGTGAGACGCCTACTTCTAGCGGTGACGGGACTCGCAATCGTGGCGGCGGCATGCGGGGGAAGCAGCGGTCCGGCGTTGAGTGATTCCGAGCAGGCCGTTGCCGACGCCGCCGCCGACCTGCTGATGGCGGATCCGGATCCGGATAACCCGTTCGCAGACCGGGCCTCGGCTCTCTGTTTCACCGAGCAGGTGATAGGGGAGCTTGGAGTTGCTCGGCTCGCCGAGATCGGCATCACCGCGACCGATATTGACGGCGGAGACTTCGGGCTGCTCGAGCCCGGCGAGATGGAGTCGATCGCCGACTTTGCCCTGGATTGCGTCGACATCTCTGTCATCTTCACCGCAGCGTTCGAGGAGGTCGGCGTCGGCGGCGACTCGATCGACTGCTTGGTCGAAGAGATGGAGCAGACCGGCCTGCTGAGGGCGGCCTTTGTCGCCGGCATGGCGGGAGACGACTCATTGGATCCGGACAACAACCCGGAGACCATGGAGCAGATGCTGACGATCATTCTCGATTGCTTCACCGCTGAGGACCTGTTGAGGATCGGGGGCGGCTAAGTACCACGGTGCGATGCGTCTCAGGCCCCGCCACCCGGCGGGGGCGTTCCTCGCATCGTGGCTCGGTCTATCCCCCGAACTGGCCCAGCACTTCGGCGGCTGCCTCCAGCGCCTCGGGCTCGTTCGGCCATACCATGAACTCGAGGTTGGTGACGCCCAGATCGGAGAAGTCCCGCACCGCCTCTGCAATCTGCTCGGGTGAGCCGGTGACTGGGTCGGTCAGACCCAGGGCCTCTGGTGCGGTGAAGCCACCCGGTACGAGATCGATCCCGATCGAACGGCCGATGCTCTTCGGGTCGCGTCCCGCCTGCTCGCAGGCCCGGTCGAGCATCTGCAGCATCCCGGTAAAGGCCTCCGGCTGCGAGCTCGTGGTCGCAAACGCGCTCCACATGTCGCCGTACTTCGCCGCCAGGCCGATGTTGCGCGGTCCGTGGCCGGCGAGCATGATCGGCAGCTCACCCGGGCGCGGCCCGCTCGGGCGGTTGGCGAGCGATGCCCGGTGATACTTGCCCTCGAACTCGACCGTCTCACCTCGCAGCAACGGCACGACAACCTGCAGCGCCTCCTCATAGCGGCCGACGATCTTCTCCAACGCGTATCCGAAGGCTTTCCCCTGTTTGGCGGAGTGGCCGGCGCCGAACCCGAAGATCAGACGTCCGCCGCTGATCTCATCGAGGGTGGACACGACCTTGGCGGTGAGTGCCGGATTGCGGTGAAGGGCGGAGAGCACCCAGGTGCCGACGGTGACCTCCGAGGTGGCCTCGGCGACCGCCGCCGTGATGGCAACGCACTCCCACCACCCGCGCGGGCCCGGCCAGGAGTCGGGTTCCCAGAGGAGCTCGTCGGGGATCCAGATCGTGTCGAACCCGACCTCTTCGGCCCAGAGCGCTCGCCTGCGGATCTCCGACCAGGCGATCGGCGACCCGGTCGACACGTCTTCGATCACGACGAGGGCGAGCCCGATCTTTAGCGGTCGCATCCGTCACCTTCCCGGTGCTCCTGCCCGAGGGAGGCTACCCACCGGCGATCTCTCAGGCCTCTTGGCCTCCTGAATCGAGGCTCCTCGACGTCAGGTGCTTTCCAGGCAGAGATGGCCCCGCAGCCAGGGGGTTTTGGTCGCCGACGAGGTCCGCTTGGCAGCGGCGCCGTCGGCGACGTTGCTCGCGTTTGGAGTGGAGGGCTTTCGATGTTGCACTCCTAGGCTCCTGCCGGCATGGGATCCCTGATGCGTCGCACGCTGCTCGTCGCGCTCGCCGCTCTTGTCGCGATGGAGGTGACGCTCCACCTGTTCGGCGAGAGAATCGGCGAGCCCCAGTTTTGGTACGCACCGGATGCCCAACAGGTCATCGGCGAGATGGACCGCCTCCAGGAGGCGGGGCTGACGAGCGATCTGGTCCTTGCCGGGTCCTCGATGGTCCGGTGGGGGATTCGCCCGCCGGTACTCGAGGATGGCCTCAGTTCGATCATGCGGGCCAACAACGCCGGGCTTCCCAAGGGGTACACCACCGTCACCCGGCGCTGGCTCCTCGAGGAGGTTCTCCCACGGCTCATCCCCGAGCGCGTGGTCTGGGGGCTGACGAGCCTCGACTTCAACGGGGGCAGGCCCACGCCGGCGATAGTCGAGTATGAGGAGGCGAGGGCAGGCGCGCTTGGGCTGTTCGGGTCGCTCGATCGTGGGCTGTGGTCGGTGTCGATGGTGGCCCGCTATCGCGATCTGATACGCGGTCCCGCCTTCGTGCTCCATCTGTTCGACCCCGTCCCGGAACGACCCCCCGAGATCGCCCTCGAGGACCTGATGCAGCCGGTGGACTGGCCCGAGCTGAGACAGACGCAACAAGGTCTGCTCGATCTCAAGAGCAGCCTGCTCGCAGACTTCCACATCGGCGAGAGGCACGCCGAGGACTTCGCCTACACGGTCGAGACACTCGGGGACAGTGGTGTGGAAGTGGTGATCGTCCTGTTGCCGGTTTCCGCCGAGTACGTCGCAGCGCACCCGAACGGTGCGGAGGGCTTCGAGTCGTTTCTCGACTGGATCAGATCTGAGGGCGAGAGGCTCGGCGTACCGATGTTCGACTACAGCCGGGCCATCCCCGAGGAGGAGTTCCTCGACTACAACCACGTCGGTCCCAGCGGAGCGACGATGCTGACGGAGATGCTCCTCGCAGACCTCTCGGGTCTGGGCTGGTGACAAGTGCTTTTTAACTCTCTCGAGTTCTTCGTCTTCCTCGCCATCGTCCTCGGCCTGTACTGGAGGCTGCGGCGGGCACGACAGAACGTGCTGCTGCTCGTTGCCTCATACGTCTTCTACGGGTGGTGGGACTACCGGTTCCTGTCGCTCATCATCGTGTCCACGGTCGCCGACTTCTTCATCGCGCAACGGGTGGATCTCAGCGCAGGGGAGAGGGCTCGCAAGCGGTGGCTGTTCGCCTCGTTCGGCGTGAACCTCGGGATCCTTGCCGCCTTCAAGTACTTCAACTTCTTCGTCGACTCGGCCGTGGCGCTGCTCGAGTCGGTCGGTTTCTCCGCTCACGCCCCGACGTTGAGTGTGGTACTTCCGGTCGGTATCAGCTTCTACACGTTCCAGACGATCTCCTACACGTTCGATGTCTACCGACGTCGCATAGAACCGGAACGCAACCTGATCACCTTCGGCGTCTACGTCGCCTTCTTTCCTCAGTTGGTGGCGGGGCCGATCGAGCGCGCTCAGCACCTCCTCCCTCAGATCCAGGCCGATCGGCGGCTTCCGGACCTGGAGCGCCTGTGGAGCGGGGGCTGGCTCATCCTCACCGGGCTCTTCAAGAAGGTCGTACTCGCCGACGGCCTGGCCGCGGCGGTGCAGACGCGCTTCGAAAGCCCGGGGCAGCATGGATCCCTGTCGCTGATGGTCGGGGTCTACGCGTTTGCGATCCAGATCTATGGCGACTTCTCCGGCTACTCGTCCATCGCCCGCGGCGTGGCGCGTCTGTTCGGGATCGAGTTGATTCGCAACTTCGAGCAGCCGTACCTCTCGGCGAACATCTCACAGTTCTGGCGGACCTGGCACATTTCGCTGTCCACCTGGCTGTGGGACTACTTGTACGTTCCGCTTGGGGGGAACAGGCGGGGCAGGCGCCGCATATACATCAACATGTTTCTCACGATGCTGATCGGTGGTCTCTGGCATGGGGCATCGTGGACGTTCGTGGCCTGGGGCGCCCTGCATGGCATCTACCTGGCGATTCATCGGGCCCGCGGTGCCTACGAAGCCCGGGGCCAACCCCTTTCGCCCCGGGTCGGCGACTTGTGGAAGATCGTCCTCACCTTCCATCTCGTCGGATTTGCCTGGATCTTCTTTCGGGCGGAGAGTTTCTCCGGTGCCTGGGACTACCTGGCCGGATTCGCCCGGTTGGGGAGTCTGGCTGCAGGAGACGGCGGCTCGCTCGCCTCGCAGGCGGTGGGCGTCTTCGCGTTCGTGGTCGCGGCGTTTGTGCTCGATTGGATCGATCGCAATCGGACGCGATATCGGCCGCTGACATCGTGGAGCCCTTTGCCTCTTGGAGCCGCCGCTGCGGTGATGATCGCCAGCATCCTCGTCTTCAGCGGCGGAACATTGGTTCCGTTCATCTACTTCCAGTTCTAAGCCCTCGGCACCCGCAGCGGGCAGCGGGATACGCCGGGGCCCGTACGGATAGAGTCCGACCATGGCCGTCAAGCTGCTGAACGCCGTGATCCTCGCCGAGGACTTCGTTGCCGTGCGCGACTGGTGGGTGGCCGCCCTCGGCCTCGAGATACACAAGGAGTGGCCCGATCTCCCCTACGCCGATCTCGCCGGCGAGGGGGGCATCATGCTCGGCATCGGCACCTTGGCGACCGCCGATGTCGACCCCCCGTCGCCGCGGCGCAACTCGGTTCTCCCGCAGTTCGTCAGCGATGACGTTGAGCGGCTTCTGGCACGAGTGGTCGAACATGGGGGGACGATCGTCTTCGGCCCGAACTTCGCCGAAGACGGCGGTTACTGGTACGGCTCCTTCGCCGACATCGAGGGCAACCCGGCCTGGGTGGTCTCGCCGGAGGCAGTGCCCGAGTAGAACCGCCCTCCACGCGGGAACGCCCACCGTCCAGGTGGGCGTCCCGTTCCGTGTCTCACGACCGGAGGAGGAGCCCGCCGGTGGAGGAGCCGGAATGCGTCGTCATGCGGCGCAGGCGCAGATCGGTGACGGTCGAGCGCGGTTTCGATTCGTCCAAGCAACCCTCGCTCCGGGCCTCTTCGCGGGGATTCCACGAGTTCCCAGCTGCGGCGAGGGGACTCCCTGAGTCGAGATTCGGCTGCCTCGACGATCGGTGCCCTGCCGTTGCGTTGTCGTCACCCAGCTGCGTCTTTGTAGCCCGACTCCTCTCACCAGCGGTGTACAGGCACAACGGTGGTCCGTGTGGAGCGGGTCCGTTAGGGCCAAAAGACCGAATCAGACCGGAGGCGCTGGTTCGTACTGAATGGCCTTCTTGACCTCGCGGGCCCGGTCGGGGGAGTGGAGGCGGCTCACCAGATGGAGCGCCATGTCGATTCCGGCAGATACGCCGGATGCGGTGATCACATCCCCGGTGTCGACGAACCGGTCCTCGGCCCTGACCTCGATGGCGGTTCCCAGTGTCGCCAGATGCTCGATGGACCCCCAATGGGTCGTTGCGCGCGGCCGTCTAGATACCCCAGGGTTGCATCTTGTCAAGCTGCTTTGTCCTGGGTGATGGTTCGGCGGTGTGCCCAGGCGATGTGTTCGTCATAGAGGACACCGTGGGTGAGGCAGCCGTGGAGGATGCCGAC
>JAZGDZ010000002.1:0-8637 GCA_036478235.1 Acidimicrobiia bacterium | reverse complement strand
CGTCGGCGATCCCGTTGGCCGCAGGGGCGTGATCAGGGTGGGTGTGGGTGACGAGAACGGCGACGGGGTCGAGCCCACTCAGCGCCGACCGGATTCCATCGAGGTGCGAATCGATGATCGGGCCGGGATCGATGACCACGGAGGCCAAGCCCGACGACACGACCCAGGTGTTGGTCCCCGGGCCGGTCAACAGACTCGGGTTGGGCGCCCGGACGAGGGAGATTTTCACGAGTTCGTCCCCTCGAACCCGGGATCCCCCGGCACCAGAAACCGAATCGACCCATTCCCTTCGAGGATGGGCCGGGGCTCGACGCGCTTCACCTCCATGGCGGCGGCATGTTCGATCAGCGCCGCCGCAGTCGGATCGTTTGAGAAAGTCTCGAGGTGTACCCTGGTGGGGAACTCGAGTACCCAATCTCCGCTGTCCGCCGCGGCCAGAGCATCCTCCGGCCGGACCCAGGCGGCGTCGAACACTTCGCGCTCGTCCGCCACCGCCTCCCCGAAGGCGGCCGCCACGTAGAACCTGGTGTCGAAGCGGCGCGGTGATCCGAGCGGAGTCACCCAGTTACTGACGTACTCGAGAGCATCGGCATCGAGGCTGCCTCCGGATTCGGCGACCGCTCGGTACACATCACCGCCTTCCAGGCCCGAGCCGAGGTCGGCGGTTCCCACAACGATCCCAGCTTCCTCGACGAGTTCCCGCAGCGCCGCCGCCCTCCAGGGAAACTCTTCCGGCGCTCCCGACCAACTGACGGCGGCCCGTGCCAGCTCGGAGCGGTCCGTGTCGTCGAGCGCCCCGCCCGGAAAGACGTGAGCCCCTCCCATGAAGGCCGCGCTGCTGTTGCGCCGCACCATCAGCACTTCGACACCGTCCGCCGAGTCACGGGCGAGGATCACCGTGGCGGCGGGGCGGATGAATACTTCGGCCGGGGAAAGCTCGGTCACTAATCCGAATATAGGGCCACCGGTAGGCTGTTGACATGGTCTCCCGTCCTCCATCGGTGGACGCGCTCGCCACGTCCCTCGACGATGGGTCGCTCCCGAGATCTCTTCTCGTCGAGATCGCCAGGCGCGCTATCGAGGGTGCCCGCGCCACCGGGATGGATCCGGCGACCGCCGGCCGAGTGGAAGTGGCCCGGCTGGACCGGCTCCGTCCTCAGCGCGTGATCAACGCCACCGGGGTCCTCTTGCACACGAATCTCGGACGCGCCCGAATCGCAGCCCAAGCGGCCGACGCGGGAGCGCGAAGCGCGGCACACGCGTCGCCGGTCGAGTTCGATCTCGACGCCGGCGCCCGCGGCGGGCGAGGCGCATACGCCCACGCACTCCTCACATCGCTCACAGGAGCGGATGCCGCCCTCGTCGTCAACAACACGGCGGGAGCGCTCTTGCTGGCTCTCGCCGCGCTGGCGGGGTCCGGTGCGGCCATCGTCTCCCGCGGCGAGCTGATCGAGATAGGCGGATCATTTCGGCTACCCGAGCTGATGGCCGCTTCGGGCGCCGGGCTGGTCGAAGTGGGAACCACAAACCGCACCCGGCTCGGGGACTACCTCGATGCCATCGACGATTCGACCCGAGCCGTTCTCAAGGTTCATCCGTCCAACTACCGGATCGAAGGCTTCACCGATTCGGCCACGTATCGGGAACTGGGGGCTTTGACTGCCGAACGCGGGATCTACCTAATCGCCGACATCGGCAGCGGTCTCCTCGACGGCCGGGTTCCCTGGCTCGACGGGCCTCCGCCGGAGTGGCTGGCCGAGGAGCCGGCTGCCCGCCAGACGGTCTCCGACGGCGCCTCCGTGGTGTTGTTCTCAGGCGACAAGCTGCTGGGCGGTCCCCAGGCCGGTATCGCGGTGGGACGCTCCGACGCCATCGACGTGATGCGTTCCCACCCGATAGCCCGCGCCGTGCGCATCGCCGGCCCCGCCCTCGACAGCCTGGCGATCACGCTCGAGATGTACGCCGCGGGCAGAGGGAACGAGATACCGTTTTGGAGAATGGCCGGCCTCGACTTCGAGCCTCTGTTGGCCAGATCCGAAGCCCTCATTGCCGCCGCTGTGGTCAAAGCCTCCGTCATCGAGGATCGCTCCCTGCCCGGCGCCGGCACGGTTCCCGGCAAGGGCATCCCCGGCCCGATGATCCTGATCCCGGGTGATGTGGAGGCACTATGGCGAGGGATGCTCGACCGACCCGTTCCGATTGTGACCCGCCGGGATGATCGCGGGCTCATCGTCGACCTCAGGGGCGTCGATCTGGATGACGATCGACGCCTGGCCGAGTCTCTCTCCATCGTATGCCGGTAGTCGGGACCGCAGGCCACGTCGATCACGGCAAGTCGACGTTGGTGCAGGCGCTCACCGGCCGCGATCCCGATCGCTGGGATGAGGAGAAACGGCGCGGTCTGACGATCGACCTCGGGTTTGCCTGGACGACTCTTCCGTCGGGGATCGCGGCCGGCTTCGTCGATGTTCCCGGACACGAGCGGTTTATCAAGAACATGCTCGCCGGGATCGACGCCATTTCCGTGGCCCTCTTCGTCGTGGCAGCCGACGAAGGCTGGATGCCCCAATCCGAAGAGCACCTGGAGGTGCTGGACCTGCTCGGAATCGATCGGGGCGTGATCGCATTGACCCGGGCCGATCTCGTGGACGAGGACACCCTCGAACTGGCGATCCTCGAGGTGGACGACCGCCTCGTCGGGACCACCCTCGAGGGCTCGCCGGTGATACCGACCGCGGCCACCGAAGGCCGCGGGATCGATCAGATCAAGAACGCGCTCGACTCCGCTCTCTCGGGGTGGACGGCGTCCGACACCGGTCGTCCCCGCCTTTGGGTGGATCGGTCGTTCACGATCTCCGGCGTGGGCACCGTCGTCACCGGAACGCTCGTGGACGGTCCGGTGGCGGTCGACGATGCGCTGGCATTGTTCCCAGGCGGCACGACCGGCCGAGTCAGGTCCGTGCAATCCCACGAGCGATCGCTGGATCGAGTCGATCCCGGTAACCGCGCCGCGCTCAACATCGTCGGAATCGAGCGAGAGTCGGTGGAGCGGGGAGCAATGTTCGGCAGGGAGGGTGACTGGATCACGACCAAACGCTTCACCGCCGACCTCTCTACCGTGCGCGGTCTGGAAGATCCGGTACGTGAGCGCGGGTCGTTCCACCTTCATCTGGGAAGTGGCGCCTGGCCGGCCCGCCTCCGTCTGCTCGAGTCGAAGACCCTCGAGCGCCGGGGAGCCGCCCTGGTGGAGGTCGACGCGCCCCTCCCGGTCAAGGTGGGGGACCGCTTCATCCTGCGCGAGGTCGGGCGGAGAGCGGTCGTCGCCGGAGGGCGCGTGCTCGACCCGGCTCCGCCGCGTCGGGCTCGCCATATCACTCCCTCGCTCCCATCACTTCGCGCCGCCCGGATTCCGGACGAGGCCGCCGCGGCCCTCCTCGCCGTGCGCGGGTCGGCGTTGCTGAGCGATCTGTCGGCGCAGACCGGGGGCGGTTCGCCCCGGGCCTCGCTCATCGCCAACAATCGCGCCTTCTCCGACGACCACGTCGTCCGGCTACGAAGTCGGGCGGTGGCCGCGGCGGAGCGATATCACCGCGACAACCCACTAAGGCCGGGAATACCGAAGGCGAGCCTCGCCGGTCGCCTGGGGGTGACCGTTGCCGACCTCGAGGCACTCGTCGGGACCTCGGAGGAGCTCGAGACCGTGGCAGCCGACGTCCGAGTTGTCGGGTTCGGAGTCGATCTCGACGAGGCCAGCCGATCGGCGTGGGAGGAGGCGCGTACCGCTCTCGAGTCGGGCGGGCTCGGTCCGCCCCGCCGCAAGGAGCTGGCGCTCGACGACGAGGTGATCCACGCGCTGATCCGCAGCGGCGACCTGGTCGAGGTGTCCGAGACCCTGCTCTATCTCCCGAAGACGCTTGCCGAGATTCGCCGCCGCGCCGAATCTCTTTCCGATGGGTTTACCGTCGCCGAGTTCAGAGATGCACTCGGGATCACTCGCAAGCACGCCGTCCCGCTGCTGGAGTGGCTCGATGCCGAGGGGGTGACGATCAGGGAGGGAGATTCCCGAAGGGTCAGACGGGGGCAGCAGCCCGCCGGGTAATGACCTGGCGACGCTCCGTCTCGGTGAGGCCGCCCCAGATGCCGTAGGGCTCCTTGATCGTCAACGCGAACTCGAGGCAATCGCCGTTGACCGGACACACCGAGCAGATGGCCTTTGCCTTTAGCTCCCGCCGATCGCGCTCCTCCTTGCGCTCGACGGTGCTGGGAGGGAAGAAGAGATAGGAGTGGTTTCCGCGGCACAATCCCTTCACCTGCCAGGAACGATCGATTGCGGCGACATTGGTCACGGTGGATTCCTCCCGGCTCCGGCGGCGGCGGACGGTACCAGCGATCACGCCGACCCGCCAGGGATTTTCTGGCAGGAATGACCGGCTAATCGTCGACGGGGTTCACCACGAGCACCACGCCGTCCACGGCAACCACGTCGACGACATCTCCTTGCCGGATTCCCGACACCCTCGAGGCCCGGGCCCTCCATCGAGCTCCGTCCACGACGACGGTCCCGTCCGGCTCGATCGGGCTCTCTGCCCTGCCGGTCCGTCCCACCAAGTGGTCCCTCCCGATGGTCTGCGTGGAGAATCGGGCCCTGACAATGGTGGTTAGTGCAAAGCCGAACCAGAGCGCGGTGCCGAACACGATGAGGGCGACGATCCACCACGAGACGACTATCTGCGGCGCTGCGTCCACGAAGAAGAGGCCCCCGACGGTCAGAGACACCGTTCCCAGGATGCTCCTCCACCCGAGGTCGTTGCGCTGGAAGTCGATCGTGTAGAACGCCAGGCCCACCGGAACCAGAGCGACCGCCCACCATCTGACAGGGAGCACTGCGAGCCCGTAGCCGCCCACCAGCAGGGCGACGACCGCAACGGCTGCCGCCACACCGGGTCCGGCCGCGTAGAACTCGAACACGACGAGGGAGAGCCCGGCCACCAGGAAGAAGAAGGCTGCCTCGGGCCCGGCACCCAGCCTGATCGTCCGGTCGATGATCCCGGGCTCGATGAAGGTGACCTCGACGGCGGGCTTGACCGCGACGATGCCTCCTACCACCTCTGTTCGCGCCGTCACCAGGACGACCTTCGTCTCGCCGATCGTGGCTTCGCGTCCGTCTAGGCCAACCACGAACTGGCCGATCGAAGGCTCGACGAGGTCGAGAAATCCGTCCATGTCGTTCTCCACGACGACTCGTCCGGAGATCGTCCCCGCGGGGAGGTCGGGGTGGGCCGCTGCCACATCTGCGGAATCGTCTGCGCCGCCGGCCCGGGTAGGCGACGCCGGACCCAGCTCGACGCCCGGTGCCGCTCCTCGAATCGGTGCCGCCGCCAGCAATCTAAGGGCCCCTCCACCCAGAATCGCCGGGTCGGGGCCCGCCCACACCGCAACCGGCACCGGCGGATCGGCGACGAGTGTGAGGAGCCTCTCGATGTCGCCGCCGAGTGTGGCCGCCGAATCGATCTGCAGGACGACGACCTGCGCGTCCGACGATTCGATCTCGCCGATCACGAAGTCGATGAGCCGGCCTTCGAGAGAACCCGAGACGATGATCACGTCCACCCCGCCGGGGTCTCCACCGCGGGCCGACGCGGCCGGCGCCAGGCCGACAACCGCTAGGACCAGGAAGAGCACGATCCGTCTGAGCACGGCCGCATGGTAGAGAGGCCGCTTCCGGATCGATCACCCTCCCCTACTAGTTGCCTGTTGAGGCACTACCCTCCCCAACACATGGCCGACATCCTTCTGGTCGCCGACGTCTCGTGGGTGGCCAGCGGCGTGCACGCCGCCCTTTCCGAGGCCCGATTCTCGATCAAGGTGATCGATGATCCGCGCGCCGTCGCCGAGGCCGTCGCCGCCTCCAGACCCGATGTGATCCTCGTCGACTTCCAGGTCGGCAGCATGGGCGGAATGGCCGTGACCCGGGCAGTGCGCCACGCCGCCGCCGCCGATGGGGTACGTCGCCCGACCATCGTCCTCCTCCTCGACCGGGATGCTGATGCCTTCCTGGCCGGCCGTTCCGGGGCCGACGCCTGGGTGCGTAAGCCCTTCTCCACCGATGATCTGCGTCGGACGATCGATTCCGCCTTGGAGGGTGCAACGGAGTCATCGTGACCGACCGCGGAGAACCTCCTAGTACGAGCCGACAACCGGCAAGCGGCAACCGGCGCCAATTGCAGCGCATCTGGAGACTGGAGACTGGGGACTGGAGCCTGGCCCGAAGGGTCATCGCATGACGGGGCTGCAGATCACCTACCTGGTGATCCTCTCGGTGTGTGTGCTCGCCTCGGGCTTCTTCTCCGGCGCGGAGACCGCCCTCGTAGGCATCCAGCGGGAACGGGTCGAACAGCTGCTGGAGAGCGATCGGCGTGGCCGCCACGTCGATGCCCTCATCCGCAACCCCGATGCGATGCTGAGCACCCTGCTCGTCGCCAACAACTTCGTCAACATCCTGGCGGCGTCGGTCGCCACCGTCCTCTTCATAGATCTCATGGGCGAGGACTGGGGACCATGGGCGGCCACGGGAGCCGTCACGTCGATCATCCTCGTGATCGGTGAGATCACCCCAAAGAGCCTGGCGACGAGGTTCCCCGAGCGGTACTCGCTGTTCGTCGCCCCCACTGTGTCGCGGATGACCGGGCTGTTGCGGCCCATAGCGCGGTTCTTCCTGGCCATCAGCCGTGGGCTCATGCGCCTTTTCGGCGTTCGCGTCGGAGACGGCACCAACGGGGTCACCGAGGACGACATCCGGGCCCTATCGGTGCTGGCCGAGCGGTCCGGCGACATCGAAACCGCCGAGCGTGAGATCATCCACTCGCTGTTCAGCCTGGCCGACCTGAGCGTGCGCGACGTCATGACCACACGCATCGAGATCCATTCGCTCGCCTCACCCACCACGTTCGCCGAGGTCAAGGAGGCGGTGGCGGCCACCGGGCACAGCCGCTTCCCGGTCATCAAGGACGACCTCGACAATGTGCTCGGAGTCCTCTACATCAAGGACCTGCTGGGGATGCCTCACGAGCCCACCCCGAGCGACATCCATCGCGTCATCCGAAAGCCGGTGTTCGTGCCGGAGACGAAATCGGTACTCGACCTGCTGCTGGAGATGCGGGCCTCACGCTTCACGTTCACGCTCGTATCCGACGAGCACGGCGGCGTCGAGGGGCTCGTCACCACGAAGGACCTCCTCAAGGAACTCGTCGGAGAACTGCAGGACGAGTACGACCCGGAGGAACCCGCCGTCCTGCAACTCGGCACCGGGGAGTGGATGGTGGACGGCAGGGTGACGGTCGAGGATCTGTCCGAGGCCGTCGGGACGACCTTTCCCTCAGGGGAGTACACGACCATCGCCGGTCTCGTGCTGGATCTCGCCGGTCGGATCCCCGATCCGGGAGAGACCATTGAATTGGACGGATACACAGTCGAGATCATTCGCATGGACCGCAACCGAGTCGATCGGATCCGGCTGACACCGCGCCGGTAGCGGGCATCCCCGGCCGAGGAGGGAGCGCCCTCCTCGCCTCCTCTCATCCGGCGCCGGGGTCGCTCACCTCGGCCGACGCACCGGCCCTCATGGCTCGCTCGGCGACGGAGAGCCTCCAGCTCTGGTTGCCCCGCCACACCATGTAGGCGATCAGACCGAGCGGAATCGGCAGCAGATAGGTGATCGCCCGAAACAGGAGAATCGCCGCCACCACCTGGGCGCTGAGAAGATCGCCGAGCCCGATCGTCAGCACTAAGGCATAGCCGACCTCGACGACGCCGACGCCGCCGGGTGTCAAGGGGAGAGCCGAGATCAACCGAATGAAGGCGAACGCGGCGAAAACGGTGATCCAGGTGAGGTCCCCTTGAGCGACCCCGACATGGCGCAAGGCGATGAGCAACACCAGATACAGCGAGACATGGCTCACCAGGGTCGAGAGCGTCAGCCGAATCCAGCGGGTCGCCAGCAGCTCGATCGTGTCGGTTCGGAAGTTCGAGACGCTGTCTTCGATGCCGGAAACCGGCTTCCGGCGAACCAGCCGCAGCATTCGATTCAGGAGGCCGCCCATCCGGCGGCCGACCGCCCGCGCCAGCCGGTCGCTCTTGAGCAACATGGCGAACACGACCACCGCTCCGACGAGAGCACCAACGCCGATCGCGGCCGATATCAGCCGGGGGGGCGTCACCCCTCCCTCGAGGGCGAGCAGAACCAGCGCCACGACGGGCATTCCGAGCTTGACGAAGTTGTTCCAGATGCCGGTCACAACCGTCGAACGCCCAATGGACGGGATCGTGAAGCCCCAGGAGGTCAGTGTCGAAACCGTCACCCCGACCCCGAGCGCTCCGCCGGCGGGGAGGGTGTTGGACACAGCCGTCGACGCCTGATTGACTACCGCCGCTTCGCGAAGACGCAACCCGGGAAGCGCCGCCGTGAGAACGAACCAATAGGTGACCAGGTTCCAGAGCCCCACCAGGATCAGCGTCGTCACCTCCAGCAACGTCATCGCCTTGATCGTTTCCCCCACCTCGCCGTAGTCGGCGATCTGCGGCATGATCCCCACGAAGATCCCGACGACTATCGCCAACGACACGAGCGCCTGGACGATG
>JAZGDZ010000019.1:0-3556 GCA_036478235.1 Acidimicrobiia bacterium | reverse complement strand
ACGGCTAGCGTGGAAGCCCCTCCAATCTCTTTCTGATGATCATTGTGATGCGCCCGGATGCGACCGGCGACGAGGTTGCCCAGGTCGCCGAGAAACTCAGAGCCTTGGGCGCAGACGTCCACATCTCCGCTGAGGACGGCCACACTGTCGTCAACGGCACCACCGAGGTGCGTCTTGGAGACGAGGCGCCCTGGGCCGCCTTCCCCGGGGTTGAGCGTGTGGTGCCGGTCGTGCGAGGCGGACGCAGGGTCGGGCGTGAGAACAAGTCGGACAACAGCGTTGTCTTGGTGGGTGACGTCAGGATCGGCGAAGGTCCGGTCAAGATCATCGCCGGCCCCTGCGCGGTGGAGAGCCGGGAACAACTCTTTGCCACGGCGGCGGCGGTCAAGACATCCGGGGCACACATCCTGAGGGGAGATGCCTTCAAGCCACGCACGTCTCCGTATTCGTTCCCGGGGTTGGGGAAGGCCGCTCTGGAGATCATGGCCGAGGCGCGGGCAACGACCGGCCTGCCCTTCGTCGCCGAGGTCCTCGACCCAAGAGATGTCGATCTTGTCGGCTCGTATGCAGACATGCTCCGGGTCGGCACGAGGAACATGTCCAACCACGCCCTGCTTCGCGAGGTTGGCCGTCAGCCCAAGCCGGTTCAGCTGAAACGTGGCAGGGCTGCCACCATCGAGGAGTGGATCGATGCCGCCGAGTACATCGCCAACGAGGGGAACAGCGACATCGTGATGGTGGAGCGCGGAGTTCGGGGCTTCGACAGCTCGGTGAGGAACACCCTTGATATCTCGGCGGTGCCGCTGGCCAAATCCCTCACCCACTTACCGGTCATGGTCGACCCGTCGCACGCCGCAGGTCGCAAAGACCTGGTTTTACCCCTGGCCCTTGCCGCAGTGGCGGCCGGCGCCGACGGCATCCTGGTCGATGTTCACCCGAATCCACATGAGGCTCTCGTCGATGGTGGCCAGGCCTTGCTCCCCCACGAGTTCGACGCTCTCATGGGTTATCTGCGATTGGTCGCTGCTGCGGTCGGCCGCTCCTGACGAGAAATCTCACTCGTAGAAGATCTGCTCGAAACTGCGCCGTGCCCGCCGGGTGTATCGACGGTATTGCTCCCGGAGCTCAGCCGTCCTGTCGAATCCGAGGGACGCGGCGAGACGAGCCGTCGAATCCGGGTCGGTGGGGAGGGAATTCGAGACGCTGCCCTGTTGCAGGTGGAGCCTCAACCTGACTCGGGTACAGAAGAGGTAGGAATCGTGCAGTGAGTC
This sequence comes from Acidimicrobiia bacterium, assembly GCA_036478235.1. Lineage (GTDB taxonomy): Bacteria > Actinomycetota > Acidimicrobiia > Spongiisociales > UBA11373 > JACZWZ01. The sequence continues at coordinate 2,285 of JAZGDZ010000019.1, read as the reverse complement.
GTAGGCGGCAGCCGAGAGGATCTCGGCCTCACGGAGACGGTGGAGCGCCGGGAATGTCCCGGTGACCCTCAGCTCCGGCACGGCACCGCCGTGTCTCAATTGCAGTAGCTGGGTGAGGAACTCGATGTCTGACAGACCGCCCGGGCCAAGCTTCAGATGGAAGTCGGCGTCCTCTCCCGGTGGTATTCGCTCGGCTTCCACCCTTGCCTTGATCGAGCGAATCGCCCGAACCACCTCATCGGGCAGTTGGTCCCTCCAGATCACCGGTTCGGTGATCGCCGTGAACGACTCGAGGACATCCTCATCACCGGCAGCGGGCCGTGCCCGGACCAATGCAAGAAGCTCCCAGGGCTCGGACCATTCCGCGTAGTAACGGCGGAAGCCATCCAGGGAGCGCGCCATCGGGCCCTTGCGGCCTTCGGGCCTGAGATCGGCGTCGAGCTCGTAGGCCTCCCCATATCGGCTCGGCTCCGAGAGAACCCTCCTCAGTCCGGTGGCCAGATGAAGACCGCGATCCCGACTGTGCTCGTCGTCAAACACATACATCAGGTCGACATCGGAGCCGTAGGACAGTTCGTGACCACCCCACTTGCCCATGGCGATAACCCCGAAACCACCCGGGTCTTCTGGCGTCAAGATGTGGAGGGCCCCTGTGATGGCGGCGTCGGCGCTATCCGACAACGCGCCGAGCGTTGCCTCCATGGGCGCTTCTCCCAGGACATCGCGGGCAGCGATCCGAAGCTTTCGGCGGCGGACGAAACGGCGAATGGTTCCGATCTTGGCGTCGGTATCGGGTCTCGAGTCGAGAAGTCCCAGGAGTCTCTCGGTGGCATCCTGGCGATCCCGCACATCCAAGAGCTGCTTGTCGTCGGCCAGGCGAGGGATGAACTCGGGGATCCGGTCGATCAGATCGCCGAGCAGCTTGCCGGTGCCGAGGAGGATGCATAGGCGCTCACCGGCAACGGGATTGTTCTGCAGCAGTGTCACCAAGGCGCCGTGATCCGGACTGTGAGCCAGGAGGAGCCGGAGTTGGCTCAGCCCGAGGTCCGGGTCAGGGGACTGAGACAACCAGTCAAGCATGAGCGGAAGCGCCTGATGCATGACTCTCGACCTGCGGGTCAGCCCGGCGGTGAGTTCCTCGAATGCGGTGGCCGCAGCAACGACATCACTGAACCCAAGGGCCTCGAGTCTTAGGGCTGCCTCGGTCGGGTCGAGACGAGCGGTCGGAAGACCCACCAGGGAATCGAGCACGGGTCGGAAGTAGAGGCGCTCATGGAGCTCTCTCACCTCCCGTTTCACCTCGTCGAGACGCGCAACCAGGTTTCCCGCCGGGTCCGTTGTGAATCCGAGGCTTCGCCCAATTCGCTCCCTCGCCTCGAGAGAGGCCGGGAATTGATGGGTCTGACGAAGGTCCCAGAGTTGGATCCTGTGCTCGACGTTGCGGAGGAAGATATATGCGTCGGTCAGACTCTCGGCCTCGTGGGTCTCGATGTAGTCGTGGTCGCCGAGGGCTTCGATTGCATCGAGGGTCGACAGCACACGCAGGTCGGGGTCAAACCTCCCGTGAACCAATTGAAGAAGCTGAACCGTGAACTCGATATCCCGAATCCCGCCTCGTGACCGCTTGAGATCGGTGCTGGATGCGGCATCCTCTGCCTGGGCCTTGAGAAGCCGGATGCTGCGGAGAGCATCGACATCGAGGCCCCGCTCCCAGATGATCTGGTCGGCCATTTCCCTGAACCGTCGACCCACATCCACATCACCGGCTGCGGGCCTGGCCTTGAGGAGTGCCTGTAACTCCCACGCCTCGCCCCATCTGGCGTAGTACGACCTGTAGCCATCGAGGCTGCGCGTCAGGGGGCCCATCGCGCCCTCGGGGCGCAGGTCGGCGTCTATCTGCAGCGCCGGCCCATCCAAGGTGGGTGCCGACAGGCTCGAGACGAGGCGACCGGCGATGGCCAGCGCCGCACTACGGCTCTCCGAATCCTGCCCTTCGACCGGTGTGTGCACAAAGACGAGATCGATATCGGAGTAGTAGTTGAGCTCTCTTGCGCCCCACTTGCCCATGGCGATGACGGCAAACCCCAACTCGTCGACTAGCGGATGCCGATCCTTGACCTGCTCTGTTGCCGTCTCCAGGGCCCCGCCGACAATCTGATCGATTGCGGACGAGAACCTCCCGGTCGCCTCCCTGACTCCGGTGTGGCCTGCGAGGTCATCTCCTGCGATCATCACGAGGGCAGCTTGAACCCGAAGACTCACAGAGTCGCTTTCGGCTGCACCGT
>JAZGDZ010000018.1:0-43581 GCA_036478235.1 Acidimicrobiia bacterium | reverse complement strand
GGGGACCAAGAGGGCGCGCCGTAGGCGCGGACTCGGCGGCCTGGGAAGGGACCCAGGCCGCAGCGCGATGAGCCGTATGGCGAAGAGCCATGGATACGGAGGGCGCGCCGTAGGCGCGGACTCGGCGACCTGGAAAGGGACCCAGGCCGCAGCGCGATGAGCCGTAAGGCGAAGAGCCATGAAAACAGAGGGCGCTTTCTGGCTGAGGCCGGTACCCGGCTCGATACGTTCTAGGGACTCCAGCCGTACCGCCGCCACGTCGATACCATGGGGACGCTGAAGGCCACCACGGTCTCGATGATCGCCCGAGGAGAAACGTGAATCGCACCGTTCGCACGATGCTCATCTATCTCATCGTCATCACGGTGGGGGTGACGCTCGTCAACGCGTTTGTGAACAACGCCACGGCACCCACCGAGATGTCGCTCGATGAACTTCAGGAGAACGTCCGGGCGGGTCGCATCACCTCGGTCGTCATCAAGCAGAAATCGAATGTGGTCGAGGGCGAACTGACCGACGGGTCGGGGACTACGACCTTCGAGACGTCCTTCCCGGAGGGCTACGAGGGGGATCTCACCGCGTTGTTGCTCGATAACAGGGTGAAGGTCGACACCGACTCGGAGAACCCGACGCTGCTGCAATGGTTCCTGGGGACGATCCTGCCCTACATCCTCATCTTCGGTGTCTTCATCTTCATACTCCTCCGGCTGCAGGGAGGCGGCAACCGGGTCATGTCGTTCGGCAAGGCGAAGGCGAAGCAGATCACCCGCGACATGCCCAAGGTCACGTTCCAGGACGTCGCCGGTGTCGAGGAAGCCGTCGAGGAGCTCGAGGAGATCAAGGATTTTCTGGCCAAGCCGCAGAAGTTCAGGGCGATGGGGGCCAAGATTCCCAAGGGCATACTCCTCTACGGCCCGCCCGGCACAGGCAAGACTCTTCTGGCGCGGGCGGTGGCCGGAGAGGCTGGGGTCCCGTTCTTCTCGATCTCCGGCTCCGACTTCGTTGAGATGTTCGTCGGCGTCGGCGCCAGCCGGGTCCGCGATCTGTTCGAGCAGGCAAAGGCTCAGGCTCCGGCGATCATCTTTGTCGACGAGATCGATGCCGTCGGGCGACATCGCGGCGCCGGCCTCGGGGGCGGGCACGACGAGCGGGAGCAGACGCTCAACCAACTGCTGGTCGAAATGGACGGGTTCGACGTCAAGACCGGCGTCATCCTCATCGCCGCCACCAACCGCCCCGACATCCTCGATCCGGCGCTCTTGCGCCCGGGCCGATTCGATCGTCAGATCGTGGTGGATCGCCCCGACATCAAGGGTCGGAGTGCGATTCTGCGGGTCCACGCCAAGGGCAAACCGCTCGCCGACGAAATAGACCTCGACATGCTGGCGAGGCAGACGCCCGGTTTCACCGGGGCCGACCTGGCCAACATGATCAATGAGGCAGCACTGTTGGCGGCGCGTCGCGACAAGGAAGTCATCGGCATGGCCGAGCTCGAAGAGGCCGTCGACCGGGTGATCGCCGGGCCCGAGCGTCGCAGCCGGGTCATGTCCGAGGAGGAGAAGAAGATCACCGCATACCACGAGGGAGGCCATGCCTTGGTGGGCTTTGCCCTGCCCAATGCAGATCCGATCCACAAGGTAACGATCATCCCTCGCGGCCGCGCCGGGGGCTACACGATGGCCCTTCCCCTCGAGGACCGCAATTACATGCGTCGCAGCGAGATGGTCGACAAGCTGGCGATGATGCTCGGCGGCCGTACCGCCGAGGAAATCATGTTCCTCGATCCGACGACCGGGGCGTCGAATGACATCGAGCAAGCGACGACGTTGGCCCGCCGGATGGTCATGGAGTACGGAATGAGCGACCGGTTGGGGCCGATGAAGTATGGCAAGCCCGACGGCGAGGTGTTCCTGGGACGCGACTACATCAGGCATCAGGATTACTCGGACCAGGTCGCCTCGATGATCGACGAGGAGGTCCGGTACCTGATCACCCAGGCCCACGAGGAGGCGCGCACGATCCTGACGACCCACGCCGAGGCACTCGACCGAATCGCCGAGGCGCTGATCGAACAGGAGACGCTCGACGCCGACGAGGTGCGGGAGATTCTGCACGACGTCCCCAAATGGCAGCACGCCGCGGACGGGTCGATGAGGATCCAGGCGCCCAACGGCAGCGCGACCGGGTCCTCGATCGCCGCGATCAAGACCTCGACCGAAGAGGTACCGCCCTCCTGAGCTTTCGTCGCGTACACGAGCCGGTCGAATGGCAGATCGGGAACAGAACGCTGTCCGATGCCGACCACACCCTCGTGATGGGGGTGCTCAACGTCACTCCGGATTCCTTCTCGGACGGCGGGCTGTTTTTCGACGTCGATGCGGCCATCGCTCGAGGGCTCGAGCTCGCTGCCGCCGGGGCGGACGTCGTGGACGTCGGCGGCGAGTCGACGCGGCCCGGGGCGGCCCGGGTGCCGGCGGAGGTCGAGATCGACCGCGTGTTGCCCGTCGTGACTGCGTTGGCCAAGGCGGACATCGCGGTCTCGATCGATACGTCGAAGGCCGAGGTGGCGTCCGTTGCCGTCGATGCCGGGGCTGCGATCGTCAACGACGTGACCGCGCTCGGTGATCCGGACATGGCGGATCTCGTTGCTCGCACCGGGTCCGGGGTGGTGCTCATGCACATGCAGGGAGAGCCGCGGACGATGCAGGTGGATCCGCAGTACAAGGATGTGGTCGCAGACGTCGCCGGATTCCTCGGGGCCGCCTCGGCCAAGGCGGTGGCCGCCGGCATCGACCCGGTCTCGATCTGCCTGGACCCGGGAATCGGCTTCGGGAAAGGGCTGGCTCACAACCTGGACCTGCTCGCAAACGGTGTGGCACGGCTTCGGGAGACGGGACGTCCTGTGCTCGTCGGGGCATCGCGTAAGTCGTTCATCTCCGAGATCCTCGGTCCGCTCGAGCCCGGCGAGCGGGATCCCGCCTCCGTCGCGGCCCATGTGCTGGCGATCGCCGCCGGAGCGTCGATCATCCGGTCACACAGCGTGGTCATGGCGCTGCGAGGGGCGCGCGTGGCCGACGCTATCGTTCGACAATGACCGGTCTCGAACCGCGTGAGTTCACCTGGGTGATTAAGGATCGGCTCGCCGTTTCCGAGCGGATAGGGGGCTACGGCTTCCAGCACAGGCGGGTGCGGCGCGAGGAGGAGATCACCTGGCTCAAGAATGCGGGCATCACGTCCGTGATGTCCCTTCTCGACGGGAACCAGAACATGGCGGCATACGAGGAGTCGGAATTCGCCGCCCACCACGAACCGCTCGGCGATCTGGATCCCGAGACGGTCAGCAAGGTCTTCGACGCCATGGATGTTGCGTTGCGGTCGTCTGGGGCGGTGCTGCTCATCCACCGCGACATCATCGACGACGCAGTTGCCGGGGTCCTCGCGGGTTACCTGGTCCACAGCGGATTGATCGACGATCCGATCGTTGCCGTGGCCGCAATCCAGGAGATCCTCAAGCGCCCGCTCGGCCCCGAGGCGCGGGCGATCGTTCCGGAAGCGGCCGGGGCCTGACACGCGGGTCGCCATCGGCCTCGGGTCCAACGTCGGGGATCGTCTCGGGCATCTGAGCGCTGCGGTTGCCGCTCTCGAGTCGGAGGGCGACGTGGTTGCTCGATCGTCGATCTGGGAGACGGATCCGATCGGTCCCGAGCAGCCCGACTACCTGAACGCAGTCGTCGTGCTGGACACCGTGGTTGGGCCGCGTCACCTCCTGGAGCGCTGCCGCGATATCGAGAAGGCGGCCGGTCGGGAGCGTCGCGAGCGCTGGGGACCGCGGCCGATCGATCTCGACCTGTTGCTGTACGGCGACGCGGTCATCGTCGGCGACGGGATCTCCGTGCCGCATCCCCGCATGACCGAGCGGCGCTTCGTGCTGGCCCCGCTGGCCGAAGCGTGGCCTTCCGTCGAGATACCGGGTGCCGGCCTGGTGGAGGAGTTGTTGACCGCGGTGGCGGATCAGGAGGCGGTGCGGACGGGACTGAAGTGGTGAGCCAGTCACCAGTCACCAGTCACCAGTCAGACCAGAAATCGCCTCGCAGCGCTCGGCGGGCAATCGCCTCGCTGCGCTCGGCGGGCAATCGCTCTTGCGGGCAATCGCAGTCACGGGGCAATCGCCTCGCTGCGCTCGGCGGGTAATCGCTCTTGCGGGCAATCGCTCTTGCGGGCAATCGCCTCGCTGCGCTCGGCGGGCGATCGCAGTCAGGGGGCAATCGCCTCGCTTCGTTCGCGGCCATTAGCCCTTGGCCATTAGCCTTTGGCAAGGGGAGCTCTCGCGGCGGTTTCGGGAAACGGGAAACTCGACCTCACATCTATCGAATGTTCGGTAGGCGCGTCCAAGAGCGCTCATCGGCAGCACGGCTGGAACGGATGACTCGATCTCACGTCGTTCACAAGACCGGCAGGCGCGTCATCCTGTGATCGTGCATCACGTCTGGTACTGGCGACTCGACGGCGATCTATCGCGAAGAGGGCAGGCGCGTCGATAAGCCTCGATCCGGATCAGGTCTAGCCCAGCCCCCGCGCGTCCTGCTTCAGGGCGAGGTCGACCGAGACGGCGGAGGCGAACACGAGCCACCGCAGCGTGCCCTGACACTCCGGTTTGACGTCGAGCAGGTAGTTGTCGGCGGTGGTGAACATCGTCTTGGCCAGACCCTCCCAGGTCTTGGTGATACGGGCGACTTCCTGCCCGGCGACGTCGACGATCGAGAAGTTCCAAGCTCGCCAGTTCTCGGCCCGGATCTCTCCGATCTTCTGGTCGGTCGTGTCGTGGAGTCCGAAGTTGATCTTGCCGATCATGTTCTGTTGGCGGATCGTGCCCAGCCGGGCGCCGGTGCCGTCGGCCACCTCGACCGTCGACTTCATGATCTTGCGCGGTCGGATGATCTCGAGGACCTTCGATCCGTCGGGTTGATACACGGACAATGCGTGAGTCATGAACTGGTCGAGCGAAGAGACGAAGCGTGCCAGCTTCTTCATCTTGCTCTGGCCTTCTTGGCGGATGACACCGATGTCGTTGCCTTCGGTGTCGCGGATGGCGTACTCGTTGGTCAACTCGATGAGCTTGGCCTTCTGGTTGATGACGATCTGGTCGTGGTCGAGGAGTGACATGGCGGAGACCGTAGCCCAGTTGCCAGTCGCCAGTCGCCAGTCACCAGTCACCAGTCAGACCAGCAATCGCCTCGTTGCGTTCGGCGGGCAATCGCTCTTGCGGGCAATCGCCTCGCTGCGCTCGGCGGGCGATCGCTGTTGCGGGCAATCGCTCTTGCGGGCGATCGCTTGCGGGCAATCGGCCGACACTCTGACTGGAGACTGGAGACTCGACATCCGCGCTGTCAAGAGCCGGGCGGACGCGTCGACCACATTGCAGCCATATCAGGTCTAGTACTGGAGACTCGACCCAACCTTCGTCTCGAGTCGGGCAGACGCGTTGGACCCCTTAAACTCCGACCCGTCTGGTACTACGGACTGGAACATTCCATGGATCTCATCCTCGTCGGACCCGGCCGGGCGGGTCTCTCGCTTGCGCATCGTCTGATCGGCGCCGAGCATCGCATCGTGGGCGTGCTGGCGAGGGATGACGCCGTGGCCGGCTCGGCCGCGGCGATGCTCGACACGGTCGTACTCTCCTGGGAAGGCAACCTTCCCGCCGCCGATTTGCTGGTCATCGCGGTGCGGGACGACGCCATCGACGAAGTCGCCGGTCGTCTGTCCAATGCCGTCGCCGACGTCGCCGGAGCCGTGCACCTGTCGGGCCTGACTCCGGTGGCCGCCCTGGGCTCGCTTCAGGGGCCGATGGTCGGGTCCTTTCACCCTCTGCAGACCCTCCCGGATCCGAGGGCCGGCGCAGCCCGGCTTGAAGGAGCCTGGGTGGCAGTCACGGCCTCCGACGACTTTCTGGCCGATCGACTGTTCGCCCTCGCCAGGTCGATCGGCATGCATCCGTTCGAGTTGGAGGACGAGGTCAAGCCGCTGTATCACGCCGCCGCCGCCGCTGCCGCCAATTTCCCGCTTGCCGCCCTCGCCATGGCAGAGCGGCTGTTTGAGGCCGCCGGTGTACCTTTCGCCGCCGCCTCCCCGTTGGTCGAAGCCGTGGTGGCCAACTCGGCCAAGCTGGGGCCGGTTGCCGCCCTGACCGGCCCGATCGCCCGCGGCGACGTGGGGACGGTGCGCGCCCAATTGGAGGCCGTGGCCAGCGCCACACCCGATCTGCTCGACACCTTCAAGGCCTTCGGCCGCAGTACGGCCAGGACCGCCGGGACCGAGGACGTGATGTCCGAGGTGCTCGAGTGAGGATTCTCGACTCCTTCGCCGGCGTTCGGTCCGAGTTGGGGGGAGCGCCTGCGGCCCTGGTTCCGACGATGGGGTACCTCCACGAAGGACACTTGTCGCTGGTCGAGTTGGCCCGGGAGACCTCGGATGTCGTCGTGATGAGCCTCTTCGTCAACCCGCTCCAATTCGTTCAGGCCGGCGACCTCGACAGGTACCCGCGCGACCTGGACCGAGACGCCGCAATCGCCGAATCTGCCGGGGTCGATCTGCTTTTCGCTCCATCGCTCGAGGAGATGTATGCAACGCCTCCCCGGACCCGCATCAGGGTGGATGGCGTCGCAGACGGCATGGAGGGGGCGTATCGACCGGGACACTTCGAGGGTGTCGCCACGGTGGTCGCCAAGCTCTTCGCCGCCATCCGGCCCGCCGTTGCCGTGTTCGGCCGCAAGGACGCCCAGCAGCTGGCGGTGGTCAGGCGGATGACCGCTGACTTGTCCTTCCCGGTCGAGATCGTGGGCGTCCCAACGGTTCGCGCCGAGGACGGTCTGGCCATCTCCAGTCGCAACGTGCTCCTCGACAGTGCCCAGCGGGCCGAGGCCCTCACCTTGTCGGGCGGGCTGTTTGCCGCCGCCGCAGCCGTCGCCGACGGCGAGAGGTCGGCCGGCGCGCTGGAGTCGATCGTCGCCGATGAGGTCGGGGCCGGTGGGGCCCGGCTCGAATACGTCACCCTGGCCGACGCCGCGGAGGCCGAACCGATCGACGTCCTCGACCGGGAAGCCTTCCTGGCGGTTGCCGCCCATGTTGGTGGGGTGCGGCTCATCGACAACGTCGTACTGTGGCCGGACGGGTCGGCCGATCTCGGAACCCGGCTCGAAGGCCCTTCGATGCTCGGGAGGATTTGAGTTGCTCATCGCCATCGATGTCGGAAACACCCAGACCGTGATGGGCCTGTTCGAGGGGAGTGAACTGGTCGACTCCTGGCGGTTGTCCACTGTCCCCGAGCGTACGGCTCACGAGTACCGCCTCTTCTTGGCCGGCTTGCTCCGTCAGGACGGCTACGACATCGAGGAGGTGCACGGGGTTGCTCTGTCGAGTGTCGTTCCCACCGCCAAACAGGCAATGATCGAGGTCGCCCGGGACATGGTCGACGGGCCTCTGGTCGTCGTCGGACCGGGGACTCGCACCGGGCTCCCGATCAACATCGACAATCCTCGGGAGGTCGGCGCCGACCGCGTCGTGAACTCGGTGGCCGCCTCCGCCAAGTACGGGACTCCGGTCGTCGTAGTGGACTTTGGCACCTCCACCAACATGGACGTGGTGGATGCCTCCGGCGCCTACGTCGGCGGAGCCATCGCCCCCGGCCTCGAGGTCTCCCAGTCCGCTCTCATCGATGCCACCGCGGCTTTGCGACGGGTCGATCTGGAGGTGCCGCGCGCCCCCATCGGCAAGAACACGGTGGAAGCCATCCAGAGCGGGCTGATCTATGGGCACGCCGGGCTCGTCGACGGCATAGTCGAGCGGATCATCGCCGACCTGGGCGGCCATCCAACGGTCGTGGCCACGGGGGGCCTCGCCTCTACCATCGTGCCCCACTGCCGCACGATCGGCCCCGTGGATGAGACGCTCACACTCGATGGGCTGCGCCTGATCTACGAGATGAACCTCGAGGAGTGAAAATGGAGCGCTCGCCGCTCGGCGACAATCGCTTGACCGCGACTCGGCTGGCGAAGGTCGACGCGCTGCGGGCGGCAGGTGCCGAGCCCTACCCATACCGCTTCGATCGGACCGCTCTCGCCGGCGATCTCCACGAGCGGTTCACCGATCTCGGGGCCGAACAGTCGACCGGAGAGCGGGTGATCGTGGCCGGCCGCTTGATGGGGATGCGCGAGATAGGTTCTCTGGCGTTTGGTGTGCTCCAGGATCAGTCCGGCCGCATCCAGCTGTTTGCCGAGGCCGGCCGGCTCGACGAGGGGTTCGCCGACTTCACCGACCTCGACGTGGGCGACTGGGTTGGAGCCGAAGGCGAGGTGATGACCACGAAGACCGGCGAGTTGAGCGTTCGGGTCGAAGCCTTCACGCTGCTCGCCAAGGGGCTCCGCCCTCTGCCCGAGAAGTGGCACGGGTTGAAGGACGTCGAGCAGCGGCACCGTCAGCGCTACGTGGACCTGATCGTCAACGAGCGAGCCCGCGACGTCGCCGCGGCCCGTATCGCCACGGTCACCGCACTTCGAGAATCTCTGTCCCGGCGCGGCTTCGTCGAGGTAGAGACGCCGACCCTGCACGCCCTCCCCACCGGCGGCGTTGCCAAGCCGTTCGCCACCCACCACGAAGCACTCGGCGCCGACATGTACCTGCGGATCGCCCTCGAGCTTCACCTCAAGCGGCTTGTCGTCGGAGGAATGGAGCGCGTGTTCGAGATCGGGCGGGTGTTCCGCAACGAAGGCGTGTCCCCCCGCCACAACCCGGAGTTCACGATGCTCGAGGTCTACCAGGCGTTGGGCGACTACACCGACATGATCGATCTCACCGAATCCCTCGTGACCGAGGCCGCCGAGGCGGTGGCAGGCGGCACCGCTCTGCGCTTTGGGGACCGGCCCCTGTCGTTTGCCGCCCCGTGGACCCGCGTCGACTACTTCGACAGTGTGTCCGAAGCCACCGGGATCGAGTGGGGGCCGCGGATGGATCTGGACGATGCCAGGGCCTCCACATCCGCAGCCGGGGTCGACGTCGATGAGTCATGGGGCGTCGGCAAGCTCGCCGCCGAGGCCTTCGAGACGGTCGTCGAGCCGACGCTGTGGGACCCGACGATCGTCCTCGACTTTCCGGAGGAGATCTCACCGCTGGCTCGGTCGCACCGGTCTCGGGATGGGGTGGTGGAACGGTTCGAGGTGATCGTCGCCGGGATGGAGCTGGCGAATGCATTCAGCGAGCTCAACGATCCCGTCGAGCAGCGTCGCCGCTTCGAGGCCCAGGCTGCGGCCAGGGTCGCCGGTGACGAGGAGGCTCATCCCATGGACGAGGACTACGTTCGGGCCCTCGAATACGGCCTTCCCCCGTCGGGCGGGATGGGCCTCGGGGTGGACAGGCTCGTGATGTTCCTCACCGGCGAAGAGTCGATCCGAGAGGTGATCCTGTTTCCCCACATGAGGCCTGAGGGGTAGCCGGACGCCCATCGGGTTCGGGTGTCAGGCATCAGACATCCGGCATCTGATATCCGACCGCTCATCGCTCGCTGCGCTCGGCGGGCAATCGTCGTCGGCTTGCGCCAACTCCGGGCAATCGCGTCGGGCAATCGGGTTTCGGGCGTCGGGTGTCGGGTGTCCGGCATCGGGCATTGGGTATCAGACACAGACAGTATGAAAACGCAGTCACCAGTCACCAGTCACCAGTCACCAGTCACCAGCAAGCATTGGTCACGTTCTGGCTGGAGACTGGAGACTCGACGGCGCCGCAACACGAAAACGCCGGGCGCGCTCCATCGATCTGGCAAGAACACGTCTGGAACTGGAAACTCGGGCCTCACGCCTCGGTATCAGGCCGCCCGGGCCGTCCCCACCCGGTCGAGCAGGTAATCGCCCAGGGATTGCAGGATTTTCGTCACCTCTCCGTCGAGCAGCATCTCCGCCGCCGCGGCGGCGAGGGCGATGTGCTCCTCGGCCTCCTTCAGAGCGCGCTCGATGTGTCCGCCGGCGCGAACGATCTCGATCACCTGTTCGACGCTGACGGCCTCGTGGGGCTTGCCCGAGCCGAGCAGCGAGCGGATCCGGTCACCGTCGTCCGACTCCAGGGCATAGAGCACCGGCAGGGTGAGCGTTCCCTCGTAGACGTCGGATCCTGCCGGCTTGCCGAGGAAGTCCTCGGTCGCCACGAGGTCGAGGACATCGTCGGTCATCTGGAAGACGAGGCCCACTTCGTGTCCCCAGGTGCTGGCCGCCTCGATCGAGGCCGGATCGGCTCCGCCGGCCATCGCTCCCAGTCGGGCCGCCGTCCGGATCAGGCTGGCCGTCTTCTTTTCGATGACGGTGAAGTAACGGTCCGGCCCGTGGTTGAAGTCGTCGGTCAGCTGCAGCTCGAGGATCTGGCCCTCGCAGAGAAGCGCGTAGGTGTGGGCGAGGAGAGCGACCGCCTCCGTTCCCAGCGGTGCCGCGGTCTCGGAGGCGCGGGCCAGTAGGAAGTCACCGGCGAGGATCGCAATCGTGTTGGTCCAGTTGTCGTTGACCGAGGTGCGGCCCCGCCGGCTCTCCGCCTCATCGATGACGTCGTCGTGATAGAGGCTCCCCAGGTGGACGAGTTCCACGGCGACGCCCGCTTCGACCGGATCGCCGCCTTCCGCTCGCCCGATCTCGGCGGTGACCTGAGCCAGCAAAGGTCTGTAGCGCTTGCCTCCCCTCAACAGGTGCTGGGCAACCTCGGTCAGGAAGGGATCGTCCGAGGTCGTGGCCTCCATCAACCGCTCCTCCACCTGCTCGAGCCGCGACCAGACTCGGTCGATCGGCACCAGCTCGCGGATCGGGGGTGGCTCCATCCTGTGCAGATGGTACCTGTAGCCCGACGTGGTCTTGGGGGGCGTGGTCGACGCGTCTGCCGGAGTCTTGATCTAGGTGGGGTCGAGTCTCCCGTGCCAGGCGTGCTCCTGTGGGGCGTGGTCGTCGCGCCTGCCCCGAGTTCGTGAGAGTGCCGTCGAGTTTTCAGTTCCAGACGTGGTGCCGGTGAGGGGTGGTCGACGCGCCTGCCTCGCCCTCCATTTGGGTGGGGTCGAGTCTCCCGTGCCAGACCGGGCGCCCTGTTGAGGGGGCAGACGCGCCTGCCTTCCGTCTGCGTGAGCGCCGTCGAGTTTTCCGTTTTCCGTAGGCTCTCATGCTGGGATTCGGGAGTCGGGCAACGGAGAACTCGCTTGACGGTCGAACAAGACGTCGGTAGGCGCGTCGGTACGCTCGATCGTGGCTCGGTCCGGAACGGACAGCCGCTTCGGCGACTCAGTCGCCGAAGCGCTGCTTCAGCTCCGGAACAAGCGCGCCGAAAAGGGAGTTATGGGTGCACAAACCCGGTCAGGGCTTGATACAGGCCACCGCTATAGTTGCGGAGGCGCCACCGCACGAGGGCGCCATTGACGTAACAGGGGTAACGGAGTGTTCGAACGGTTCACCGACAGGGCTAGAAGAGTCGTCGTTCTGGCGCAGGAGGAGGCTCGCCTCCTCAACCACAACTACATCGGTACCGAGCACATCCTCCTCGGACTGATCCACGAGGGCGAGGGCGTCGCCGCTCGCGCTCTCGAAGGCATGGGTATCTCACTCGAGTCGGTGCGGAGCCAGGTGGTCGAGATCATCGGCCAGGGGGCCCAGGCCCCGACCGGCCACATCCCGTTCACTCCCAGGGCCAAGAAGGTGCTGGAGCTCTCGTTGCGCGAGGCCTTGCAGCTCGGACACAACTACATCGGTACCGAGCACATCCTCCTCGGACTGATCAGGGAGGGCGAAGGCGTCGCCGCTCAGGTGCTGCAGAAGCTGGGCGCAGAGCTCCACAAGGTCCGCCAGTCGGTCATCCAGTCCCTCTCGGGCGCTCAGGGCGAGGGCGACGAGGGCGGCGAGCCGGCATCCTCCGGTGGGCGCGGTCGCGGTGAGAGCTCGTCCGGTTCCACCGTGCTCGACCAGTTCGGCCGCAACCTCACGCAGTACGCCCGAGATCGCAAGCTGGATCCGGTCATCGGACGTCATCGCGAGATCGAGCGGGTCATGCAGATCCTCTCCCGGCGCACCAAGAACAACCCGGTGCTGATCGGCGAGCCGGGCGTCGGCAAGACCGCCATCGTCGAGGGTCTGGCCACGAAGATCGTGGGGGGCGACGTGCCGGAGACCCTCAAAGGGATGCACATCTACACGCTGGATCTGGGTGCGCTCGTCGCCGGGTCGCGCTACCGGGGAGACTTTGAGGAGCGCCTCAAGAAGGTGCTCAAGGAGATCAAGGGGCGGGGTGACATCATCCTGTTCATCGACGAGATCCACACCCTGGTCGGCGCCGGTGCCGCCGAGGGCGCCATCGACGCGGCGAGCATCCTCAAGCCGATGCTGGCGCGGGGCGAGCTCCAGACCATCGGCGCCACCACCCTCGAGGAGTACCGGAAGTATCTCGAGAAAGACTCTGCCCTGGAGCGTCGCTTCCAGCCGATCCAGGTCGACGAGCCGAACGTGGCCGAGACGATCCAGATCCTCACCGGTCTGCGGGAGAAGTACGAGGTTCACCACCGTGCCAGCTACACCGACGATGCGCTGGTGAGTGCGGCCAACCTGGCCGACCGTTACATCGCCGACCGCCAACTGCCCGACAAGGCGATCGACCTCATCGACGAGGCGGGGAGCCGCATGCGCATCCATCGCCGCCCCGGTTCACCGGAACTCGAGGAGATCCAGAACGGGCTCGCTTCGATCAGGATCGAAAAGGAAGAGGCCATCCAGTCGCAGCAGTTCGAGCGTGCCGCCCAGCTGCGCGACAAGGAGCGCTCGCTGCTCGCCGAGAGGGCCGAGCGCGAGGCCGAGCTTGGCGACAGCGACGACATCATCTCGTCGATAATCGACGAGGAGCAGATCGCCGAGGTCCTCGCCCAGTGGACCGGGATTCCCGTGCAGAGCCTCACCGAGGAGGAGACGGCCAAGCTGCTCCGCATGGAAGACGAGCTGCACAAGCGCATCGTCGGTCAGCACGAGGCGATCGAGGCCGTGAGCCGCTCCATCCGCCGCACCCGGGCAGGCCTCAAGGACCCGAAGCGTCCCGCCGGCTCTTTCATCTTCCTGGGCCCGTCGGGCGTCGGGAAGACCGAGACGGCCAAGGCACTTGCCGAGTTCCTGTTCGGCGACGAAGGCGCCCTCATCCAGCTCGACATGTCCGAGTACATGGAGAAGCACACGGTGAGTCGTCTCGTCGGTTCCCCTCCCGGCTACGTCGGGTACGACGAGGGCGGCCAGCTGACCGAGGCCGTGCGCCGCAAGCCGTTCAGCGTCGTTCTCTTCGATGAGATCGAGAAGGCCCATCCCGACGTCTTCAACACCCTCCTGCAGATCCTCGAGGACGGACGGCTCACCGATGCTCAGGGCCGCACCGTGGACTTCAAAAACACGGTGATCATCATGACCTCGAACCTGGGCACCCAGGATCTCACGAAGACGTCGATCGGCTTCGCCGCAGATTCCGAGGCCCTTTCCTACGAGAAGATCAAGGAGAAGGTGACCGACGCGCTCAAAAAGGCGTTCCGTCCGGAGTTCCTCAACCGGATCGACGAGGTGATCGTCTTCCACGAGCTGACGATGGACGAGGTCAAGGCGATCGTCGACCTGATGCTGGAGCGGGTGCGGGAGCAGCTCAAGTCGCAGGCGCTGGAATTGGCGCTCACCGATGATGCCAAGGTGCTACTCGCCGAGAAGGGATACGACCCTTCTCTCGGGGCGCGGCCGCTGCGCCGGGCGATTCAGCGCCTGCTCGAGGATCCGCTGTCGGAGAAGGTCCTCTTCGGGGAGTTCCCGGCCAACTCGACGGTTGTCGTCGACCTGGATGGCGAGGAGGAGGGTCAGCTGGCGTTTTCGTCGGTCGAGACCCCGGATCACCCCGACATGGAGCTCGCCGAGAGCGAGGGCTGATTCGAGCTTTGCTCGAATCAGCGTTCGAGCCTTTGGCTCGAACGCAGTCACCCGTACTACACGTGGTCTTGCGAGGTGTGGTCGACGCGCCTGCCCGGCTCCCGTGAGCCCGCCGTCGAGTTTCCAGTGCCAGGCGTGGTTCTGCTGAGGCGTGATCGACGCGTCTGCCAGTGGGTCTCGGGAGTGCCGTCGAGTTTCCAGTGCCAGACCTGGTCTCGTGAGGCGTGGTCGATGCGTCTGCCGGAGTGTCCTGGGCGCGCCGTCGAGTTTCCAGTTCCCGGCCAAAGCGCCGTCCGATTGTCCGCTGGCGATTGCCCGCTGGCGATTGCCCACAGGTGATTGCCCGCCGAGCGGAGCGAGGCGATTGCTGGCGTGACTGGTGGCTGGCTACTGGTCGAGTCTCCGGCCAGGGAAGTGGGAAAATCTGACTGGTGACTGGTGACTGGTGACTGGTGACACCTTCCTCCCCGGCAGCGGGCCGTCAGGGGCGTCTAGACTCCCGGTCCGGTTCCCTATGGGAATCTCATCCGACTACACGTACAGGAGCAAATTCAAATGCTTAAGAGACGCCTCAGCCTTCTTGCGCTGCTGGCAGCCTTTACGTTGGTTGTAGCCGCCTGCGGTGACGACGACGCCACCACCACGACGGCGGGTGCACCGGCTGGGACGACGGCGACGACGGCTGCCCCAGGTACGACCGCTGGCCCGGCCACGACGGCTGCCCCGGAACCGACCATGGCGCCGGGCCCGGTTCCCCTCGCCTGCATGGTCTCCGACCAGGCCGGTATCGACGACGACAGCTTCAACGAGACGGCGTGGAACGGCATGCTGCTGTCCGAAGCCGAGCTCGGGGTGCAGATCGAGTTCCTCGAGTCGACCGACGCGACGGACTACCGCCCCAACATCGATGCGTTCATCGCCCAGGGCTGCGACCTGATCGTCACCGTGGGCTTCCTGCTCGCCGACGACACCGGAGCCGCCGCCGTGGCGAACCCGGATGCTCGTTTTGCCATCATCGACTTCCCAGTGTTCCCGGACGCCCCGTGGCTCGACGCCGACGGGAATATGGTTGCCAACGTCCGTGGCCTGACCTACCAGACCGACGAGGCCACCTTCCTGGCCGGCTATCTCGCGGCAGGCATGACCGAGACCGGCGTGATCGGAACCTTCGGCGGAATCAACATCCCCCCGGTGACGATCTTCATGGACGGCTTCCGCAACGGGGCCGCCTACTACGACTCGGTCAAGGGCACCTCGACGGAGGTGAAAGGTTGGGACGGCGCCGACGGCCTGTTCACCGACAACTTCACTTCGTTGGAGGACGGCCGTGCCTTCGGGCAGAACCTCCTCGACGAGGGTGCCGACATCATCCTTCCGGTTGCAGGTCCCGTGGGCCTGGGCACCGGTGCGGCTATCGATGAATTCAACGCCGCAGGCGGCGATGCCAAGCTGATCTGGGTTGACGCGGATGGTTTCGAGACGACCGAGTTCGGCGACATCATCATCACTTCGGTACTCAAGAACATGGACATCTCCGTGTTCAACACGATCAACAACATCGTGGTCCTCGGGACGGTGGGCAACCAGTACCTGGGCACGTTGGCCAACAATGGTGTGGGCATTACGTCGTATCACGCATTCGAGGATCGAGTTCCGGATGAGTTGAAGGCTGAGATTGAGCAGCTCCGGCTGGACATCATTGCCGAAATAGTGAGCGTTGCTGGCTAGTCGCTAGACGCCAACCAACGATTGGGAGGATCCCCCCGGCAACGGGGGGATCCTTTCGTCTAGTGTCCTGCCGACCGTCTGGACATGGACCGGGGAGACCGCCTTGGAGTTGCAGCTGCGAGGGATCACCAAGCGATTCCCCGGAGTCCTCGCCAACGACTCGGTCGACTTCACCGCTCGATCCGGCGAGATCCTCGGCCTGCTCGGCGAGAACGGCGCCGGCAAGACGACCCTCATGAACATCCTCTATGGCCTCTATTCGGCCGACGAGGGCGAGATCATCATCGACGGTGAGGGGCGCCACTTCGCCGGGCCGGGCGACGCCATTGAGGCCGGGATCGGCATGGTGCACCAGCACTTCATGCTCGTTCCGGTGTTCACGGTCACCGAGAACGTCGTTCTCGGCGTCGAGCCGACCAGGGTGGCCGGGATCATGAACATGAAGGAGGCCGCTCGCGAAGTTCGCGAGATCTCCGCCCGGTATAGGCTCGAGGTCGATCCCGACGCCATCGTCGAGGAGATCCCGGTGGGGATCCAGCAGCGGGTCGAGATCATCAAGGTGCTGTTTCGCGAGGCGGAGTTCTTGATCTTCGACGAGCCCACCGCAGTGCTCACCCCGCAGGAGGTCGAGGAGTTCTTCGAGATCATTCGCGGCCTGCGCGATGCCGGCAAGGCAGTGATCTTCATCACCCACAAGCTCAAAGAGGTGCTCGAGGTCTCGGATCGGATCGTCGTGCTCCGAGGCGGCAAGGTCGTGGGAGACACCGCCCCGGGCGATACGACCCAGGAGGCCCTCGCCGAGATGATGGTCGGGCGCCCCGTCGATCTGGTTGTAAGCAAGAGCGCGGCGGCCTCGGGCGACATGGTGCTCAAGGTGGAGGGCCTCTTCGTCGCCGACGATCGCGATCAGATGACGGTGAACGGCCTGTCGTTCGAGGTGAAGGCCGGCGAGATCGTCGGGATCGCCGGCGTCCAGGGCAACGGTCAGACCGAGCTGGTCCAGATGCTCACCGGGATGCGCCCGGCCGCCTCGGGAACGGTGGAGCTGAGCGGCGAAGACGTGACCGCCGAGCATCCCCGCGGCATCCACCGACGGGGTGTGGCCCACATACCCGAGGATCGGCAGCGCTCCGGGCTGGTGATGAACTTCACCGTGACCGAGAACATGATCCTCAACAGGTATTACGACCCGCCCTACTCGAAGGGCATCGTCATGGACTGGGGCGCCGCCGGGGCGGCCACGACCAAGCTGGTCGAGCAGTTCGACGTGCGTACGCCGAGCATCTCCATCCCGGCCAGCAGCCTGTCGGGCGGCAATCAGCAGAAGGTGATCGTGGCCCGTGAGTTCAGCCGCGACGTCAAGCTCATCATCGCCGCCCAGCCCACCCGAGGCCTCGATGTCGGGTCGATCGAGTACATCCACGGGCGGATCGTCGAGGCCCGCGACGACGGCGCCGGCATCCTCATGGTCTCGACCGAGCTCGACGAGGTGATGGCCCTGTCGGACCGCCTGCTGGTGATGTTCGGCGGCAAGATCGTCGCCGAACTCGATCCTCAGCAGGTGTCGGCTGCCGATGTCGGCCTGTACATGGCTGGAGCCGCCCCGTGAACGAGGAGCGCAGCAACAACTTCGGGAAGAGCGGGGGATCATCACAGCTGTTCCAGGACCTCACCGGGATCGGGGTCGACTGGCGAGCGGCGCTGCTCGTTCCCGCCCTGGCAATTCTCACCGCGCTCATCATCGGTGCCTTCATCATCCTCGTCACCGACATCGACGCCCTCCGACTCTGGGGCAGCGATCCGGGTGCCGCCTGGAGCAAGACGTGGGAGTCGATCGCGGTCGGGTACAAGGCGCTGTTCGTCGGCTCGTTCGGATCGTTGCGGGCACTCTCCGAGACGCTGCTGGGGGCGGCGCCGTTGATCCTGGCCGGTCTGTCGGTCGGCATCGGGTTCCGCGCCGGCCTGTTCAACATCGGGACCGAGGGCCAGATGCTCATCGGAGGCATGGCGGCGATCTGGGTGGGGGTGGCGTTTCAACTTCCGATCTTCCTCCACCTCCCGCTGGCCCTCATCGGCGGCGCCATCGGCGGCGGAATCTGGGGTGCGGTTCCCGGCCTGCTGCGGGCCAGGACCGGGGCCCACGAGGTCATCACCACGATCATGCTGAACCTGATCGCGATCAAGCTTGTTCTCTGGCTTCTGAAGTCGGGGCTCTTCCAGGCGGAGGGGCGCGACGATCCGATCTCCGAGACCGTGGCGGTGAGCGCCCGCTTCCCTCGCCTGTTCGGCTTCCTCGACGACTCCCAGGTCCGGGTGACCGCCGGGATCATCTTTGCGGTGTTGGTCGCCTGGTTCGTCTACTGGCTGCTCTTCAAGACGACGCTCGGGTTCGAGTTTCGTGCGGTCGGTATGAACCCCGACGGCGCCCATTACGCCGGGATGAACGTCGTGTTCCTCTATACGGCGGTGATGGCGGTCGCCGGGGCGCTCGGCGGGCTGGCGGGGTCCGACCAGATCCTCAGCATCCTGCATCGGGGATCCCCCGGCTTCTCGGCCGGCATCGGCTTCGATGCCATTGCGCTGGCGCTGCTGGGACGATCCCATCCGGCCGGGATCGTTGCCGCCGGGGTCCTCTTCGGAGCGCTCCGCTCCGGCGGGCAGGTGATGCAGGTGGAGACCGACCTGTCGATCGATCTGATCCTCGTGATCCAGGCACTCATCGTCGTGTTCATCGCGGCACCCGCTCTCATCAAGGCGATCTACCGGGTCCGCACCGGCAGGGCCGCCGAACAACTCACGACGGGGTGGGGCACATGACCACGGTCTCCGCCACCGAGGAGCGCGTCTACACGCCCGCCGAGTTGCGACGGGCCCGCCGTCTCGGGATCACCTACATCTTGCTCGCCCTGTTCGTCCTCTGGTTCTTCGGCATGGGGTCGGTCGGTGACGGCGACTCGGCCTTCAAACTGGTCAAGCCGACCGACCGTTTCAAGGACTTCCCCAACTTGGTGCTCCCGGCGGCGATGTTCTCGTTCGTGGTGGCTGCGGTGTTTGCTTCGTTGGGGGCAATCCAACTCACCCGGGGGTTCAAGAAGCTGGGCAACGTGGTGCTCGCCATCGTGCTGCTCCTCTTTGTCTTCTCGTTCCTCACCTGGGCCGCGGCCGGGCAGTCGTTCAGTTTCGTAGGAATGATGGCGGAGACGATGAAGCGTGCCATCCCGATCGCCCTCGGAGCCATGTCCGGCGTCCTGTCGGAGCGAGTCGCCGTCATCAACATCGCCATCGAAGGGCAGCTGCTGGGGGGTGCCTTCGTGGCGGCGATCGTGGGCTCGACTGTCAATCCCTGGGCCGGAGTCTTCGCTGCGGTGCTCACCGGCGTGGTGCTGGGGTGGGTACTGGCGGTGATGGCGATCCGCTACCGCGTCGATCAGATCATCGTCGGCGTGGTCATCAACCTGTTCGTGCTCGGGCTGACGTCATTCATGGACAAGCGGTTGTTCGGTGACAACCCCCAACTCAATCAGTCCGAGATCTTCAAGCCGATCGAGATCCCGCTGTTGTCGGACATTCCCTTCTTCGGGGCGGTCCTGTTCAAGCAGAGCATCTTCGTGTACGTCACCCTCGCCCTGGTCGCCATCCTCACTTATGGGCTGTTCAACACCAAGTGGGGTCTCCGTTCTCGGGCCGTCGGGGAGCATCCCGAGGCGGCCGACACGTTGGGAGTGAGCGTATACGGCTATCGGTATCTCAATACGATGCTCGGCGGCGCCGTCGCCGGGTTCGGCGGTGCCTTCTTCATTCAGGGCAGCGTCGGTCAATTCGAGTCGAACATGACCAACGGCCGTGGCTTCATCGGTCTCGCCGCAATGATCTTCGGACGCTGGCACCCGGTGGGGGCGCTGTCGGCCGCACTGGTTTTCGGCTTCGCCGAGTCGCTGGCGGGGAAGCTAGCCATCCTGCAGACGCCGATCCCGTCGGAGTTCCTGGGGATGGCGCCATTCATCGCCACGATCGTCGTGGTGGCCGGTCTGGTCGGCAAGGCCAGGCCGCCGGCCGCCGACGGGCAGCCGTACATCAAGGAATAGCCCTTTCGGGCTATTCCTTGATGAGCTCCAGACCTCGTCTTGCTGTAGGCGGTAGACGCGCCTATCCGACGGTCGTCATGATGCGGTCGAGATGTCAGATTTCAGATTTCAGATGTCAGATGACAGAGACTCTTCGATGTCTGATGTCTGATGTCTGATGTCTGATGTCTGATGTCTGATGTCTGATGTCTGATGTCTGATGTCTGATGTCTGGCGGCCAGCTTCGACTCCTACGGAGTCGAAGCCTCCGGCGCCGTTCTCCCGAAGAACTGGATCTCCTGGAGCGCCAGCTCGGTGAACGGCTCCTTGCCCTCGTAAGACGTCCCGGGGTAGCCGCTCGTGATCGTGATGGTGAGGCTCGAGGTTCGCAGGCTCCGGATCTGGATTCGCTGTGGCTCCGCGTTGGTGTCGTCGAGCTCGACGATCGTCGCCTGGGACAGGTCGTCGATCACGATCTCCAAGCCCTTGATTCGGGCGTTGCGGGCGAAGCGCTCCGGATCCTCCACGTTCATGAGGAACATCTCGGTGATCTGGACCGGCGGTGAGAAGAAGAACGTCAGCTCCGCGCCGATGCCGCCTTCGGTGGCGTTCCACCTGTTGTCCGGGTCGTCGTCCACCAGGGCGGTGCATGGGAAGCCGTCGAGCTCGGATGTGCAATCCACCCGGATCGGGGTCAGTTCGCCGATCGGCAGCGTTGCCAGCGTTGTGACCGTCGACGTCGAAGAGTCGGCGGCCGCATCGTCGCCTCCCCCGAAGACGTTGAAGATCAGAGCGAGGAGGGCCACCACCAGCACGATGCTCGACAGGACCACGAGGGCCCGTGCCCCTGCGGTGGTTCGGAGCATGGGTTGCGGTGCGATGGGCGTGTGGGTGCGGGCTAGGCGGGCTCCGCAGCGTTCACAATGGCGGTTGGTCGCGTCATTGGGGTTGCCGCACGACGCGCAGTAGACGAAGGTCGCATCCGGGTCGGCAGGTCCGTTGGCCCTCACCGGAGTCGCCTCTCTCTTCGCGGTGGCCGTGAGCTGCTCCTCGGTGGGCTCGCCTTCGAGGTCGAACGGCTCGAAGACGTTTTCGAATTGATCGTTCGAATCCTTGGCCATCAGCAGGACGTCCATCCATCCCGGGTGATCGAAAAGGGCCCGGGGCCGGGCTATTGTGCCACGGATTCCGTATGACACTCATGCGCGTTCTGGCCGACGTTCGACCCACCGACGTGTGGGATGGAGGGGACGTTCTCGGCGCCGCGGTCCTGGTGCTGCTCGTCTTGGGTCTGATCGTGTTTCGTGTCGTACGTCGTCGATAGCGTCAGGCGACGATGAAGTACCGCTGCGAGTCCTGCGGCTACGAGAGCGCCAAGTGGATGGGTTTCTGCCCGCAGTGCCGTGGCGAGAGCCCTCTGATCGAGATCGGGGGACCGCAGCCTCCCCGGGGCTCTGCTCCGGCCGCCGCCATCCCGTTGACCGTCGCCGCAGACCGGCGGGTCATGCGCTCGCCGATCGGCATCGATGAGATCGATCGGGTGCTCGGGGGTGGTGTGGTTCCGGGAGCGGCACTTCTCCTCGGGGGTGAGCCCGGAGTGGGCAAGTCGACCCTGCTCCTGCAAGTGGCCGGGGCGGTCGCCGGACGCGGCGGGAGCGTGCTGGTCGCATCGGCCGAGGAGTCGGTCGGTCAGGTCGGTTTGCGGGCCGCCCGGCTCGCCATCACCGCCGAGGGCGTGCTGCTCTCGGCGCAGCGCGACGTGGACGCAATCATCGGCACGGCCCGGTCTGTGCGGCCGGATCTGCTCGTGGTGGACTCCATTCAGGCCGTGGCGGTTCGTGAGATCGGCGGGGCGCCGGGTGGCGTGGCTCAGGTGCGTGAGTCGGTGGCTCGCCTCGTTCACTTCGCCAAGGATTCGGGCGTTGCGGTCGTCCTCGTCGGTCATGTCACCAAGGACGGCGGGATCGCCGGTCCCAAGCTCGTCGAGCACGCCGTGGACGTTGTTCTCTATCTGGAGGGCGACCCCGAGCGGGGACTGTGGGTGCTGCGAGGGTTGAAGAATCGCTTCGGGGCCACTCATCAGGTCGGTCTGTTCGAGATGCGGGACCGAGGCCTCGTCGAGGTGACGGATCCGGCCGGCCTGCTTGCATCGAGCCGCCTGGGCGAGGTCGCCGGGAGTGTGGTGTTCCCGGCCGTTGACGGGCGGCGCCCCCTGCTGGTGGAGGTCCAGGCCCTGGTGGCGTCGTCGAACGCTCCCCAGCCGCGCCGTTCGGTCAAAGGGCTCGAGCCTGCTCGGGTCCACCAGATCATCGCCGTGTTGGAGCGACACGCCGAACTCTCGTTCGCCGGCAGGGACGTCTACGTCAGCGTCGTCGGTGGGCTCAAGGTGCGCGACCCCGGTGTCGACCTGCCGGTGGCCATAGCCCTGGCCTCGTCATTGCTGGGGCGACCGGCGGGCTCGCTCGCCGCCTGGGGCGAGGTCGGGCTCACCGGAGAGGTGCGGGCGGTCGCCCACGGAGAGCACCGCACCGCCGAGGCGAAGAGACTGGGTCTGTCGACGATCATCGGCCCGACCGGCAACGGCATGGACCGGATCGAATTGGCGTTGGCAAGGGCAGGCCTGGGCGTCGGCTAGGAAAGTCGCCAGTCTCCAGTCTCCGGTGCCGGCCGATTGCCCGCAAGAAGTGATTGCCCGTCTTCGATTGCCCGCCGAGCGTTAGCGAGGCGATTGCCCCTGCTGGTTTGCTGATCGTCCGCCCTCAATCGCCCGCCGGTTGCCAACGGCCAACAGCCAATGGTCCAAGGACCAGACCGAACTGCGGGGCAGACACCGGCGTGCCGCTCTGCTCGGATGGCGGGTCGGACCGTTGTGGCCCGGGATCAGTTGATCGAGGCGTGCCCGATCAGCTGGCGTCATCGGCCCGTTGGTACTCTGAGGCGGCATCAGGTCAGGGAGGTCAGCAGGTGGAGATGAAAGAACAGGCTGGCGGCCTGATGGCGCAGGCAGCGGGCTTTGTTGGGGCGCAGACGATCGCTATCGGCCTCAAGCACAATCTCCTAGCGACGACGGCTGACCACGGTGCCATCGCTCCCGAAGACCTTGCGGCAGTTACCGGTCTCGAGTCCTTCTACGTGGAGGTCTGGTGTCGTGCGGCTTTCGGAGCCGGCGTGCTCGAATACGCCGCCGACACCGGCACCTATGAGTTGGCACCGCATATGGCGACTCTCCTGCTTGATCAGGAATCACCCGCCTTCGTGGGCGGGTTGTTCAGAGTTCTGACTCAGCCGGAGGTGTTCGACCGGTTCTCCGCCAACTTTGCGTCGGGCGAGCGCATCTGGTGGGACCAGGTCGGGAGTGATTTCATTCAGGGCGTCGCTGAGACGGGCGGGGCGTTCAACAACCGTTTCATCCCAGGCGGCATGTCGCAGGTCCCAGGCGTCGAGGAACACCTGGCGGCCGGAGGCACCATGCTCGAGCTCGCTTGCGGCACCGGGTACGGCCTCGTCCGTTCCGCCAGTCATTTCCCTGGCATCCGTCTCGTCGGCATCGATGGAGACGCCTACTCCCTGGAGCTGGCGCAAGCCCGCATCGACGAGGCCGGGCTTGGTGACCGAGTCGACCTTATCCACTCGACGATGGAGGACTTCGATGCCGAGGACGAATACGACGCGATCACCATCAATGTGTCGATGCACGAATGCCGGGACATCGAGGCCGTCACAGCATCGATCCACCGGGCGCTCAAACCCGGCGGCTTCTTCCTCAACTCCGACTTCCCCTTCCCGGACACCCCATCAGGGCTACGGACGGTGCCGGGCCGGATCATGACCGGGGTCCAGTTCTTTGAGGCATTGATCGACGACCAGCTGCTACCGATCAGCTCCTACCTCGAATTGCTCACCCGGCACGGGTTCGGAGAGGTGGGGGTAGTCGAACTCACGCCGGTCCACGCCATCACCCACGGGAAAAAAACGGACAGCGACCGGTAGTGAGTTCAAACGGAAATCTCAGGGCGGGAAGGTTTCTGTAGGAGTTCCGCGGGGCCGGTGGCGAGGATTTCTCGCGGGTTTCTGCGGTGCGAGTGTCCCGTGTGAGGAGATGCTGCCTCGGAATGTGCCTCAATATTCTATAGGCCGCATCTGAGGGTGAACGGCAGGGATAGGGTGGTCCTGTTTTGACAGGGGTGCTGAGGGCCAACAGCCAATGGCCAACAGCACTCCGTAGTAGCCTCGCCGCGAATGACAGACGCGCGATCCGGCCTCGACATCCTCCGGGCCCTTGCCCCGGGAACGCCTCTCCGCAACGCGATCGAGCTGATCCTCCGCCAGGAGACAGGCGCCCTCATCGTGCTCGGATACGGGCGCGACATCGAATCCCTGTGCACCGGCGGCTTCCACCTCGACGGTGCCGACTTTCATCCCGCCCGGCTCGCCGAACTGGCCAAGATGGACGGGGCGGTCATCACCGACGAGGCGGCCGAAATCATCTATCGGGCCAACGTCCACCTCATTCCCGACCCTTCGCTCGATACCCAGGAGACGGGGACCAGGCATCGCACCGCTGAGAGGGTGGCGAAGGAGACGGGCCGGGCCGTCGTGGTCGTGTCGGAGCGTCGCCAGACCGTCACGGTCTACACCGAGGATTCGACTTACGAGCTGCGCAGTCCTACCACGCTGCTGGCCCAGGCCAATCAGAATCTCTTGACGTTGGAACGCTTTCGCGGCCGGCTCACCGACGAGGAGGGCCGTTTGACGCAGCTGGAGGTCGATGACATCGTCGTCTACCGCGACGTGATTCAGTTCTTGCAGCGGGCGGCGCTGGTGCGCCGCATCGGCGCCGATCTCGAACACTACGCGGTCGAGCTCGGCGGCGAGGGTCAGCTGATCAACCTCCAGCTGGTCGATCTCCTCGCCGGCACCGAGGAGACCGTGGAGCTCGTGTACGCGGACCACGTCCGCTCCTATCCGCCTGATCCGAGGCAGCCGCTCGATCTGCTGCGGACGCTCTCGACCGAGCACCTGTCGGACGAGAACAGGGTCGCGGCTCTCCTCGATTTCGGGCCCCTGGAACACCCGACGCGGTCGCGTGGCTACCGGGTTCTCGACCGGATTCCTCGGCTCCCCGCTGCGGTCCAGGATTCTTTGGTGGCGCACTTCGAGACACTGCAGCAGCTGCTGTATGCAACGGTCGGGGAGCTCGATCAGGTCGAGGGTGTGGGGCGGGCTCGAGCGCGTCAGCTCCGCCACTACCTCGATCGACTGCTCGACACCACCCGCAGCTGGGCCGTGGACGACGAGTAGGCGCCCTTCGGGCGCAGTCTCCAGTTCCAGACGCCGTCGCGAGGTTGGTGGTCGACGTACCTGCTGCGCCGCCGCCGGTAGTGCGATCGAGTCCCCAGTCTCCAGCCAGCAAGTGCGGTAGACCTTTGGTGACTGGTGACTGGTGACTGGTGTCCGATGTCTTCTGACGCCGAGCTGCGTCGAGGTACACTGCCCGCGGCAGCCCTTTGGCGACTCCTAGGGCTACCGATCACGACCGGGAGCCCCATGCGCGTCTACGAACTCGCCCGCGAGCTGAAGCTCGAGTCGAGCGACGTCCTGGCCTATGCCAAGAAGCTCAAGATCAAGGCCAAGTCGGCCTCCTCGGGCCTCGAAGACGATGAAGTAGCCGCGATCGGGAAGGCCGCCAAGGCTCCCGGCAAGAAGAAGGCTGCTGCCAAGAAGAAGGCTGCTGCCAAGAAGCCTGCTGCCAAGAAGAAGGCTCCCGCCAAGAAGAAGGCTGCTGCCAAGAAGAAGCCTGCTGCCAAAAAGCCTGCTGCCAAGAAGAAGGCTCCCGCCAAGAAGCCTGCTGCCAAGAAGCCGGCTGAGCCTCCTCCCCGACCGCCGGCGAAAAAGAAGGCGCCGTCGCCCTTCAATGTGCACGACAAGGTCGTGTACCCGCATCACGGCGCCGCCACGATCATCAAGAAGGAGCGCCGCGAGTTCGACGGTGCTCGTACCGACTTCTTCGTGCTCGAGGTGGCGATTGATCAGTTGATCCTCCGGGTCCCCGTGGAGAAGGCGGTGGAATTGGGAGTCCGGCCCGTCATCTCGAAGACGGCGGCGCGCCGGGTGCTGGCAACATTCAAGGAGGAGCCCCAGGAGGCCGGGGCCAACTGGAGCCGCTGGTACAAGCTCCTCACCGAGAAGATCAACTCTGGAGACATCTACCAGGTCGCCGAGGTCGTGCGTGATCTCACGTATGCCCAGCAGATGAAGGGGATCTCCCCAGCCCTCAAGCGGATGCTCTCGAAAGCGCGTCTGATACTGGCATCAGAGCTTCGGTTTACGTTGAATCTGACCGAAGAAGATGCAGTAAAGCGTCTCGACCGGGCACTGCCCAGGGTGGAGGTCGAGGAAGAGGAGTAGAAGGAGGACGGCTGCCATGATCATCGAAGCCGTTCGCCTCGTTGTCACCCTGGCCACCACTGCCGCCGGGTTCGCCGTCGGCCGGGCGTCTCCGGAGTGGTTCGAGGCCGGTGGACCCAGCCCGGATGCAGCCGCCGTCGTCGGAGCCGTCCTCGGCGCCGGGATCGGATACGTTGCCGGGGGATTGCTGGGCCGATTCATCCGTAGATCGGTCGATCACGCCCCCGACCTCGTCGCCAAGGCGACGGGCCCGCAGCTCTTCGCCGGTGCATTCGGGCTCATCGCCGGCCTGCTGGTGGGCGCCGTCATGGCTGTGCCCGCGATTCTCCTCCTCCCTCCGGTGGTCGGATGGCCCGGCGCCGCCCTGCTGGTCATCGTTCTGGCCGCCTTCGGGTCCTCCATTTTCTCTACCCGGGCAGACGACTTGCTCGCCGCTGCCGGTCTCGGCCGGCGGCGCGGCCGCCCCGCGTCGGCCGACGAGCAGCCTGCTCCCGGGTCGTTCGTGATCGATTCTTCGGCGGCAATCGACGGGCGTATCCTCGACCTGGCGCGTGCCGGTCTTGTGTCGGGGTCGGTTTGGCTCCCCGGCTTCGTCATCGACGAGATCCAGGGCATCGCCGATTCCGGGCAGAAGGAGCGTCGCCGACGCGGCAGGCGCGGGCTCGACGTGCTCGACGCCCTGGCGGAGCTGCCGTCGATCGACCTTCGAGCCGACGAGCGCACCTTCCCCGAGTTCTCCGAGGTGGACGCCAAGCTGCTGTCGCTGTGCGCCGAGGCGGAGGCCACTCTGGTCACCACCGATCACAATCTCGCCAAGGCGGCCGAACTGCGCGGGACGAAGGTTCTCAACCCGCACGCTCTCGGGGAAAGCCTCCGACCTGGTCTCGAATCCGGCGACGTCGTCGACATCCACATCGAGAGAGAGGGCAGCGAGCCCGGCCAGGGGATCGGATTTCTCGACGACGGAACGATGGTGGTCATCGAAGGTGCGGCTCCGTTCATCGGTGAAAAGGTCCAGGTGGAGGTCGCCAATGCCCTGCGGACTTCCGTTGGGCGGATGCTCTTCGCCAAAATGGAGGAGTGAACGTTTTCGGAATAGTGGTCGCCGCCGGTCGAGGCAAGCGCTTTGGCGGGCCCAAGGCCGCGGTCGAGGTCGGCGGAAGGCCGATGTGGCGCTGGGCGGTGGACGCCCTGGAAGCCGGGGGTGTCGACTCGTGGACCATCGTTGGCGAGATCGATGGCGGTGTGCCCGGTGGCTCCCGTCGACGCGATTCGGTTGCCGCCGGCCTCGCCGGGGCTCCCGACGCCGCTACCCATGTGGTGGTCCACGACGCGGCGCGTCCTCTCGCCTCGGCCGACCTCGTGCGGCGGGTGATAGATCGGCTGCGCCGCGGCGATGTCGACGGGGTGACCCCGGCGGTCCCGGTGCGGGACACGCTGAAGGAAGTGGACGGGGACGTCGTGGTGAGGACCGCCGACCGGACGAACCTCGTAGTCGTGCAGACTCCACAGGGATTCGCGATCGATGTCCTGAAGGCAGCCCATGCCGCGGACGACGCCGAGGCCACCGACGATGCGGCCCTGGTGGAGCGCTTCGGGGGGTCGGTCGTGGTCATCGCGGGCGAGGCACGCAACATCAAGGTGACCTACCCCGAGGACCTCGATGTGGTCGAGGCTCTGGCACAATGAGGGTCGGATGGGGTGTGGACGTCCATCGGTTTGCTCCCGAAGGTGAGGTGCGGCTCGCCGGCCTCGTCGCAGATCCCACCCGGGGTGTCGCCGCCACATCGGACGGCGACGTGGCCGCCCACGCTCTCATCGACGCTCTTCTCGGGGCCGCCGCGCTGGGCGACCTGGGCACGTTCTATCCGTCGGACGATCCCCGCTGGGAAGACGCCGACAGCATGGCGCTCTTGGCGGATGCTGCTGGGCGGGTGGTCGGCAGCGGGTTCTCGATCTCATCCGTCGATGTCACGGTGGTGTCGGAGTCGGTTCGGGTCGAGCCGATCCGCGATGCGATCCGGGCCGCCATCGCCTCCACCCTGCAGATCCCGGTTGATGCCGTGTCGGTGAAGGCCACGACCTCCGACGGCCTCGGATTCACCGGCAGGGACGAGGGACTGGCGGCGTTAGCCGTCGCCGTGCTCGACGAGGGTTGAGCGGGCCACATCGGGGGCGTTGGTGGCGATCCCATCCACTCCGAGGCCGGCGAGGCGCCTGATCTCGTCGGGCTGGTCGACCGTCCACACCGCTATCTCTATGCCCGCCAGGGCAGCCGCCTCCACCACGTGTTTCCCGTGGTTTCCCTCCAGGGTGGAGTGGTGGGGGAGGAGGAACTCGTGGCCCGATTCTGCCGCCGGCTGCGCCGCCTGCACCGGATCGATGCCACGGCCGACGAGAAGGCCCGTTCGCAACCCCCGGGCCCGGGCCAGCTCGATCGTGCCCGGGTTGAAGGAGGTGACGACGATGTCGGCGTCACCGAAGTGGTCTGCAACGGCTGTGGCCGTGCCGTGGTCCGGATCCCAGTCCGCCTCCCGGGGATCGTTCTTGATCTCGACGTCCACCCACCCCGCCGACACCGCCAGTGCGTCCGCCAGGTCGGGTACCCAAGGAGCCGTCTGCGCCACCTCGGCCCGACTCATGGCGACGATCGGTTGATCGACCCCAGGGATCGTGTCGTTGTGGTGAACGACGATGACGCCGTCCGCCGTGCACCTGGCATCGAGCTCGACCGCGTCGGCACCGAGTTCGAAGGCGAGCCGGAACGCTTCGAGCGTGTTCTCCTTCGCCCGAAGAGAGGCACCTCGATGGGCGATGATCCACGGCCTGCCCGATGGGTGTGCCATGTGCGAGAGCGTACCCAGCGGGCTCCGACCGACTGATACCATCGGCCGGCCCCAATGCAGGTCTACAACACGCTCGGCCGATCCCTGCAGCCACTCGAGACCCGGACCCCCGGTGAGGTGGCGGTGTACGTGTGCGGCCCCACCGTTCAGTCCCCCCCGCACGTCGGGCACGGCCGTCAGGCGGTGGCCTTCGATGTGATCCGTCGTTACCTGGAGTGGCGCGGCTTCCGGGTCCGGTTCGTGTTCAACATCACCGACGTCGAGGACAAGATCATCGCCGCCGCCGCCGAACAGGGAGTGTCCCCGGCCGAGTTGGCCGAGCAGGCCACCGAGCAGTTCCTGTCCGCCTATCGGCTGCTGCGGGTGCGGGAGCCGGACGCACTCACCTACGCCACCGAGCACATCGATGAGATGCTCGAAATGATCGGCCGTCTCGTCGATCGGGGGCACGCCTATGCCGCCGGCGGCGACGTCTACTTCTCCGTGCGCTCGCTTTCCACATACGGAGAGCTCAGCGGCCGCAACATCGACGAACTGGTGTCGGGCGCCAGGGTCGAGCCGGGGGATCAGAAGAGGGATCCGCTCGACTTCGCCCTATGGAAGGCCTCGAAGCCGGGCGAGCCGACCTGGCAGTCCCCTTGGGGCCCGGGGCGGCCCGGCTGGCACATCGAGTGCTCGGCCATGGCCGAAAAAGAGTTGGGCTTCGGGTTCGACATACACGGAGGTGGACTCGACCTGGTGTTCCCGCACCATGAGAACGAGATCGCCCAATCGGAGGCCGCCCGGGGCGAGCGTCCCTTTGCCCGCTACTGGCTGCACAACGGCATGGTTCGCCTGCGGGGCGACAAGATGGCCAAGTCGCTCGGCAACGTAGTGGGTCTGGCAGATCTGCTCGATGAGCACCGCCCCGAGGCGGTGCGGCTCTTCTACCTGCGCGCCCAGTACCGCCAGCCGATCGACTTCTCGCCCGACCTGGTCGTCGACGCCGAGGCGGCACTCGATCGGCTGTGGGCATTCAGGAGGAGGTCCGGGCAGCCCGATAGTCCTGCCGACGCCGAAGCCATCGAGCGGTTCACCCGCGCCATGGACGACGACTTCAACACCGCCGAGGCGATGGCTGTGCTGTTCGACGTGGTCAGGGAGGGCAACCGGCACCTCGATTCCGGCGAGGATGCCGGCCCCCATTTTGCGGCCTTCGACGTCATCACCGGAGTGCTCGGCCTGGGTGAGGAGTCGACCGACCTGAGCGATCTGGCCGAGCCGCTCGCCGCAGCGGCCGCCGGTTTCGATGTGTCGGGGGAGAGCGCCCAGCAGCTGGTCGCCGGGCTGATCGAGGCCCGGGCGGCGGCGCGCCGGGCGGCTGATTTCACCCGTGCCGACGCCATTCGCAATGTCCTCGCCGAATCGGGGGTCGTGCTCGAGGACGGGCCTGATGGCACCACCTGGCATCGGCGCTGAGGTCGAGGGCGTCCACGCCGTCGCCGCGGCCGTCGAGGCCCACCGGGTCACCCGGCTCTCGGTGGAGCGGGGCCGCACCGACGCTCTGATCGGCTTGATCGATGCGGCGCGGGCGGCCGGAGCCGAAATCGACGTGATCGACGACGTGAGGGATGTCGCCGTCACCTCGGCCCCGCAGGGGGTTGTGGCCGAGTGCCGTCCCATCGACCCGGTTCCGCTCGACGCCGCCGTCGCTCGTACCACCCCGGCCGCGCTCGTCGTGCTCGACCATCTCGAGGACCCTCGCAACGCCGGTGCAGTTGCTCGCACCGCGCTCGGCGCCGGATTCGGGGGGATCGTGCTCTCCAGACGCCGGGCGGCCCCTCTGGGGGCCACGGCGTTCAAGGCCGCCGCCGGAGCGTTCGAGCACCTCGACATCGTGCTCGTGTCTTCGATCGCCGCCGCCGTCGAGAATCTGCGCAGGCTGTCGGTCTGGACGGTCGGCCTCGACGCGGCCGGCGAGCAACCCCTGTTCGGGCTCGAGCTGCTGGCCGAACCGGTGGCGGTGGTGATCGGCGCCGAGGGAGCCGGTCTCGGCAGGTTGGTTGCTGAGCGGGTCGATGTCGTCGCTTCGATCCCGGTCGATCCCAGGGTGGAGAGCCTGAACGCATCGGTGGCCGCCGCTCTTGCCCTGTTCGAGGTGGCGCGGATGAGAGCCGTTGGCCATTAGCCGTTCGCCCTTGGCAAGAGCATCTTCTTGCTAACGACTAATCGCTAATTGCTAACGGCTAACTCCGAGCCGGGTGCCGGATTCGAACCGGCGACATCCGCTTTACAAGAGCGGTGCTCTGCCAACTGAGCTAACCCGGCGTACGGACGCCACAGTAACGGGTCCGTCTCGCCGATCTGGATGGAGCGAAGTCTCCAGTCCTCAGTCCTCAGTCCCCAGAAGACGGTGGGCTGGCTGGAGACTGGTGACTGGCGACTGGTGACTTTAAAACGCGAAATCCGTCACTGCACGCGACCCCGCTCGTACCCTCAGCACATGCTGGCCGATCGGGATCGAGTGGTGCTCGAGTTCGAGGCTTCGTGGTGGCGATACCCCGAGCCGAAGGACCGGGCAATCCGCGAGTACCTCGGGATGACCGCGACGCGCTACTACCAGGTGCTGCGTCGCCTGGTCGACGATCCCGCCGCCGAGGACATCGACCCGCTCACCGTGCGCCGCATGCGCAGGGTGCGCGACCAGGCCCGTGAGAGGCGCCTGGCTCGACGGCTGACCGACGGCAGCCCGGTGTCCTGATGACTTCCCCGCCCGGGTCCGACGGCGGGATTCGCAGAGTCGGCGTCGTTGCCTGGAGTCTGCTGGGGACCCTCCTGCTGCTGGCTGCGATCGGATGGGTCCTGTTCCAGTTCTGGATCATCGTCCCTCCGGTGGTGATCGCCATCGCGATGATCTACGTCCTCAATCCGCTCGTCACCCGGCTGCAGAACCGGGGGATCGCCCGCTGGCTGGGGTCGTGCTTGTCGTACACGATGCTCCTCGGGATCTTGACCCTGCTCGGATTCCTCATCATCCCGAGCATCGCCGAGCAGGCAAGGGAGCTGGCCGACAACTTTCCGACCATCTACGACGACCTGGTAGCCGACCTGGAAGACTTCGCCGACAACCTGGGGATGGGCGGCGTCGATCTCCCCTCCTATGAGGAGCTCCAGGCTGACTTCGAGGACAGCCAGGGAGCGTTCTTCAGCGATCAGCTCTCCGAGATCACCGACTTCACCCTCGGGGTTCTGGAGACGATCTTCCTGGTGATCCTGGCCCCGGTCGTCGCCTTCTACGTGCTGCTCGACCTGCCGACGTTGCGTCGCAAGGCGATGGAGTTGATCCCGCAGCGCCATCGCCCCGAGGCCTCCCATCTCGGGCGCCAGCTGGGGAACGCGGTCGGCGGGTTCTTGCGCGGCCAGCTGCTGGTCGCATTCATTGTCGGGGTGATGACGAGTTTCGGCTTCTGGCTCGTCGGCCTCCCCTTCTGGCTGCTGATCGGGATGATCGCCGGGCTGTTGAACATCATCC
This sequence comes from Acidimicrobiia bacterium, assembly GCA_036478235.1. Classification (GTDB taxonomy): domain Bacteria; phylum Actinomycetota; class Acidimicrobiia; order Spongiisociales; family UBA11373; genus JACZWZ01. The sequence continues at coordinate 11,069 of JAZGDZ010000018.1, read as the reverse complement.
CCTTCGTCGGTCCGTGGGTGGGAGGGACGCTCGGTGTCCTCGTGGCACTGGCAACCAAGGATCTGCAGACGGCCGCGTGGGCCGCTGTGGTGGCGATCGTCGTGCAACAGATCGACAATCACTTCGTCAGCCCGACAGTGCTGCGGGCCACGGTTCGCCTCCACCCGGCGCTCATCATTCTCGGGCTGATCTCCGGGGCAGCCCTGGGCGGATTCTGGGGCGTGGTGCTGACCGTTCCCCTGATGGTCACGGTGAAGATCATCACCGGCCACTTCTGGCGAACCGGGGTGCTGGGGCAGCCGTGGGAGGAGGCGACCGACGACTTCTTCGTGGATCATTCGACGGAGGAGACGATCATTGGTCGCATCCGAGCGCGTGACACCCCCGACACAGACGATGCCTGAGCAATTGCCGGTTCTCCGTTTTCCGTTGTCCGAGCGTGTCGCCACCTCCACGGACAACGGGGAACTTCTTTCCTTGTCCTACCCCACCGATAACTTCCCGGTAATCGTCGAGGAGGACATGTGACCGAGGAGATCGCCGCCGGGGATGCATACGCCACCGAGACGACGGCGACGGTGACCGACGTCACCGACGAGGGCGTCGTGCTCGATCGGACCGTCTTCTATCCACGCGGGGGCGGCCAACCCGGTGACACCGGTGTTCTCGAGTGGGACGGCGGCTCCGTGGCGGTCGCCGACACCTTCAAGCGCTCCGGAGTGCTCATCCATGTGCCCGACGGCCCTCTTCCACAGGTCGGGACCGGGGTCGTCGCCCGAATCGATTGGGACCGACGGCACCTGCTGATGAGGACCCATACCGCACTGCACGTCTTGACCGCGGTCATCTGGCGGGACTTCGGTGCCAAGGTCACAGGGGGAAACATGGAGCCGGGCCGGGCCCGCATGGACTTCGAACTCGAGTCCATCTCGGTGGAGTTCGGGCGGGAGGTCGGGGTCCGTCTCAATGCGGCCTTGGACCAAGAACACGAGATCGAAGTGCTCTTCGTGCCGCGAGGCGAGGCGCTGGCCGATCCAGATCTGATCAGGACAAAGGTCAACCTCATTCCCGATTCCGTCGATCCAATTCGGGTGATTCGAATCGGTGATCTCGACAAACAGGCGGACGGCGGAACGCACGTGGCAAACACCCGTGAGGTGGGACCCGTGCGTGTCGTGAAGACTGAGAGCAAGGGCAAGGGCAACAAGCGCATGAGGATCGAGCTCGAGGCCTGAACCGATGATCGACCTCGTCATCCTCATCTTTCTCGCTCTGCTGCTCGTCCGCGGCTGGACCAGGGGATTCGTTCGCGAGGCAATGGACCTGGTGGGTCTTGTCATCGGCACGATCCTGGCGTTTCGCCTCGGGCCCGCCGTCGGGGCCATGGTCGCGGCGATGGCCAACACTTCAGACGAGGCGGCGCGGCTGATCGGTGGCTTCATCGTCTTCTTCGCCGTCGGTATCGGGGCCGCCTTCGTCACTCGGGCGATTGAGCGCAAGGCCCGGCTGCCCGGCCTCAACTTGGTCAACCGCGCCGGCGGCGCCGGCCTGGCGGCAGCCTGGGGAGCCTTTCTGGCGACCATCATCCTGACACTCGGTGTGGTGCTTCCGATGCCGCAAGCGGTGGCCGATTCGATCGACGACTCCGCCTTTGCCCGCACCCTCACCGACCCCGATGGAGTGGTTCAGGGGGTGTTCACCGGACTTGCCGGTGATCGGCTGATCGAGACGATGCTCAACCTCCGCCGGGTGGTCGGCACCCGACGTTTGGTGGTGGACGCGGACTCGATCGTGGAGATCGGGCAAGCCGATCCATCCGAGCTCGAGCGCGACCACGAGGCGGCAGCCGAGATCTTTGAGCTGGTGAACAGTGCCCGGTTCGATGCCGGACTCGATCCGCTGGTGTGGAGCGATGCCCTGGCCGAAGTCGGTGCCGATCATGCCGTCGAGATGTACGTGGACGGCTACTTCGGTCACTTCTCGACCAGGACGGGCGACCTGGGAGACCGGCTGACGAGTGCCGGGATCACGTTCCGTGTGGCCGGAGAGAACCTGGCGCTGGCCACCACGGTGACCGAGGTGCACGAGGGGCTGATGGAGAGTCCCGGCCACCGCGCCAACATCGAGGGCGAGCTCTATGACCGGGTCGGCATCGCCGTCGTCCGGGGCCCTCTGGGCCTGATGACGATAGAAGTGTTCACGGGCTGACTCGCCCCGCGATGAGGGAGGCGACGGCTTCGGGCACGGCGCCGAACTCCTCTTGGTTGGTGAAGACGACACCGGTGCGGGATCGGCTGATGGCCCGGGCGAGTCGAGGCCGCCCGGTCACGACGATGACCCCCTCCTTCGCCCGAGCCATCCTCCCTATGCGGCGCACGATCCGCGGAGTCACTTCAGGGCCGAATCCCGCGCTCGTTCCGATGCTCTCGAAGTACTCGGCAATCCCTGCAGCCTCGAGCGACCGCCGGAGGGTTTCGCCGGCCACTCCGGCATCTGCCAGGCCCATCACCCGGTAGTGCGAGTAGAGGTGGGCCACCGCTTCGGGACCGTCGGGGGCGATCTCAGGGTCGGCAGAACGATCCCGGCCCTCCCATGAGAGGAGGGCCGGGATCAGGTCGATGACGACCAGTCGCACTATTCGTCGCTCGGAGGCGGTGGCGGCGCGAGGGCGTCGTCCGTCGAGTCGTCGGACGCGGCCTCTGCGGTGGCGGATGCATCGTCACCGCCGGCCCCACTCGACCGGCCCTTCATGAAGTAGTACAGCGCTCCCAGAACGAATAGGGCGATGACCACATATGCCCATGCCGGAAAACCGCTGCTGTCTCCGGCGGGAGTACCGGTCGGATCCGACTGGGCCCGGATGTCGAGCGTACCGCCGAGGACCGGTAGGTCCCAGAACAGGGTGTTGCCTTCCCGGCGATTGGCGTTGTGGCTGGTGATGGCGCCGGGCATGTTGAAGTACACGCTCGCCGAGAGTGCATCTTCGAGGACCGCGGAATCGAAGCCCTCGGCCTCGCCGCCGAACGTCTCGTCGGCCGTTGCCGTCCCGGAGACCGTGACCAGTGTGTCGCTGACGGTGATCTCGAGGTTCGACAGCAGCGAGTTCTCCGCCTCGAGCAGCCGACTCTCCGCCTGGGTGATGTCATCGACGTCGATCTCGATGATGTAGTACGTGAGGTCGCCGCGGCGCTCCTCGCGAGTGCGGGACCCGGGAACCTCTGCGAAGTCGTTGCCCTCGAACGGATCTTCTCCCTGGAGGAGAAGCTCCGCCGCTTCGTCGTCGAACCCTATCTCGGCGATGATGGTGCCGGAGCCGTCTGCGTTGATGATGGTCCCGAAGTTGGTTTCGAGCTTGCAGGCTGTGGCGACGAGGGCCAGCAGTGCGGCAAGGACGATCAATCGACGCATTTTGGAGTCCGTTTCTGGTCGGCGCGGCCGGATGCTACAGACCGGGGATGCCGAGTCCGACCCGCATGTTGCTTACGCTCGGGAGCGTGGATCGACTCGCCGCCGAGCTCTTCGATGCTCTGACCTCCGGCTTCAGCCCGTTCGTCGCCGATCGCCTTGTGGCCCTCGGGGTGGAGCCGGCCGGCTTCGACCCGGCGATTGATGAGGGTTTGCAAGCCCTCCGGCAGGAGCTGGAGGAACTGCTGGCCATCCCGTACTCCCTGCAACCGGCCTCCCCACTTCAGGTCGTGCGTCGCTGCCTTCGGCCCGTGATCGAGGCCCTGATCGCCGCCGGGGTGGCGGAGCTGGACCGCGATGCCGGCCAGGAGCGGGTCGCCCCCGACGACCCGTACGATCTGGGTCCGACCTCTGCGGCCGAGCTGGGGGAGGCTGCCCTCAGAGCGTCGGTCGTCTGGGGCGCAGCCAAGGCGATGGACGCTTCGCGCCCCCTGGCGCTGGTGGTGACGAGCAACCTGATGGACGTGGCCCGCTTCGAGTCCGCCGCCTCTCGGGCCGGGTATCGCTTCGCCTCGGCCGAGCCGGGTTCGGTTGCGAGCGACCCGCTTGTGGCCTTCGTCGACCTCGAGGGTGACGGGGCGGAGGAGGCGATCGCCTCTCTCGCCGGGGCAGGGGTCAGGGTGATCGGATACGGCCCGCACGTGGACGATATGGCGATGGTGCGAGCCCGTGCCCTGGGAGCGAGCGACGCCGAGCCCCGCAGCCGGGTGCTCAGGGATCCCGGCGCGTACCTGCCCCCACTGGTCTGACGGTCCCCATGGTCGCCGCGGCCAGGATTCCCACCAGTACTGCGATCACTCCGACCCATTGGGTCGAGGAAAGGCGTTCGTCGAATATGAGCCCTGCCCACACGATGGTCGCCGCCGGTTGCAGCAGGAGCATCACCGATGTCTCCAGCGCAGGGAGGCGCGGTAGCGCCGCCGCGATCAGCAGCCAGCCTCCCGTATGGACGAGTACGGCGAGGGCGATGAGCCAGCCATGGGCGGGCCAGGAGGGAGTGACCGAGAAGCTGGGATCGATCCAGCCGGTTGCGGCCATGGCAAGGGCAACGCCGATCGTCACGTCCAGCAGCGGTCCGGCGGTCGGGCCTCGATCCCGGCTGGCCGACCTGAAGATCATGAGGAACCCGGCGTAGAACACACTTGCTCCGAGGGCCAAGACGGTTCCCAGGGCGGGACGATCGCCGTAGGCGTCTTCGGTCCCGACACCTCCGATCAGCGCCACTCCGGCGAGCACGACAGGAACGATCACGAATGCGGTCGTGCTGGGGCGTTCGCGGTGCAGCACCCAGGCCGCGACGCCGACCCACAGCACCTGGGTGTTGGCCACGACTGTCGAGAGCCCGGCGCCGACGAGCCCGATCGACGTGAACCACAGGACCATGTCGCCGGCGAGGAGCAGTCCGGCTAGGCCGGCCATCAGCCGCAGCCGGCGGGAACGGGTGTCGCTCGACAGGAGCCAGATGACGGCGAGGAGTGGGAGCGCGTACACCGCCCGGAACAGGGCCGCCGTGACCGGGGCCACATCGGCCAGACGGACGAAGATCGCCGAGAACGAGATGGCGACGACACCGATGAGAGCGGAGACGCGGACCACGGTCGGGGAACGCTAGACCTCCCGGCGGGGACTCCCAACACCGGCGGGCGGTGAACAGATACCCTCTGGGCTGCGATTGATCTCAGGAGGACCTGTTGGACTTCTCCCTCTCGGGCGAGCACGAAGCTTTCAGACGCGTCGTCCGCGAGTTCGCCGAGACCGAACTGGCCCCGTACTCGGAGCAGTGGGACCGCGAGCACGACCTTCCGATCGACGCCGTGCTCAAGATGGGCGCACTAGGACTCTTCGGCCTCATCTTCGACGAGGAGTACGGCGGCGCCGGGGCCGACTTCATCACGCTGTGCATTGCGATCGAGGAGATCGCCAGGGTGGACTCGTCCATGGCGATCACGCTCGAGGCCGGCGTCGGCCTGGGGGTCAGCCCCATCCATGAGTACGGCACACCCGAGCAGAAGGCCCGCTGGCTGCCGGATCTCGTGGCCGGCAGGGCGCTGGCCGGTTTTGGCCTGACGGAGCCGGACGCCGGATCGGACGCAGGTGCGACCAGTACCCGGGCCGAGTTGGACGGCGAGGAATGGGTGATCAACGGCGCCAAATCGTTCATCACCAACTCGGGGACGGACATCACCTCGTTCGTGACCATCACCGCCCGAACCGCTCCGGGTGAGGTCAGCACCATCATCGTCCCCGCGGGGACGGAGGGGTTCATCGTCGAACCGGCCTATCGCAAGATGGGGTGGCGAGCTTCGGACACCCACGGCCTCCGCTTTGAGGAGTGCCGGGTACCGGCCGATCATCTGCTTGGCCCCCGCGGCAGAGGTCTCCACCAGTTCCTCGAGATCCTCGACGCCGGCCGGATCGCGGTGGCGGCGATGTCGGTCGGTCTCGCCGAGAGATGCCTGGAGGACAGCCTGGCTTACGCCAAGGAGCGGACCCAGTTCGGCAAGCCGATCGGGTCGCATCAGGCAGTGGCCTTCAAGATCGCCGACATGCAGGTGGCCGTCGATGCGGCCCGGCTCCTCACCTACCGTGCGGCCTGGCTCAAGGACCAGGGGGAGGACTTCCGCGCCGCAGCCTCCACTGCGAAATTGTTCGCATCAGAGGCTGCGGTGGACGCAGCCCGCGAGGCGACCCAGATCTTTGGCGGTTACGGCTTCATGGACGAGACCCCGGTGTCGCGGCTCTACCGCGACGCCAAGGTGCTGGAGATCGGCGAAGGGACCAGCGAGATCCAGCGGATCGTCATCAGCAGGTCGCTGGGGCTGTAGCTCTGCCTACTGCCTAATACCCAATACCTAATTCCTGATCACTACCTCATCGGCACGATGCGATAGATCGTGCCGTTCGAGTCGACGACGAGCAGCTCGCCGTCTCCGTCGAGCCCGAACGACGCCACCTGGCCGGCGCCCGGCAGCGCCGAGCTCCAGTCCTGTTCGAGCGTCACCTGGCCGTTCACGTACTTGAACGAGCGGATCATCCCGTTGCACCAGTCGGCGTAGAAGTAGTGTCCGTCGAGTTCGGGGATGGCGCCACCCCGGTATACGTATCCGCCGGTGATCGAACAGCCCATTTCGTGGCTGTACTTGAGGGCCGGCTCCTCCCACCCCGTCATGCCGCACCCGTCGGACGGCTGGTAGCAGTCCGGACCCTCGAAGTTGGGCCACCCGAAATCCAGCCCCGGGGTGTCGATCGAGGCGATGTTGATCTCTTCCCAGCTCGCCTGCCCGACGTCGCCGATGTAGACGAGCCGATCCGCCGGATCGATCGAGAACCGCCAGGGGTTGCGCAGGCCGTAGGCCCAGATCTCGTCCCGACCCTCCGACGAGCCGACGAAGGGATTGCTCGACGGGACCGCATACGGGTCTCCGCTGTCCACGTCGAGCCGGAGCAGGTTTCCCTGGAGCGACTGGAGGTTCTGGCTGGAGTCGTCTCCGAGTCCGCCGTCCCCCAGCCCCGACCAAAGATATCCATCAGGGCCGAACTCCAGCATCCCGCCGCGGTGCCTGATTCCCTCCTGATCGACTTCGAACAGGATGGATTCCGTCGAGGCGTCGGCGACGCCGGCACCGAGCCCGGATGTGGTGAATTCGCTGAGCCGCGAATCCAGGTCGGTGTCCGTGTAGTAGACGTAGATCCTTCCATTCGAGGCGTAATCCGGGTGAAAAGCCATGCCGAGAAGCCCGTTTTCGATTCCCCCTGAGCCGACACGGTCGGTCAAATCGAGGAACGGCTCGGATCTGAGACCGGTGTCGTCTATCAAGACGACCCGCCCCTGACGCTCCAACACGAATATGCGGTCGTCGCCTGGAATCGACGTGGCGAACACCGGGAACGGGATTCCGCTGGCGATCTTCTGTAGTGCCAGCCCCTGGAGGGGAGCGAGGTCGCCCGGCTGGGTCGAGGCGGTCGTCTCGGTGACGGCCGTCGTGGCGGTCGAGCCGGCTCCGCCCACGGTTGCCTCGGTGCCGTCGGATGTGGTGGTTGCCGCGATGGATGTCGTGGTTGCCGCGACGGACTCGGTGGAAAAGGGCTCGACGAAATAGATGAAGCTGGCCAGTCCGGCCAGGGCGACGACGATCACCAAGGTGAAGGGGAGATTGGGTCCCCTGAAGATGGAACCCGTGGCGCCCGATCCTGGATCGGGCTGGAAGGCAGTCTGGCCTTCCCAGGGGTCTCGACCACTCATTTCAATCCTCAGTTTGACAGGTCGGTCATAGCCGGCAGATCCCGGTCCGGAGAACCTAGCGAAAGGATGGAGACGTCATAGGGCGATGGCGATGAGTTCGGCGGCGATCGAGCCCGCCGCGGCCAGACGGCGGAATCCGAGCGACTCACGAAGGACCAGCCAGCCGGCCGGTGCGCCGAACACCACAGACTTCTCGCCCACCGTCGAGGTGAGCACGAGCAGAAACGCTCGACGCGCCGATCCCCGGTGCATGGCACCGGGGATCGCGGGGATCGGTGGGTTCAGCTGCCTGCGGCGTCGCTTCCGGCCGCATCGGTGGTGGCGACGTCGGTCGCGTCGTGGAGGCCGCGCAGGAACTCGACAATGTCCTTGCCGTTGCCGTGAGCGGCTCTGAGGTTCTCACCGGCCTCCTCGAGGTCGGCTCGGCCCGCCGCCAGGATGCCCTGTGCCGGATCCGGCCAGTCCTCGGGCTGGAGGCCGATCACGTTCTCGGCCACGGGGTCGGCGAGACTCGCACCTGCCGCGATGTGATCCTCCATCGCTTCGAGCAGCCGCCATGCCTCATCGACGTCGTATCCGGCCTCTTCGAAGCGGGCGATGACCTCTTCGAGCCTGTCGGCAAACTGCTCCAGCTTGCCGGCTCCGGCGACCATCGCATCGGAGACGATCACCTGATGCGTCTTCGGCACCATCACATGCCCGATCTGGAAGCCGGGGATCGCCTCGATGAGGGGGCGGAGCTCTTCCAGCGTCGTGGCCGCCTCTATCTGGCGGGCCAGGTTGTTCAGGCCTGCCTGGGCGTTGTGGATGTCTCCTTGCAGCCGACCGGCGTGGCCCGGAGTGATGAACCGGTTCTCGTCGATCGCGTTGAGCAGCTTCCCTAGAACCTCGAGCTGTCTGTCGATCGCCTCGAGGGCCCGCTTCTTGAGCCGATCGAGCCGGTCGCGATGGCGGTCGGTCTCGGCGTCGGACGCTACGTCGGTGGAGGCGCGGTCGGTCTCAGTGGTGGTGACGTCGTCGTCGAGGGCGAGCGCGGCCGTGGGGACGGCCACCAGCGCCATGACGAGCGCCAGGATGGTGATTCTGCGGTGCATTTCTGCTCCTTGGTCGGGCTCGCCTAGAGGTCGGCGAGCAGGTCGTCTAGTTCGTCGAGTAGCGCTTCGAGATCCTCGAATTCACTGAGCTCTTCGTCCAGGTCGGGAACCGCAGCGGTGGTCGTCGTGGTGGACGACGTGGTCGTGGTCGGCTCCTCGGGCTCCGATGGCGGGGTCGTCTCGGTCGTGAGGTCTGTGGTGGCGGAAGTGCTCGGATTGGCATCCTCGCCCACCGCCGCCTTCCCGCCGGATCCCACCTCGGTCACGACGGACGTGGTCTCGTCGGTGGTCCCGGTCGTCGGTGCACACGCAATGAACACCAGGCACGCTGCAACGGCTGTGACGATCTGACGACTCACGTTCGATGTGATGGCCGGACGCCTCATGTCGGCTCCCTTCGTTCCTGACCCCGACACGATCGGGACCCGACATCAAGGAGCGGAAAGCCGTTTGTAAGAGTTTGGTGAGGGTCGGTGGCCGCGTGCATGGGCCACGGCCGACCGGGTGGGGCTTCCTACAATCCGCTCCAGCCCTCGTAGCTCAGGGGATAGAGCACCGGTTTCCTAAACCGTTTGGGTGGGTTTCGGCTACCAGGACAATCAGGCCAAAATAGCGTCTGACCAGGGCTTTTACTGCGCATCGTCTCGCATTGTCTTGCACGTTTTTTCTCGGGTTGCGGCCCAAGTGCGGCCCAAATGCGGCCCAGCGGTCGCTGTGGTCAGGCGGAGACACGCCTGTTCGAGACAGTGTCGCCCTTCGGTTTCCGGGGACGGCGAGCAAGACCTCCGACCGTCGTCTTCGAGAAGTCGACGCGCGGTCTCAGCCCTCAAACGTGCCTCGGCGGTCAAACTGTCTGGATGGTGCTCGGCGAGGATCGTTATTCGTTCGACGACGGTCTGACGGACGATTGGAGGTTCGGCGCCACTCCAGTTGAGTTCGGAGACACCGGGCTCACTCAACCCCATCGCGCGCTCTTCGGCGGTTGCTGTCGGCAGGACCAGGGCAACAGTGGAACCTGGCGGCGTCTGGCAATAGGCGGGAGCTTCGCCCGAGGGGCACTCAGTCTTCAGGTGAGCCGGTCGAGACGCCGGTGGCCATCATCGTTTGATATGGATCGCGACGATGTCACAGCCGATGTCGGTGTCGGGGCCGTCTCCGTCGTTAATGGCCACGGCGCAGACCTCGTGTGATCCGGGAGCCAGTTCGACGAGCAGCGTGTCCTCGTATCCGTGCCCGGCGTCCACCAGTTGAGCATCGCCGCCCCACGAGGTGCGCTCGTCGGCTCGCTCGGAGCCCGTCCAGAAGCCGTCGACGGTGAACCGGACCAGCACGTGACGCGAGATGTCATCGGGATCCACCGCCCATCCTCGAACCTGTAGGAACCACGCAGTTCCTCCGACCGAGTGGAGACCGCCGATGGGCGGGTCGGTGTCGGCGCGGACCCGGTAGGGGTCACCGGGGCGATCACATACCAAGTCCTCTGCGGTGATGGTCTCGTGGATGCGGCATGCCGCGTATGCCACGAACGCCACCTTGCCGGGCCACGAGGTTCCGCCGAACGATCCGATCGCCACCGCGTAGGTCGGGCCGCCGGGGACCTCGACGACTCCACTCCCGATCAAGGTGTCGAGGGCATCCACCTCGAGGATCTCACCGGTGTCTTCATCCTCCTCGGTTCGACCAGGCGGGAGCCACCCCATCTTGAACGAGACCCGGTCCCACACGTCCTCAGGAAGCCGGGTGAGGAGCCCCGACGAGTAGCCGGCCAGCCGCTCCATGCGGCCCCATTCCAAAAAGGTGACGGTGTCGTCCCGGCTGAGAACCCAGCCGTCGTAGACGAGTCGCCAGAAGGCGACCAGATCGTCGGTGGTGGTGAAGTTGAGAGCGGGATGCGGTCCCGGATACTGCGAGGAGCGCCACTCGCCCCCAAAGGTCCATTCGACGACCAGGGTCCCATTCATGCCGAGACCGGAAGTGAAGCTGTTGATCGCATCAAGCCCGCCGGCAAGTCCGATCACCCGCCCTCCGGCCCTATTGGATGATTGCCCGAAGACCTGCTGAGCCAGCGGCTCGAGCGCCTCGATGCCCGCTTGGCGTATTGCCGCCGCCATCCACGTCGCCTTGAGCCCTGAAGCGGCCTTCAGCCAACGATCCCCCTGAAACGTGGCCTCCTCGCCCGTGTCGAGCCGGACGACGGAGATGCCGATGATCGCCGAGGCGTCGAACGAACTCGCTTCTTCCCCCAGCCGGGAGACGACCCGCTGCAG
>JAZGDZ010000017.1:0-3474 GCA_036478235.1 Acidimicrobiia bacterium | reverse complement strand
AGCTACGGCCTCCGCGTGGATGACGTGGCGGTCATCGTCGATGCGAAGGAGATCCCGGCGGACGCGGTCGACCTGCTGCGGGGGGTCGACGTGCTCGTGCTCGGTGCGCTCTGGTACGGCAACCCGCACCCGACGCACTTCAACGTGGAAGAGGCGATCGCGGTCGGCCGCGAGATCGGCGCCGCTCGCGTCTACCTGACCCACCTCACCCACCGGCTCGAGCACGCCGACCTGGAGCGGCGGCTTCCGAGCGGGGTTCGCGCCGCCTACGACGGGCTGGTCGTCGAGTGCTAGACCAGCGTCGCATCCGCAACTTCTCGATCATCGCGCACATCGATCACGGGAAGTCCACCCTGGCCGACCGCCTCCTCGAGGCGACGGGGGCCGTGGAGCCACGGAAGATGAAGGCTCAGGTGCTCGATTCCATGGACATCGAGCGGGAGCGCGGGATCACGATTAAGCTGAACGCGATTCGCATGACCTACGAGCACGACGGCGAGAGCTATCAGCTGAACCTGATCGACACGCCTGGTCACGTCGATTTCGCATACGAGGTGAGCCGAAGCCTAGCCGCGTGCGAGGGCGCTCTGCTCATCGTCGATGCGAGCCAGGGCATCGAAGCGCAGACCCTGTCCAACGTCTATCTGGCGCTGGATGCGGGCCTGGAGATCATCCCGATCGTGAACAAGATCGACCTGGCGTCCGCCGACCCCGAGGCGGCGCGGGCGGAGCTGTGCGATCTACTCGGTGTGGCGCCGGAGGAGGTGCTCGCCGTCTCGGCAAAGCGGGGTCTCGGCGTCGATGAGGTGCTCGAGGCGATCGTGGGCCGGGTTCCGGCACCGTCGGGCGATCTGAAGGCTCCACTTCGGGCGCTCATCTTCGACTCTCAGTACGACAAGTATCGGGGGGCCGTGCCATTGATCCGGGTGGTGGACGGTGTTGTCCGGCCCGGGATGCGGATCACGTTCGGGACGCGCGACGCGACGTACGAGGTCGGCCAGGTCGGCTACATGCAGCTGGCTTTCCGTCCCGCCGATACGCTCAGTGCCGGAGAAGTCGGATACTTCACGGCCCAGATCAAGCGCGTGGCGGACACCCAAGTCGGGGACACGCTTCTGGACGCCGACCGCCCGGCCACGGAGCTCCTCCGCGGCTACGTGGACGTGAAGCCGATGGTGTTCGCCGGCGTCTATCCGAGCGACTCGGACGAGTTCGAGTCGCTTCGCGATGCGCTCGAGAAGCTGCAGCTGAACGACGCCAGCCTTCGCTACGAGCCGGAAACGTCGACCGCGCTCGGCTTCGGCTTCCGATGCGGCTTCCTCGGCCTCCTCCACATGGAGATCGTGCAGGAGCGGCTCGAGCGGGAGTTCGATCTCGATCTCGTCACGACGATACCCAACGTCTCCTACCGGGTCACCTCCACCGATGGTCGCGCCACGATCGTCGAGAACCCCAGCCTGATGCCGGAGCGCGGCCGCATCGAGCTGATCGAAGAGCCCTTCGTCCTGTGCCACATCCTATGCCCGGCCGACTACATTGGGGGTATTCAGGCGCTGTGCCATGACCGCCGGGGCACGTACGTCCGCATGCACTACCTGGACTCCCGACGCGTGGAGCTCGACTACGAGCTTCCGCTCGCCGAGATCGTCTTGGACTTCTACGACCGGCTGAAGTCGGTATCTCGCGGGTACGCGTCGCTGGACTACGAGCCGATCGGGTACCGGCACTCGAATCTGGTGAAGCTGGACATCCTGTTGAACGGCGATCAGGTGGATGCCCTCAGCGTGATCGTTCACCGCGATGACGCCTACGAGCACGGGCGCAAGGTGACGGCCAAGCTGAAGGAGCTCATCCCGCGGCAGCAGTATCAGGTCGCGGTGCAGGCGGCGATCGGGAAGGACGTCATCGCTCGGGCGACGATCAAGCCGTACCGCAAGCACGTGACGGCGAAGTGCTACGGGGGAGACATCACGCGGAAGCGCAAGCTTCTCGAAAAACAGAAGGCAGGGAAGAGGCGCATGAAGCAGGTGGGGTCCGTCGAGGTGCCGCAGGAAGCCTTCCTGGCCATGCGCCAGGTCGGCGACTGAGGCAGGCATGAGCGACCGGCACATCGTCGGTGTGGACCTGGGCGGGACGTCCATCAACGTCGGAATCGTGCCCTACGAAGGAGGAACGGTGCTGGGCATGCGGTCGATGCCCACCGATGTGCCGCGGGGTGCCAAGTTCGTCGTCGACCGAATGGTCGGCATGATCCGGGCGGCGATGAAGGATGCCCGGCGCGAGGGCGACATTCCGGCCGATGGCTTCCTCGGCATCGGCATCGGGTCGCCCGGCCCGCTCGATCGTGCGACGGGCACGGTGCTCGAGACCCCGAACCTCGGTTGGCGCAACTTCCCTCTGCGTGACCTCATCGCGAACGCCATCGGGCTGACCGCCGTGCTGGACAACGACGCCAACTGCGCCGCTCTCGGCGAGTACTGGCAGGGAGCCGGCCGGAACGTGCGGAACCTGGTCGCGGTCACGCTGGGAACCGGGATCGGCGGCGGCATCGTCCTGGACGGCCGCGTCTTCCACGGCGCATCCGACCTGGCCGGCGAGGTCGGGCACATGACGATCGATTCGACGGGCCGGAAGTGCAAGTGCGGCAATTACGGCTGCCTGGAGGCGTACGCCTCCGGGCCGGCGATCGCCGCGCGCGCCGTCGAGGGATTGGAAGCCGGTGCGGCGAGCCTTCTTCCGTCGCTGGTGGACGGGGATCTGAGCCGCCTCACGGCGGAGACCGTGTACGAGGCGATCGTGGCGGGCGACGGGTACGCGAAGGAGGTGATGCGGGAGACTGCGAAGTTCCTCGGCACCGGCCTCGCGAACCTGATCAACCTGCTGAACCCGGACATGATCGTGATCTCCGGAGGCGTCACACGGGCCGGCGAGCACCTGCTGGAGCCGCTCCGATCCGAGGTCCGGCGCCGCGCCTTCCGAAAGGGCTTCGAGACGTGCGAGATCGTCGTCAGCGAGCTCGGCGGGATGGCCGGCGTGGTGGGGGCTGCGGCTACTTTCCGGGTCGAGCGCTGCGGGGGGCTTGGATGAAGCGGCTCGGCGTGATCGGCACGATGGTGTGGGACACGATTCACCAGCGGGACCCCGGTCGCAGCGAGCCGGTGGAGGAGTGGGGCGGCATCTGCTATGCCCTCTCGGCCTTCGAGGCTACGGCCACGGATGGGTGGGAGCTGTTACCGATCATCAAGGTGGGTGGGGACCTCAGAGAGCGGGCGAACGACTACCTGAGGGGCCTGAGCGGCATCGCCTCGTTGGAGGGTGTTCGAACCGTTCCCGAACGGAACAACCGCGTGGAGCTCTTCTATCAGGATCAGAGCCGGCGGTGCGAGAAGCTGACCGGCGGAGTTCCGGGCTGGAGCTGGGAGGAGCTCGCGCCGCTCGCGCGCTCCTGTGACGCCGTGTACGTTAACTTTGTGG
>JAZGDZ010000016.1:0-10815 GCA_036478235.1 Acidimicrobiia bacterium | reverse complement strand
GGAAGCCCGAACTCCCTGGCGACGATGGCGGCGTGGGACAGGGGTCCACCTTCCTCGAGGACGATCGCTCCCGCGATGAGAAACAACGGCGTCCAGCTGGGATCGGTGCTTCGGGCCACCAGTACGTCGCCCGGCTCGAGCTTGGCGCCCTCGGCCAGGTTCGACAGGACCCGCACCCGTCCCCGCGCCACACCGGGGCTTGCCGCCCATCCCTCCAGCCGGTCGCCTTCTATCGGGGTGTACTCGTGGGTGCCGGGATGGCCTTGAAACGTCTGCGGCAGAGGGTCTCCCTGGACGGCCTGTTCGAAGGCCTCACGGCGGCGGCGAATCTCTTCTGGGGAGATGGGCTCGTCGCCGAGGAGCATGTCACCCAACTCCTGGTCGGACACCATGAGAACGTCGTCGGCCGATGCGATGAGCCCGGACGATACGAGCCGGCGCCCCGCCTCGGTGATCAGCCGGCGTTCTTCGCCTCCGAGGATCAGTAGAGCGCTCTTGGCCCGTTCCCGCAGGCTGAGAAACTCGGTGGCGTCACCCGCCAGCTTGCGCAGCATCCGCCGTCGCATGTCGACGATCTGCCCGGTCACGATGCGGGTGAGCCGCCACTTCCATGAGCTCTTGAGCTGCGAGACCAGGTGGCCGAAGGCCTCCTCGCGGCTCAGCCGGGTGGCCGCGAGGCGGGGCCCGGGGTCGATGTCGTGCCCCTCGACGTCACAGCGGCCCATGGATGCGATGCACTGCCAGACCATCGTCGGATCCTCATCCCAGGCCACGTCCCCGTACAGGGCCATGCTCCCGAAGTGGCGCATCGTGCGATGGACGGCATCGACGAAGCGGATTCCATCTTCTCCGAGGGACTCGAGCCGCTCCTCGGTCGTCTCGACCGGACCCTCGAGCAGAACGTCGCACGGTGGCTGGTTCTGGACATCTGCGACGTAGAGCTCCCACAGTTCACCGGCGCAGTTGGTTCCTGCTTGCTGGTCGGGGCTGGGGCCGGCGGTCAACTTCTGGGCCCAGAGTGCGGCTTCTTCTTTGCCTGCCCAACGCTCCAGGGCCATCTCCAGCCCGCGATATGCCGCCGCAGCCCCCGCCGAAGCCGCCACCTCTGCTTCGTACCCCCGCCAAGCGAGACTCCTAATGCGTGCCCGATAAGCGAGAAGTCGCTGGACGGGCAGCCGAGCGAGATCGACGCCGATTGCCAGGACAAACTCCACCGCGTCGGCAAAGAGAGCGACCTCGTCTTCGACCCGTTTGCGTATCCGGAGCGCCTTGAGGCCTGCGATCGCCTGGCGGAGACCGGCCTTTTGCGCGGGCCCGTCGGCGATGCCCTCGGTGACCACTCGGCCGAGATATTGCCGCTCCACTTCGGCGGCCGACCCACCCGGCATCGAAGCGGCCGCCTCCTTGAGCACCGTGAGGTTGAGGGCGGCGCGTCCTCGAAACCGTCCGACGGCCAGATAGCTGCCGTCGACACTCGGCGTCGGGATCTCGAGATCTGCAAACAGTGTCCGAAACGCATTGTCGAGCATGGGGGCATTGATGCTCCACAGCAGGGGCGGCAGGACCCCCGGCAGCATTTCCGCCAGACCGTATGGGGTATACGTATGGTCCGGCTCTGGGGGTGTGTCGAAACCGTCGTCGTCAATTCTTCGAACTCCCTGGATAGTGATGGGTCGGGTCTGGAGTACGAGAAGCCGGCTTCCGTCGTGAGCCCACTCGATGTCCTGCGGAGCACCAAAGCGCCGTTCGACTCGCAATGAGAGCCGCATGAGGTCCTCCATGAACCCCGGAGATTCCCCGGAGTGAGCTCCACGAACGGAGAGCGTCTCCCGGTCCACGCGATAGTCGTCCGGGGTCACCTGACCCGATACCAATGCCTCGCCAAGACCCTCGACCATTTCGACCCGTGCCGCCTCCGGATCACCGAGTGGATCTCGCGTAAAAACCACCCCGGCATGGCGCGCCGGGACCATGACCTGGAGCGCCACGGCCATGGCCAGATCGTCCTCGGGAATCTGCTCTCGTCTTCGATAGGCGCGTACCGACGGGCCCCACAACGACGACCAACAGAGGCGGATGGACTCGAGAGCGGACTCCTCGTCCTCCACTTCCAGGATCGTTCGATATTGGCCGGCAAACGATGCGG
Source organism: Acidimicrobiia bacterium (assembly GCA_036478235.1). GTDB lineage: Bacteria > Actinomycetota > Acidimicrobiia > Spongiisociales > UBA11373 > JACZWZ01. The sequence continues at coordinate 8,669 of JAZGDZ010000016.1, read as the reverse complement.
AAACGAGATCCTCGGCCGTGGCTGATGACCGTACGGCGATGGGACCCTTGGCAAGAAGCTGTCTGACGGCCACCAGGATTTCGCTCTCGATAGCCGGCTCGAGTTGAGCCGTGAGGAACATCGCGTCGACACGTTCGCTCTCGCTCTCGATCATGTCGGCTGTGGGGAGGTCAGATTCGGCGAGCAGCAAGAGCGCGTCGTGCAGCCCGGCGTGTTCGACGAAGGCTCGATATCCGGCGACGGTTATCGCGATCGCCGATGGCACCGGGAACCCATGAGAAACGAGCCGATCGAGGCCTGCGGCCTTGCCGCCCACCTCGGCGATTCGCGCCCCCGATCCATCGAGATGTCGAACAAAGTCCATGGTTGCCCAAACCGGGCTTTGGCCCTTGATGTTCCTCTCCTCCCCAAAATCGCACGGCCCGAGGGGGTCTTTCGGAACCTACTCCGCGATACCCCGACTCAGCGCTGGAACCAGGCATCGAGGACTCGGGCCGCGATCGGAGCCGCGATCGAGCCCCCGGAGCCACCGCCCTCGATCATCACGACGATGGCAATCGTCGGCTGCTCTGCCGGGGCGAAAGCGATGAACCAGGCGTGGGGTCCGCCCGACCCCTCGGCGGTGCCCGTCTTCCCCGCCACGGTGACGTCGGCGCGGGCTGTGGCGCGGCCGGTCCCGCCGGAGACGACCGCAGCCATCATCGCCGTGAGATCGGCGGCCGTGGCGCCGTCCATCACTCGCCCGAGCTGTTTCGCCGAGGTTCCGCTCAACTTGCTCCCGTCGCGGGTGAGCACGGAATCCACGACGTATGGCTGCATCATCATGCCGCCGTTGCCGATTCCGGCGGCGATCACCGCCATCTGAAGGGGAGTGACCCGCAGGTCCCGCTCACCGAGACCCGTCTGGGCCAGGGCCCCCTCATCGGCGGAGAGATCCCCGGCAGACGGGATGGATGAGACGGCCGCCCCCAACTCGAAGGGAAGCACCCGGTTGAATCCGGCACGCTCTGCGATCTCGTTGATCACCGCGCCCCCCAACTCGACCGCGATGGAGGCGAACACGGTGTTGCACGACACCGCCAGGGCATCACTCAGCGAGATTTCGTTTCCGCCGCTGCACCTCCCGCCCGACACGTTGACGATGGGTTGACCGGCGCCGGGTGCGAGGTACTCGGCGGAGTCCTCCAGTTCCGTTTCGGGGGTCATCCCGGATTCGAGAGCGGCTGCGGCGACCAGAACCTTGAAGGCCGACCCGGATGGAAGGAGCCGGAAGGCGACGCGATCGAGTGCGGCACGGTCCTTGAGATGCTCCTCCAGGGTGATTTCCCCGGAGACGAGGTCGTTCGGGTCGGCAGCCGGCGATGAGGCGTACGCCAGAACGGCTCCGGTGGCCGGCTCGACGGCCACGATCGCTCCGGTGAGGCCCTCCAATTCCCGGGCCGCGACCTGCTGGATGCGGTCCACGACGGTGAGGCGCACCTCGGGCGGCTCGACGCTCCCTCCGAACAGGGTGATCAGCCACGATGTGATCGAGCCGTCGTCGAGCGATCTGAGGTCGCCCGCCCGCGTCGACTCCAGTGCCGTCGAGAAGTCGGCGGCGGCGTAGCCGACGAGATGGAAGTAGGTCGTGCCTTCGGGATATGACCGGATGCCCTCGACGTCCTCGGCAACGACGATGCCCTCGGCGGTCGTGATGATGCCGCGTCGGTCGTCGTCGGTGTCACCCAGCGCCCGCACGTTGCGCGGGTCGTCGGAATACGTGGATCCTGCCGTCACCTGCTGGAAGGTGAGCCAGACGGCCAGGAAACCCATGGCTCCGAGTGACACAGCAGCGATTCGCCGCATCGCCGGGTTCATGATCGCTCCTCGTGGGAGATACGGGCGAGGATCACGATGATCGTGAGGTTGGCCAGCAGGGACGATCCACCGTAGGAGGCGAACGGGAGCGTGATCCCGGTGAGCGGAAGGAGCCGCAGTACCCCGCCGAGGATCAGCACGGTCTGCAACGCCAGGGTCACGGTGAGTCCGAGCGCCAGCAGCGAACGGAAGGCGTCACCCGCTCTGAGGGCGATGCCGAAGCCCACCGCCAACAGCAGCCCGAAGGCGGCGAGCATCGCGAACCCTCCGGCGAGTCCTGTCTCCTCGACGACGGACACGAATATGTAGTCGGTCGCCGCCGCCGGGATCAGATAGGGAGCGCCGGCGCCGAGACCGGTTCCAAGCAGGCCGGCATCGCTCAGGGCGAACACGCCCTGGGCGACCTGGAACCCGGTGCCGGTGAAGTCGTCGAAGGGGCGCAGCCAGGCCTCCACCCGGGTCTGGACGTGAGAGAAGATGTTGCGGGCGGCGGCGGCGCCCCCGGCGACGAGCATTCCACCGGCGACGAGGTAGGCGGGGCGGTCGGTGGCCGCGTAGAGCAGTACGGCGAACATTCCGAACAGCAGAATCGACGCTCCGAGGTCGCGCTGGTAGATGAGCACCGCGAATGAGGCCCCGAAGGCCAGCAGGAGTGGGAGCAACTGGCGTGGCTCGGGGAGGCCGATAGGCCCCAGGGATCGGGGCATCTCGGCGAGACCCCTCCTTCGCTCTGCGAGGTACGAGGCAAAGAAGACGACGAGGAGCACCTTCGCCGCCTCTCCCGGCTGGAAAGAGAGGGCCCGCTCGCCCAGGTCGAGCCGCACCCAAAGTCGCGACCCGTTGACGGCGGCGCCACCGAGAGGGAGCCCGGACGGCAGGAGAGGGAGCAACAGGAGCCCGATTGCGGCCGCAAGGAAGATGTACCTGAAGCGACGCAGGATCTCCACGCCCCGGCCGTGAAGCAGGCGGAGGACGACCATGGCTATAGCGGCGGCCACGAGGAGCCAGTAGCGCTGCAAACGGCCGAGATCCCGATCGATCCGGAAGACCTCGATCGAGCCGATAGCAGCGATCAGCGCGACCGGCGGAAGCAGGAAGTGGGTCGCCTTGGGGGCCCAAGTACGGATTGCAAAGAAGATGCCGCCGAAGGCGGCCAGGAATGCCGCGCCGGCCACATAGGCGTCGATCGTGACGCCTTCGCCGTTGGTGATGGTCACAACGGCCGTCCCGGCACCGGTGAGGAGGGCGGCGACGATGAGGAGCCCTCCCTCGGCTCGCTCGGTCACTCTGTGACGTCTACCACGACGACGGTTATGTTGTCGGCACCGCCCGCATCGTTGGCCGCGGCCACCAGGGCGTCCGCGATCTCGCCGGGGTCGTCGCCACCCATCAGTATCTCGGTGATCGCATCGTCGCGGAGCATCGTGGTGAGCCCGTCACTGCACAGCAGCACCCGGTCACCGTCCTTCAGCACCGCCGCGTAGGAGTCCACCTCGACCGTCGGGTCGAGCCCCACGGCCCGCGTGAGAACCGACCGGTACGGGTGGGTTTCCGCTTCGATGGGCGAGAGCCTTCCGGTGGCGATCATCTCTCCGACGTACGAGTGATCGGTGGTGATCTGTTGGAGATCACCGGCACGCAGGAGGTAGGCGCGGCTGTCGCCGACGTGGGCAACACCCAGATCGCCATCGGGATCGAAGGCCGCGAGGGTCAGGGTCGTTCCCATGCCCGACAGGCGCGGTCGCTCCTTGGCGGCATCGAGGACGGCGAGATTGGCGGCCTGGATTCGGACGGCCGGGTCTCCCCCCACCGTCACCGCGGTCTCGAGCGCTGTGAAGCTGGCGATCTCGCCTCCGGCGTGTCCACCCATTCCGTCGGCCACGCCGACGACGATGGTCTCTGTGGAAGTTCCGTCCTCCACCGGCCACACCGAATCTTCGTTGTGGTCGCGCATTCGTCCCACGTCGGTGCGGACCACCCAGTTGAATCTCATCGCACCCTGACCTTGGTTCGTCCGACCATGATGGTCGAGCCGGGTGACACCTCGATCCGGCCGGCGGCGTCCTGTCCGTCGACGGTGGTGCCGTTGGTCGATCCGAGGTCCTCGAGGAACAACCGCGTGCCTTCGCGAGTGAATGAAGCGTGCCGGTCCGATGCGTACTCGTCGTCGAGCCGGATGTCGGCGGATTCGCCCCTGCCGAGCACCACCACCCCCTCGATGGGGTAGGTGTGGGCGGAGCCACCCGGCTGGGTCACCTCGAGTGAAGGCGTCGCTGCGGCATCGACCCGAGGACCGGCGATGTGGCCTCGCATGGCTCGGGCGACGTAGAAGAGGAACCCGTACAGGGCGACGGCGAACAGGACCTTGACGATGTTGACGGCGACGATGGGCATCAGAGCACCCGCAGTGTGAGTTCCACGTCGCCGATGGTCACGCGGTCCCCGTCGCTGAGATCGACCACGTCGCCGACACGCTCGCCGTTGAGGAAGGTGCCGTTCGACGAGTCGAGATCGATGAGCCAGATGGCGCCTGCTTCGCGCCACAACAATGCGTGCCGGCGAGAGACATCGTCATCGGGAAGGTGGACGTCGGCGGTGCCGCTGCGACCGACGACCGACCGGTTGAGGCGGACGTCAAGAACTCGCCCGTCGGCGGCATGCATCCGGGCCCAGGGCTGGATCTTGCCCGGTTCGACGGCCGCTTTCACCGAGACGGTCGAGGCGGGCCCGTCTTCGAAGACTATCCGGACGGTCGCCGGTCCTTCCAGCCTCCATCCCCGTTCGGCGGCGGCTTCGGCGAGAACGCTCTCCAACTCGCCCTCGGCCGCTGCCACTGCCTCGTCCGTTTCGGCCTGTCCTCCGAGCGTCACGACGAAGGCATTCGGGGCCCCGGGGCCGGCGTGGGTGTCGAATGCGGCCAGATCCGCCTCTCGAACAATCCGGGTTCCGAGTTCGACAGGGTGCACCCTTCCCCGAAAGAGGCGGGCGGCGAGACCATCGACGAGCTGTTCGAGGCGGCGTTCCAAGCCGCGGGCGAGGCCCATGGGGCAAGCGTACCGGCGCCGGGTGTGGGGAAAACACCCCGTGGTACGATTTCCGGCCCTCGGGCGAGTGGCGGAACTGGCAGACGCGCAGGACTCAGAATCCTGTGGGCATTGCGCTCGTGGGGGTTCGACTCCCCCCTCGCCCACCCGTGTCTTACGGCCCCAAGGTGCGGCGGCAGCGACGCCGCCGTTCATTCATCGTGTACGGCGTGCTGGGGATCCTCCTTGCAATCGCCGTCGGAGTCATCCGTGCTGCGGGTGAGACGGAGTTGACGCGGGCTTACCTCGATCTGGCTTTCGATGTGGCCCGTACCGAGGAGGAGACGGCTCTTTCCTTCTCCAGCATGATCCTCGACATCGAGGACTTCAACAGGGCCTCGATGGTCGATCGCCTGGAGAGGCTGGAAGCCGACACGGCTGAGCTGGTCGATCGGCTCGACAGCGCCGATCCGCCCGAGATCCTGGTCCGGGGTCACCTGTTCCTGCGCATTGCGACGACCACGTGGCGCAGCGCCCTTTCCGATGCCCGGGTGGGCTTGATGGCACTCGCCGACAACCCACTCGACGAGGATGGCTTGGCGACGCTGGGCCGGGGCCTGGTCGATTTGAGGGTCGGAGACAGCGCCTATGCCGGGTTCCTGTCCGAGCTGGCGGGAGCGGGAGTCGACTCAACGCTTCAGGGCGGCAATCCACCGGTCGTTGCCTTCGTCCCGGCCGACCAGGACACTCTGTTCGAGGCCAAGGAGCTGGCGCGTCGGCTGTTCCTCGCTCCTTCCCTCGGCCCTGTTCAGAACGTGGCCGTTGCCGATCTCCGGCTCGAGCCGGGTTCCGTGGGCGAACAGGAGGGGCTACCTGTCCTCGCCATAACCGGGGACCAAAGGGCGGAGGTGACGATCTCGAACCGCGGAAACCTCGCCGCGGCGAACATCGGCATCCAGCTCAGCCTGATAAGCAACGACGGCGCGCTCTGGGAGGCCCGCCAGGAGATTCTCCTCCTCGAGGGCGGCGAGCTGATCACGCTCGTGTTCTCGGATCTTCCCGTCGAACCCGGGACGATCTACGAAGTGATCGTCACCTCTCTGTTCGAGGACGACGAAGATGAGGACAACACGTTTTCGATGTTGTTCCTCGTCAACGCGGAGGGCTGATGGACACCTGGGCAGTGCTCGCGGTTCTGATCGCGCTGGGTGTCTCGGTGGCCACCTTGGCGTTTGTGGTCATCGACCGGCGTCGGTTCGAGGCCATCCCGCGTGACGGGGGGATCTACGAGTCGGTGCGGACGATCGATGAGGACCTGGCGAACCTCGAAGCGGCGGTGACCCACCTCCAGCCGATGGTCAAGTCTCTAATGGAGCGCATGCCGGGTGCCTTGCGCTACGCCGCGGTCGTGACATTCGATGCGACCGAGGAGCGCACCGGGAGCCAATCGCGATCGATTGCGCTGCTCAACGAGCGCCGCGACGGTTTGGTGATCACCCTTTTGGTGGGTCCCCGCCAGACGCTGTTCTACAGCAAGATGGTGCAGGACGGCACCGGGGTCGAGCGGCTCTCGCCCGAGGAGCAGACGGCGGTGGATCGGGCACTCGGCGGTAGCTGAGAAGAAGTCTCCAGTCCCCAGTCATCAGTCTCCAAGTGTCCACCAAACCGGGTCAAGTCCTTAGTCCTCTTGCTGGTGACTGGCGACTGGGGACTCGTTCTCTACCATCGGCTTCGTGAACGACGTCGCGCTGCTCAGAACGAATCGCGAGGTCCTGGCCGAGGCGTTCCGGCGCCGCAAGGTGGAGGTCGATCTCGACGCGCTCGCCGAGCTCGACGAACGCCGTAGGCGGGTGCGAAGCTCGGCCGAGAACCTGCGTTCCCGGCAGAAGAAGGCCGGAGAGGAGATCGCCGCTCTCGAGGGGGATGCCAAAGAGGCCGCGATTGCCGAGATGTCGGGGTTGGCTGAGGACTACAGGGCGGCGCTGGCCGAGGCCGACCAGCTCGATACCGATTTCGATGAGATCTGGGTGCCGCTGCCGAATCCGGCTCACGAGAGCGTGCCGGTGGGTGACACCGATGCGGACAACCTCGAGATCAAGAAGTGGGGTGAGCCCCCCGAGTTCGATTTCGAGTCGCTCGATCATGTGGACATCGGAGAACGTCTCGGGATCATCGACATCGAACGGGCCGTCAAGGTTTCCGGCTCCCGATTCGCCTACCTCATGGGACAGGCGGTGATGCTCGAGTTCGCCCTCGTGCAGTGGACGCTGGGACAGTTGGTGGCCGAAGGCTTCACCCCGGTCGTTCCTCCGGTGCTGGTGCGGGAGATGGCCCTGTTCGGCACGGGCTTTCTCCCCGGCGCACGAGAGCAGGCGTATGCAGTCGGTGTCAGCGACGGGGAGAGCATCGAGTCCGACGACCTCTTCCTGGCCGCCACAGCCGAGATTCCCCTTGCCGCCATGTACTCGGACGAGATCCTCGACGCGGCCGATCTGCCCATGCGGTTCGCCGGCTTCTCGACTTGCTTCCGGCGCGAGGCGGGGACCTACGGCAAGGACACCCGCGGTATCTTCCGGGTTCACCAGTTCGACAAGGTGGAGATGTTCTCCTACTGCCACCCCGACAAGTCGTGGGCGGAGCACGAGCACCTGCTCTCCCTGGAGGAGTCGCTGGTGCAGGAGCTGGGGATCCCCTATCGCGTCGTGAACGTGAGCACCGGTGACCTGGGGGACTCGGCCGCCAAGAAGTACGACATCGAGGCCTGGTTTCCCGGCCAGGATGCGTACCGGGAGATCACGTCGTGTTCGAACACCACGGACTATCAAGCGCGACGCCTCAAGATCCGCTTCCGCGACGGAGACGGTCCGACCGCGATTGCCCACACGCTCAACGGCACTGCCATCGCGGTGGGCCGGACGCTTGTCGCCATTCTCGAGAACAACCAGCGTGCCGACGGCTCGGTCGTCATCCCCGAGCCACTCCGGGCCTCCATGGGCTCCGACGTCATCACCTCGTGACCCGCCGGGAGGTCTTCTCCCGGATCGCCCGTCGCTACGACAGGGTGAACCGGATCTTGTCTCTAGGCCGCGACGGTCAGTGGCGACGCCGCGCCATCGACCATCTCCCGGCGGGCACCGTGATCGACCTCGGGGCGGGCACCGGGGCCGCCAACCCCGACTTCGGCAACCGCACCGTGATCGCACTCGATCCCTCTGCGGATATGCTGGAACTCAACACGGCACGGCGTCGCGTCGTTGCCAAGGGGGAGATGATTCCCCTGCCCGACGGGTCGGTCGACGCGGTGTTCAGCGCATACGTGTTCCGCAATCTCGATTCGATCAGCACCACGCTCGGTGAGATCGCTCGAGTGCTCCGACCCGGAGGGGTGGCGGCCATCGTCGACCTGAGCCGGCCCGAGTCGCGCTGGAAGCGAGTCCTGCACCGCATCGGGTCGGCGATTGTGCTCCCGGTCGTCGGTCTCCTCGCAGGCGGCTTCAGGGAATACCGCTACCTGCATCGCAGCCTCGATTCGCTGCCGCAGCCTCGGGAGCTGTACGCCGATGCGCCGCTGCCTGTGGAGCGGATCTGGCGAATGGGCCCGTTCGGATTTGTCTACGGAGTGGTGCTGAGGAAGGAATAGGAAGTCACCAGTCGCCAGTCACCAGTCGCCAGTAACCCCCGAACACGTTCTGGCTGGGGACCGGAGGCTGGAGACTGGAGACTGTCCGGTATTCTTCTCTCCTCGTGCTAGGCGGGGCGCTAGGGGTGCCCTGTACCCGAAACCCTCTT
>JAZGDZ010000015.1:0-29529 GCA_036478235.1 Acidimicrobiia bacterium | reverse complement strand
TCGAAGCGCCGAGACTCGACCGGCGGGGCTCAGGGGCTGACCAGAGGCGGGTTGGCGCAGGTCCGGGCCGAGCCGGTCCAGTGGCCCCACGGCTCCGGCCCGTCGTCCCAGGGGCCGGTCCGGCTGCTGTTGCCGATCAGGGTCTCCCGCGACTCCCACACCAACAGCGCGGCAGCCATGATGTTGTGCTCCGGGTTGTACGGCGTGGCGTTCACGTCGAAGTCGGGGAAGTGTTCCCGCACCCGGGCGGTACGTGCCGCCCAGAACGAGGGGCGGTGCTGGAAGAGGCCCGTAGTGCCCGACAGGTAGTTGACCACCATCGGTACGCCGCGGCTCTCGCATTGCATGATCACCAGAGCGTTTTCGATCTGGGGCCCGATGCAGTTGGAGGCGTTGGCTCCGGTGCCGCAGGCCTCCTGGTCGAGTCCCCAGCGCCCGAAGACGTCGGTGACTAGGCCGCGCCACTGCTCCACGCCGGCCGACCCGGTGTAGCCGTAGTCGAAGGCGGTCAGCGCCAGCGGCTCGATCTGCTTCATCTCGTCGAGCGTCTGCTGGGTCACGGTTCCGTCGCCTGCGAGTCCGTGCACCCCCTGAAAGCGCCGCACCGCCCGGGCGGTGAGGCTCCCGAAGATCCCGTCGATCGGGCCGGGATCGAACCCGACCGTCTTCACCAGCCGCTGCAATGTCTCGACCTCGGGACCGCGGTCGCCGGTCTGCAACAGGGCGTCGGGCGAGGTCGTGTTGGCCTGCAGCCGGTCCCACATCGCCTGGTCCACCGTCCCGGTCACCGGCAGCGAGTTGGCCGACTGGTACCCGCTCACCGCGGACTCGGTCAGTCCTCCGAAAATGCCGTCGATCGGCCCCGGAGTCATCCCGGCGCCGGCGAGCAGCAGCTGCAGGCTGCGCACCCCATCGCCCCGGTCGCCGCGACGGAAGAGAACCGCGGGCGCCGCCGGGTCGTTGGTGAGCAGATCCCACGTCGCCTGATCGACCGAGCCGGTCACCGGCAGGCCCCTGGCCGACTGGTAGCGGCTCACCGCGGACTCGGTCAACCCGCCGAAGATGCCGTCGATCGGCCCGGGATCGAACCCGGCGCCGGCGAGGCTCTGCTGGAGGCTGCGGACGCTGTCGCCGCGCTGGCCTCTTTGCAGCAGAATCCCGCCGATGAGCAGGTCCCAGGTCGCCTGATCGACCACACCGGTTGCCGGCAGGGATTTCGCCGTCTGGAAGGCCGACACGGCGGCCGCCGTCAGCGGTCCAAAGATTCCGTCGATCGGGCCCGGGTCGAAGCCGGCCGAGTCGAGCAAGGCCTGCAGCGTCCGGACTTCGGCGCTGCGGTCACCGATCTCCAGGGGAAGGTCGGTGCGGGAGGCGCTCGAATAGCCGGCGCTCGAGGCGTATGCGACCGTGGTGGTCGCCATCATCACCATCACCGCGGCTACTACCAGTGCTCGGCCGAGGGGGCGGGTATGCGGTCCGAACTGCATGTGCTCCTGAAGGTAATTCATCCGCCCCTATATCCGATGCACTTCAGAGGAGTCGACGTCAGTCGCCGTGGGCGGCGACGAGAGCGTCCCAGGTCGCCTGGTCGACGATCCCGCTACCACTACCGCTGAGATCAGACCCGGCTTGGAAGCCGGCGACTGCGCTGCGGGTCATCGGTCCGAAGATCCCGTCGAGCGGACCGGGAGCATGGCCGAGGCCGTCGAGCATCGTCTGCAGATCGAGCACGCTCGCCCCGCGGGTTCCATAACTGATCACGATCGTGGGCACCTCGCCGGTGGAGCCGCCCGACAAGACGACGAGGGCATCCCACGTCGCCTGGTCCACGGTGCCGGTGCCGGAGAGGCCGGCCGCTGCCTGGAAGCTCCGAACCGCGCTCAGCGTGAGCCGACCGAAGGCGCCGTCGATCGGACCCGGATCGTGACCCGACTTGGCCAGCATTCCCTGCAGCTCGACCACATTCGAACCCCGGTTCCCGTAGGCCGCGATGGTTCCGCCGCCGGCCGATTCGGATGACTCGGATGCGGTCGACTCCGAGCCCGTGGCAAGTGCCTTCTTGGTCACCGGTCCCACCTTGCCGTCGACGGTCAGGCTGCGAGCCGCCTGGAACGCCTCAACCGCTCCCAGCGTCAACTTGCCGAAGATCCCGTCCACCGGTCCCGGGTCGAACCCGAGGGACTTGAGCGACGACTGCAGGTCGGAGACGACGCCCCCCCGCGATCCGAGCACCAGGATGTCGTTGGGACCGGCGATCTTGGGTGTGCTCACAGTGGTGGTCTTGCTCGAGCCCGACGTAGAGCCTGAGGTAGAGCCCGAGGAGGAGCCGGACGACGACCCGGCGCAACGGCCTCCGCAAGCGGCCAGCAACGCGTTGTACGGATTGACGACCACCCCCCCGGGGTCGAAGAGCTCGAAGTGGAGATGGGAGCCGGTGAACTCGGCGTTGCCGGAATCTCCCACCCACCCGATGTGCTGGCCGGCCTCGACATGGACGCCGGGGACGATCCCCTCGACGATCCCCCACCCCTGGCCGTCGTCGGTCCCCGACGTGTCGTTGTTGAGGTGGAGGTACCACGACTCCCAGCCGTCGTCGTGGCGGATGGCGATCGTGCAGCAGCGGTCGGGGTTGAGGTCACCGAAGTTGCTGGACCAGTTCACGTAACGCACCGTGCCCGAGGCGGCGGCGAGGACCCGGGTCATCTTGGGGGCCATCAGGTCCTGGGCGTGATGCTGCCCGTTTCCGCGGGGCGAGTAGAACGTGTCGCGCAGGCTCACCGAACCGTCGACCGGGAACACGAGCGGGTAGTCGACCATCGCCCCGTATTCGTTGGCCCGGGCGAGAGCCAGGGATGCCGAGAGCACGACGAACGCAATCGCGACGATCGCGACCGACCCGACCCGCCGGGTGACTAGGGCGCTGGCTCCCAACATGACTAATCACCGCATCGGCACGATGGGGTGGGTGACTTGAGTGGGTGTGGGGGTTCTCCCAGCAGGCAGCAGGCAGCGAAACGGCACCGCTTGCCAACGGCCAATGGCCAATCGCTCTTCTACTCGATCCCGTGAAGCTCCGCCTTGGCTTCGCGGGCCATCAGGCCTTCGACCATGTCGGCGGCCTGCTTGCCGTCGTACAGCACTGCGCCGACGCTGGCGGCGATCGGCATCTCGATCTCGTGGCGGGCCGCCAGCGCCAGGATGGCCTCGGTCGACTTGACCCCCTCCGCCACCATCTGCATCTCGGCGACGATTTCGTCGAGTTGCTGCCCCCTGCCCAGGGCGATCCCGACGCGCCGGTTCCGGCTCTGATCGGAGAAGCACGTGGCCACGAGGTCCCCCATCCCGGCGAGGCCGGCGAAGGTGAGCGGGACCCCGCCGAGGGCCACGCCGAGCCTGGTGAGCTCGGCCAACGCCCGGGTGACCAGAGCCGCCTTCGAGTTGTCTCCGTAGCCGAGCCCGTGGGCCATGCCGGCGGCTATCGCCATGGGATTCTTGAGCGCCCCCGCCGCCTCGCAACCCACTACGTCCGGGTTGGTGTACACCCGGAAGGTGGGACTCATGAACAGGTTCTGAAGCATCCCGGCGACATCGGCATCGGACGCCGCCACCACCGCAGCTGCCGGCTGGCCGAGCGCAACCTCCCGAGCCAGGTTGGGCCCGGTGAGGACCCCGATACGGGCCGCATCGGTCGTGAGCACCTCGGCGGCCACCTGGGTCATCCGCAGCTGGGTCCCGCGCTCGATGCCCTTGCTCAGGCTGACGATCACCGCCTCGGGCGAAACCATGTCGCGGGCCTGCTCGAGCACGGCGCGGAACCCGTGAGACGGAACCGCCATCACGACGACATCGGCCCCGGCAAGTGCCTCTCCCAGGTCGGATGTGATCTCGAGCGATTCGGGCAGACCGATGCCCGGCAGGTACGCCTTGTTTTCCCGCTCCTCCCTCATGCCGACGGCCGAGTCCGGTCTGCGAGCCCACAGCGACGTCCTGACGTGATCGGCGACCATCGCGGCGACGACGGTGCCCCAGGAACCCGATCCGATGACGGCGACATTCACGGCCGGAACCGTACTTGTCGCCGGGGAAGGCCGTGGCAATCCTTGCTTCCCACCCCCCGACCGGCCAGCCTGGATCCTTGTGACGAAGGGTTCCGGACAGGCGGCCAGGCGAACCTACGTCCTCGATACGTGTGTCCTTTTGGCGGACCCCACAGCACTGCTTCGATTCGAGGAGCACGACGTCGTCCTCCCCCTCATCGTGATCGAGGAACTGGACCGCAAGAAGACCCTGCTGGACGAGGTCGGCTCCAACGCCCGACGCGCTATCCGGCTGCTCGAAGACCACGGCGCCTCCGCCGAGGGCGGCCTCCGTACGGCGACGGCCCTCCCCGGCGGGGGCTCATTGCGGATCGAACTCAACGGCGTCGGATCCTCCCGCCTCCCCGACTTCCTCGACCCGGCAACTCCGGACAATCGAATCCTGTCGGCCTGTCTTGAGATCGAGGACGCCGGTACCGATGCGGTCCTCGTGACCAAGGACGCCGCGCTGCGAATCAAGGCGGCCCAGCTCGGCGTGTCGGTACAGGACTACCGGGCCGATACGGTCTCGGTCGACGAGTCGTACACCGGAGTCGCCGAAGTCGAGACCGATCCCGCCGTCGTCGACCGTCTCTACGCCGAGGGCAAGGCATCGGTTCCCGGGCTCAATGCGGTCATGAACCAGTTCGTGGTGGTCCACGCCGGGTCTCAGTCTGCCGTGGGGCAGGTCGCCGGAGTATCGCCCGAGCCGACGGTCGTGCGCGTTCCCGGCCACCGCCGGGTGTTCGGGGTCGAGTCCAAGAACGTGCGACAGGCATTCGCCCTCGAGCTGCTCATGAACCCGGACATCCCCGCCGTTTCCGTCATGGGACCGCCCGGCACCGGCAAGACCTTTCTGGCGCTCGCCGCCGGGCTGGAGCAGGTCATCGAAGCGGGGCGGTATCGAAAGGTGTCTGTCTACCGTCCCCTGGTGGCGGTTGGCCGCCAGGAGATCGGATACCTGCCGGGCGATCTCGATGAGAAGCTGGCTCCGTGGATGGCCGCGGTCCACGACAACCTCTACGCCCTGTTCGCCGGTGGCGGCGCCTCGGCCGCCCGGAACGCTCTCGATGAGCTCATCGACCGCGACGAGCTGGAGCTGGCCGCCATCACCTACCTGCGGGGGCGCTCGATCACCGGAGAATTCGTGATAATCGACGAGGCGCAGAACCTCGAGCTGCCGACTCTCAAGGTGATCCTGACCCGGATCGGTTCCGACGCCAAGGTCGTCTTCTGCGGCGACTTCACCCAGGTGGACAACCCGTACGTCTCGCCGTTCGGAGGCGCCGCCGCCCTGATCGAGAAGTTGAAGGGCAACTCTCTCTTCGGACACGTCAGCCTGGAGAGAACGGTGCGCAGTCCGCTCGCCGAACTCGCCACCAACCTCTTGTGACATGACGAGTAAGAGGGCGCGCCGGTAGGCGCGAACTCGGCGGCCTGGGGCTGGGGCCCCCGGGCCGCAGCGCGATGAGCCGTACGGCGAAGAGCCATCAACACTTAGGGCGCGCCGGTAGGCGCGAACTCGGCGGCCTGGGCCGTAGAACAGAGCGCCGCCCGCAGGGCGGCTCATCCATGCGGAGGCGTTCGAGGACGCCATAGGAGAGCGCCAACCCCTCGGCTAGCGTCGCGCTGGTGAGCGACGGCCTGCCTCCCCGATACCCGATCCAGCAGCCGCCAAGGCGAGGGCTGGCCCGACGCACCGCCCGGGCCACCTTCCGCAAGGTCGACGCCGTCTTCAGTCGAAACGGGCCCGCCTTCAAGCAACTCGCCGTGTCGTGGGCGGGCAACGTCGCCGGCGACACCCTCGTCGCGGTGGGCCTGGCCGGAACCCTGTTCTTCTCGGTGCCCTCCAGCGAGGCGCGACAGGAGGTGGCATTCTTCCTGCTGCTGACGATTGCCCCCTTTGCGATAGTCACACCGCTCGTCGGCGGGCTGTTCTCGCGGTTCCGCGGGATCTACCGGATGACCCTCACGCTGTCGTCGCTGCTCCGCACGGCCGTGGCCATCGTGATGATGTTCGGCCTGACGACGATCTGGCTGTACCCGCTGGCCTTCGGAATGCTGGTGCTGTCGCGCCTCTACGGGATCAGCAAGAGCAGCCTGCTCCCGGTGTCGCTCCCCCAACCGGTGGCGTTGGTCAGTGCCAACGCTCTGCTGGCGCGCATCGCCATCCTCGCCGGGGCGGTGGTGCTCCCCCTGGGGGCACTGGCGGTCCAGATCGACCCCGCGGTGGCGCTGGCATTGTCGGCGGCCTTCTTTGCGATATCCACGGTCACCAGCATCGGGTTGCCCAATCCGCGGACTCCGGTTCCCGCCGAGGGCGACATCCTCGACACACCATGGCCCACCCGGCCGCCCGCACCGCGCCGGGCGCTGCGCCTGTCCCGGCTGGCCACGGCCGGAGTGCGCCTCCTCAACGGCTTTCTTCTTCTGATGCTCGCCTTCGAGTTCCGCGACGCAGATGCGAGAGCGCTCGACTTCGCCGCCCTGATCGGCGCCGCCGGCATCGGGTACGGGTTGGCCTCCCTGATCAGCCCGGTGCTGGAGCGGCGGATCCGCGAGGAGCCGATGGTCGTCGCTGCGCTTGCAGTCGAAGCCGCCGCAGCCTTCATCGCCGCTCAGTTCTTCGGTCTGGCCGCCGCCGCCGCCCTGGCAGCCGCGGCCGGCCTCGCCTGGGGGACGGCCAAGTTCGCCTTCGACGCCCTACTGCAGGCCACCGTCCCGACCGAAGAGACCGGCAGGGCCTTCACCCGGAGCGAGACCCTGTTCCAGCTCGCCTGGGTGGTGGGCGCCCTCGTCCCCGTCGGCATCACGATCGACGCCCAGATCGGCCTGGCGATAGCGGGAGTAGCCGCGCTGGCGGCCCAGACGACATTCGTCGCCGGCCTACTCGTGGAGCGCTAGGAGGACGCGCCGAAAGGCGCGGACTCGGCGGCCTGGGGCTGGGGCCCCCGGGCCGTAGTACACGGCGCCGCCCACAGGGCGGCACAACCATGCGGAGGGGTTCGAGGCCGAGTAGGACTCGAACACCGGAGCCAAGACCAGCGATGAGCCGTAGAACACAGTGCCGCCCGTAGGGCGGCTCGTCCATGCGGAGGCGCTTCGGGGTCGAGTAGGACCCGAACGCCGTAGCTCGAGAGCAAAGAGCCATCAACATCAGGGCACGCCGACAGGCGCGGACTCTAAGCCTCTTCGGCAACGGGGCGGTCGATCGACACCGAGACGCCCTTGATGAGCGCTGCGATCGTGGCCGCCGCGGTGAGCCGCGGCGCCAGCACGACCCCGGCGGCCGCCGCTGCCGCCGCATGGACCAGCTTCAGCCTCACCGTCGGCGAGCCGTTGGGGCCCGCGATCGTCACGGTTCGCTCCATAGCGCCCTCGAACAGGGCGGAGATGCTCTCCTTCACGGCGGCCACCCTACCAATGCGGTGGATTCTTCCGATCCGTAGGCTCCCGGCTGATGCGAGCGTTCCAGATCACCGGTGCCGGAAATCCGTTGCAGGAGACGGCTGTGGACCGTCGTCCGCCGGCGGAGAACGAAGTCGTCGTCGATATCGCCGCCGCTGGAATCTGCCGGTCGGACGTCCACTACCGGGCCGGGACCCGCCCCCCACCGGCCCTGCCCCTGGTACCGGGCCACGAGATCGCCGGGACGGTGAGCGCCGTCGGGACCGGCGTGACCGATCACTCCGTGGGCGATCGGGTGTGCCTCCACTACCTCATCACCTGCGGAACCTGCAATCAGTGTGCCCGCGGTGCCGAGCAGCTCTGCGAGACCGGCCAGATGATCGGGCTGGACCGCCAAGGAGGGTTCGCCGAGTCGATCACCCTCCCCGCGGTCAACGCCCATCACATCCCCGAAAGTGTCTCGACCGAGGCCGCCGCGGTGATGATGTGCTCGACCACAACCTCGCTGCACGCACTGCGGCGCGGCCGGGTCGGACCGGGCACGTCGGTGGCGTTGTTCGGGTCGGGAGGCCTCGGGATGTCGGCCATCCAGCTGGCCGTGGTGCTGGGAGCCGAGCCGGTCTATGCGATTGACATCAACCCCGCAAAGCTGGACACGGCGAAGTCGCTGGGGGCCGTCCCGGTCGATGGCACCGGAGACACGGTCGGCGCCCTCCGGGAATCAGGCGGCGTGGATGTGGCGCTGGAGCTGGTCGGTTCGGCAGACCTGATGGCGGATGCAGTCGCCTCCCTGGCGCCTGGAGGCAGGGCCGTCGCCGTCGGAGTGACTCATGGCGAGTTCGGGCTCGACCCCTACCGGGATCTGATCCGGGGCGAAGCCGAGATCCTGGGATCGGCCGACCACCTGGCTTCGGAGATCGCCGAAATACTGGAGTGGGCCGACTCGGGACGAATCGACATCGACCGGCTGATCACCCGTACCGTCCCGTTCGATCTGGACGACGTGAACGCGGCCCTGGACCGGCTCGAGGCATTCGGAGACGACATCCGATCCGTGATCGTGCCCGCTGAGGGTTGAGAGGGCGCGCCGATAGGCGCGGACTCGGCGGCCTGGGGCTGGGGCCCCCGGGCCGTAGTACAGGGCGCCGCCCGAAGGGCGGCACAACCATGCGGAGGGGTTCGAGGCCGAGTAGGACTCGAACACCGGAGCCAAGACCAGCGATGAGCCGTACGGCGAAGAGCCATCAGCATCGTCAGAGCGTCCGCCATTTGCGGACGCTCTGAGCCGCCACTCCGGTAGCGTCAGACCCGTGCACCTTCCCGACCAGATCCGTGAAGCCCTGGTGGCCCATGCCCGGTTCACCTTTCCCAGTGAAGCGTGCGGGCTCATGGCTGCCGACCGCGACGGGGAGCTGCGCATGGCCTACTGCCTGACCAACGCCGACGAGTCCTCCACACGATTCACCGTCGACCCCGCGGAGCACTTCGGTGCCCTGCGGCACGCCGAAGCCCGCGGCTGGCACATCGCCGGGGCGTTCCACTCTCATCCCAGATCGGAGGCGACCCCCTCCCGGGCCGATATCGAGGGTGCGCTCGACCCTTCGTGGATCCACTTCATCGCCGGTCCGGTCGATCGAGCCGAGGTCGAGGTGCGGGCGTTCCGGATCGTCAGCGGCGAGGCGAGCGAGATCGGGCTCACCGCCGGCGCGGAGTCGAGACGATGAACCTCTCCTACCACGGGCTGGTCGATCATCTGCGGTCCGAGGTGCGGGAGGTCACGACGGCCGAACTGGGAGATCGGATCGACAATCCTCCGCTCCTGATCGACATCCGCGAACCGGAGGAGGTGCGATCCGGGGTGATCCCCGGAGCATTCCATGTACCCCGCGGGGCGCTCGAAGGCGTCATCTGGCGCCTCGCCCCCGATCCGGCAAATGAGATCATCCTCTACTGCTCCGGGGGCAACCGCTCGATCCTCTCGGCCGCCTCCCTGCAAACGATGGGCTTCACCAACGTCAGCTCGCTCGCCGGAGGAGTGATCGCCTGGAGGCGCGAAGCGCGCCCGCTGACCGTTCCCGGCGCGGTCGCTGGGGAGTCCGCCACCCCTGCGGTGTTGACCGCCGACGACGAGGCGAGATATGCAAGGCACTTCCCGCTCGAGGGCGTGGGTCGGGAGGGCCAGAAGCGGCTGGCGGCGGCGTCGGTCCTGCTCGTCGGCCTGGGAGGCCTCGGGTCACCGGCGGCGCTCTATCTCGCCGCCGCTGGAATCGGGCGGATCGGCCTGGTCGACCCCGACGTCGTCGATGTGACCAACCTACAGCGCCAGGTGATTCACGACACCGAGCGGCTCGGAGTGCGCAAGGTGGACTCCGCCGCCATCGCCATCGAACGGCTCAACCCGGGGGTGACGGTCGATCGCCACCCGATTGCGATTCGGGCCGGCAACGCCCTGGAGGTGATGGGCGACTACGACGTCGTCGTCGATGCAGCCGACAACTTTCCGACGCGATACCTGGTCAACGACGCCTCCCTCCACGTGCGGGTCCCCGTCGTTCACGGATCGGTCTACCGGTTCGAGGGTCAGGCTTCAGTGTTCCAACCGTATGAAGGCCCCTGCTATCGCTGCCTCTTCCCGCAGCCGCCGCCGCCGGAGCTCGCCCCCAACTGCGCCGAGGCCGGCGTCCTGGGAATGCTGCCGGGGACGATTGGATCGATCCAGGCGACCGAGGCGATCAAGCTCATCCTCGGCATCGGCGAAACGCTCGTCGGGAGGCTCCTCGCCTACGACGCCCTCACCGAGGAGTTCACCCGCCTGTCCATCTCCCGCGACCCCGGGTGCGCGGCCTGTGCCGACGAGCTGAAACCGCCGCTGCTGGTGGACTACGACGACACCTGCATTCCGGCGGCCGGTTAGTGCGAGCCCGGTTGCCGCGAACCCGTAGAGCCCGCAGCGTCGATCATGCCACGTGGAAAGGGGCCCTCTTCAGCTCGCGAGATGCTCGGCAATCGGTGATGCTGCCGCCAGGCCAGCGTCGGTGGTGACAATGGGGACCTCTAGTCGGTTGGCCAGCTCCACGTAGAGGGCGTCGACGAGCCGCAGGTTGTGGCGACGCCTCCAGGCACCTGTGAGTAGCGGTGGAAGGGCGTGGCGCTCGATCGGGGCAGCAGCCAAGCGATCGATCCTCTTCGTGACCTGCCGGGCCCTCAGATATCCTCCACGATGCAGGCGGCCCAATGCGGAAAGCACTTCGGCGTCGAAGTGGGCTGGGACGTAAAGCTCGTGACCTCGCAGCCGGTTTCGTATCGAGATCGCCAATGTTGATCCGACAAGAAGGTCGACCATCGCCGAGGCATCGATGATCACTCGCTCAGCCACGGCCCTCGAACTCATCTTTCGCCTCAGCGACCGCCGAGGCAACTGCCTCATGGCCGATCCCAAGTGGGCGCAAAGATCCGATGTCGTCGAGCCACTCGTCGACACGGCCGACCGCTAGTGCGCTGCGTAGTGCCTCTTGGGTGAGCTTGGACACGTTCAGGCCGGCCGCTTTGGCCTCGGCTGCCAGATCATCGGAGAGGTAGACGTTGACACGAGCCATGCGCATAATATACACACTGGTCGGATGCAGGTCAACGGGTTCACGTCATGGAGTCGTCCCATCGCCTGCCACACCTGAACGGTCAGGTCGACACCAGCCTCCACACCAGCCCGACCGCCTGGAGCACATACACCTCGCCGTCGGGACCCCTCCCGAAGGAGGTCAGCCCTCTGAGAGGCGACAAGAAGATGTCGTCGGGATCGGTGAGCAGCGCATGATCGGCAAACTCGCCGAGGCGCAGACCCCATATCTCACCGGTGCAGTAGTCCCCGTACAGGTAGGTGCCCAGCAGTTCGGGGATCGACGCCCCGCGGTAGACGAAGCCGCCGGTGACCGAGCAGCGGCCGACCGAGTGGGCGTACTCGATTACGGGGCCGAGATACAGGTCCGGCTCGCAGTTGCTGAACCGGAAACAGTGGGCGCCTTCGAGGAGGGGCCATCCGGCATTGTCCCCGGGACGGGAGGCGACGAGCAGATCTATCTCCTCCCAGGCCGCCTGGCCGACGTCCCCGACCCACAGGTCGGAGCCGTCGAACGAGAACCGCCACGGGTTTCTCAATCCCCACGCCCAGACCTCGGGTGCCCCGTCGGCTCCGTCGGCAAAGGGGTTGGTCGGCGGGATCGCATAGGGATCTCCGCCGTCGAGGTCGATGCGGAGGATCGTCCCCAGGAGGGTGAAGGGGTCCTGACCGTTGTCGAACTGGTCGTTGGCTCCCCCACCGTCTCCGAGGCCCACGTAGAGGTAGCCGTCGGGCCCGAACTCGATCATCCCGCCGTTGTGGTTGGCGGCCGGCTGCGCGTGGATGAGGATGACCGAGCCATCGGCGTCGGCAACACCGGTCTGAGGATCGAGCCTGTATTGCTCCACCCGGGTGGACCCGTCGTTGCCGCTGTAGTGGACGATGAGCCGGTCCGGATCGTCGGGATGAAAGGCGATCCCCAGCAAGCCCTGCTCGCCGGAGAAGCGGACCCGATCCTCGATGTCGAGGACCACCAGACGGGACCCATCGGTCAGGTCGAACGCGTAGACGACACCGGGCTGATCGGCGACGAAGAGACGATCGTCACCGGGGCGCGATGTCGCAAAGGTCGGCTGGGTGAATCCGCCCGCGATCAACTCGACGTCGATCCTCACCTCGGCCAGGGGTGGGAGCGAAAGGGTCGCGGTCGTGCTCGAGGACCCTTCGGGCACCGAGGGCGGAGCCGTGGTGACGGACGTCGTCATCCGGGCGCCGATCGTCGCCGAGCTCACCGCAGTGGTGGTGGCGGGCGAGTCGGTGCAGGCACCGGCGACGAGGACCAACCCGGTCAAGGCGACACGAAGTCTCATCACCACGGGAGGCTATTCCGCCACGTACCGCGGGTAGGTCACCTTGGCGCGTTGCGCATCCAGCGGATCGACTGTGACAGTCACAAAAGGCTCATCCTCGGAAGTCGTCGCCAACACGTCGCCATCGGGATCCACGACCCACCCGAGACCGCCCCAGCGCATCCCCAGGGCATCCGTACCACTGCGATTGCTCGACATGGAGAAGGCCCCCGACATCACCGCCGCGGCACGGCCTCCGGCGAGCCACTTGTCACGGCTCGACCATTCGGTGGCCCGGGGACTGGCGAGGATCGTGATCCCGTCGCGCCCGTAGGCCCTGGCGTGCTCGGTGAACCAGACCTCGGTGCAGATCAAGAACCCGACGCCACCGGCGGCAGTGGTCGACGCATCGAATGTCCCGTCGCCCCGGTCGTACCAGGTCGCCTCCCAGAAGCCGTCCTCGTCGGGAAGGAAGAACTTGTGGTGAGCCGGCCGATCCTCACCTCCCTCCCAGACGAAGGCCTCGTTGAGCCTGCGGCCGTCGATCACGACCGGGCGGGAGCCGAGCACGGTCGCCGCCCCCAGTTCATGGAACCGGAGCCGCCACGCCTCGTGGGCCGCGGTGGCAGCGACCCAGCGGTCCTCGTCCACCTCCTTCGTTGCGGCCAGCCAGGCGAAGAACGGCATCTCCGGCAGCAGCACGACGTCGGAGGCGTGGCTCGAACAATGCTCGACGAGGCCGTCCCAGGCCTCTTCGAGCCGCCCGAGATCGTGCGGCAGTTCGCAGACGGTGAGGTTCATTGAGCGCGACGGTATCGGACGCGCCGGACCAATGAGCAGATCGCAGATGGCAGGCTGCTCGGTGCATGCTTCTCGCTGAAGATCACACCCCAGCTAGACCCCGCAGGCGCGACACCCCGAGCGCCTCCGGGTTCAACCCGGCCTCGGCAAATCCGGCCGGAGGAGTTCGCCGGAGCACCATCGCAGCCGCGTAGCGGCCCATGGCAGGGCTCGTCTTGATGCCGAACCCACCCTGCCCGGCAAGCCAGTAGAAGCCCGGAACGGAGTCGTCCCAGCCGTTGACGGGCCGGTGGTCGACGACGAACGACCGCAGGCCGGCCCAGGCATTCCGGACGGAGCGAATCGACAGAGTCGTGGCCGCCTCGATGCGCTCGATCCCGAGCGCCACGTCCTCCTCGCGATGGCGCACATCGTGCGGCTCCATCGGCATCTCGTCGGCGGGGCTGCCCAGCAGTCCCGGTCCCTCCGGCTTGAAGTAGAACTGCTCATCGAGGTCGATGACCATCGGCCAGCGATGCACCTCCCAGCCTGGGGAGTCGAAGGAGAATGCGGTCCGCCGCTTGGGAACCAAGCCGACCGGCGACGCGCCGGCGAGTGCGGCCACTACGTCGCACCAGGCCCCGGCGGCATCGATGAGCACCGCGGCGGTGATCTCGGCCTCGCCGGAGCCGATCACCCACTCCTCGCCGGCGCGGGTCACCCGGTCGACCCCGAAACCCGGCCTGATCTCCCCGCCCCGCTCGCGGATGCCGCGTTGGTAGCCCATGTGCAGGGCGTGAACGTCGAGGTCGCGCGCTTCCAGCTCGTGGATCGCTCCGGCCAGCCGGCGACCGTCGAGAGCCGGGCACAGTGCAACCGCCTCCTTCGGCCGTAGCCGCCGCACGTCGGGGACCATCGACCGATAGTCCTCCAGGTGCAACTCCATGCGGTCGGCCTGGGCGTGCGTGGCGATGAACAGAATCGAGCGATCGCTCAGCAGCGGCTGGTCGCTGAAGCCCGGTGCGGTCTGTTCGAGGAACCCCCGGCTGGCAATGGCCAGCTGCCGCACCACCCGGTCGCCGTAGCACTCGGTGAAGATCGCGGCCGACCTGCCGGTGGAATGCACACCCAGCGTCGCCTCGCGTTCGAGGACCACGACCGAACAGTGCTCGGCGAGGAAGTAGGCGACCGAAGTACCTGCGATCCCGCCGCCGACCACGGCGACGTCGAATCGGGTCACAGCCCCAGGATGTCCTCGGGACGGACCGGCGTTCGGTTCAGTTCCTTGCCGAGCGCGTCGCGGATGGCGGCGACCACGGCCGCCGTGGACGAGATCGTCGGAGGCTCGCCGACACCCTTGGCCCCGAAAGGACCCCAGTGGTCGGGATCCTCGATCAGAATGGCCTCGACCTCCGGGGCGTCGGGGAAGGTGGGGAGCAGGTAGTCGGTGAAAGAGGCGTTCCGGATGACGCCACCGTCGAGGATCATCTCCTCCATGATCGCCAGGCCCACCCCCTGCATGATGCCGCCTTCGATCTGACCCAGGATCGACTGGGGATTGAGTGCCTTCCCCACGTCCTGGGCGGTGTCGACCCGAACCACCCTGACCAGCCCCAGCTCGGGATCGACGTCGACGACGGCGCGGTGGGCGGCGACGGCGTATCCGGCGTGGACATCGCCGCCTCCCCGCTCGTTCGGTGCTTCGGTGGGAGGATGACGAAAACGCTCGAGATGCGCGATCGGGCCGTCTGCCAGCAGGTCGTCCAGGGAGGCGACCCGCTCGTCCCCGCGCCAGGCGCCGGCGTCGTCGAGGCGATCGGCGTCCGCCCGCCGCAGAGCCTCGGCAAGGACCGATTCGCAAGCGCGGAGGACGGCGCCGCCGGCCATCTGGGTCTGGCGCGAAGCGGACGAAGACCCGGCCGATCCGATCTGCGAGGTGTCGTCCCACAAGACGACGACGTTTTCGATCCCGGTGGCGCTGCGGCCGATCTGCTCCAGGACCGTGACCAGCCCCTGGCCGACCTCGGCGGCCGCCGTGTGTATCTCCAGACCGTCGGCGGTGAGGACCGCCCGTGCCTCGGCGAAGTCGTCGAATCCCTCGGAGAAGGCCAGGTTCTTGATGCCGATCGCAAAACCGACCCCGCGACGGACTGCAGACGGGGGTGTCGTCCGCCCGGTTCCTCCGGGAAGCCGGCGCGGGTCGTCACCGTCACCCTGTTCGGGGAGAGGCATCGCCCGCAGGGCCTCGATCACCTCACGGGTCGGCAGGCTCCCTTCGATCAGCTGCCCGGTGGTGCCGAGCCGATCCCCGGTCCCGAGAGCATTCACGAGCCGCAGCTCGACCGGATCCATGTCCAGCGCCGCCGCCAGCCGATCCATCTGTGATTCGTATCCGAAGCAGGCCTGTACCGCCCCGAATCCACGCATCGCCCCGCATGAGGGGTTGTTGGTCCTGGTGACGACGCCCTCGACCCGAACAGAGGGGCAGTTGTACGGCCCTGCGGCGAAGTAGCAGGCGTTGGCGAGCACCGCGGCGCTGGTGGAGGCGTAAGCGCCTCCGTCCAACATGATCTTCGCCTCGATCCGAATTAGGTGACCGTCGCGGTCCGCCTCGTGGCGGTACCAGAGCCGGGCCGGATGGCGGTGCACGTGCCCGACGAACGACTCGGCCCGGTCGTAAACGATCTTCACCGGCCGGCCGGTGTGCAGCGCCAGCATGCAGAGGTGGATCTGCAGGCTCAGGTCCTCCCGCGAACCGAAGGCTCCACCGATCCCCGCCATGTGGAGCCGGACCCGATCGGGTTCGAGCCCCAGGCTCGCCGCCACCTGGTCACGATCGGCGTGGAGCCACTGGGTCGAGATGTGCAGGTCCACGCCACCGGAGCCGTCGGGTACCGCCAAGCCCGACTCCGTGCCCAGGGCCGCCTGATCCTGCATGCCAGTCTCGTAATAGCCCTCGACCACCACCTCGCCCCTGGCTTCAGGATCTCCGTTGTTGATCTCGATGGTGCGAAAGGTCTCGCCGATGCGCTCCGCCTCCTCGGGATCGATGAGTGGTTCGCGCACCTCGTACTCGACCCGGATGGCCGCGGCGGCGAGGCGAGCCGATTCCCGGTCCTCGGCGGCGACCACGGCGACCGGCTGTCCCCAATACCGCACCTCCCCGTCCGCCAGGACCGGCTGGTCGACCTCCTCCAGCCCGAACAGCTTGCGACCGGGGACGTCGTCGATCGTCAAAACCGCGTGGATTCCGGCCATGACCAGCGCCGGGGCGAGGTCGATGGAGACGATCCGGGCGCTGGCGTGGGGGCTGCGCAAGGTCGCCCCCCACAGCATCCCTTCGGCCTCGAGATCGGACGAGTAGGCGAACTCGCCCCTCAGCTTCGGCCCGCCGTCGGGTCGCTTGGTCGACTCCCCGACGCCCTGGGCCACTCCGGTGGGCCGCACGAGTGTCGTCATGGGCGCTCCTTCAGCGCGGTCAGAGCGCGCACGATCGACCCGTAGCCGGTGCAGCGGCAGATGTTGCCGGCCAGCGCCTCCTTGAGATCGTCCTCATCGGCGGAACCGCCCGAGTCGAAGTGGTGGGTCGCGGCGATCACGATGCCGGGGGTGCAGAAGCCGCACTGGACCCCGCCGGCGTCGAGCATCGCCTCTTGGACACGGTGCAGTGTCGCCCCATCGGCTACGCCTTCGATCGTCGTGACCTCGGAACCGTCGGCATCGACCGCCATCACCAGGCAGGAACACACCAGATCGCCGTCGAGGATCACCGAGCAGGAGCCGCACTCACCCTGCTCACATGCGTCCTTCGAGCCGGGGAGGCCGAGGCGGTCGCGCAGGGTGGTGAGCAGGCTCTCGGGACCGACCGGGTCGGCCGTCACCTGCTCGCCGTTGATCGTGAGCCGGATCATCCCAGCACCTCCTCCAACAGCCGCCGCGCCAGCACTCCCGAAGCGTGACGCCGGTACGCCTCGGTCGAACGATGGTCTGTGATAGGGGAGACCTCCTCGGATACCAGACGCTGGAACTCGTCGAGCGCCGCCGAAGACGGAGCGGACTCGGCCGAGATCATCTCCTCGGCCCGAGGCACCCGAACCGGCGTCGGCCCCACCGAGCCGAGCGCCACCGCGGTCGTTCCGTCCTCGGCCCGCAACAGACAGCACGAAGCCACCGCGATGACCATCGCGTTGCGGATCCCGATCTTGGCAAAGGCCTGCCGCTCGGGAACCTCCTCGGGGAGCAGGGCGCCGATGATCAGCTCGCCGGCTACGAGCGCGGTCTTCTTCGGCCCGACGATGAACTCATCCCAGCGGAGGGTCCGCTCCCCGTTCTTCGAGCGCAGCACGACCGAGGCATCGAGCGCGGCGAGGAAAGGCAGGCTGTCCCCCGCCGGGCTGGCCGTCCCGAGGTTTCCCCCGAGCGTCCCGACGCTGCGAATCTGCGGGCTGCCGACCGTGCGGGCCGCCTCGGCAAGCGCCTTGAGCGGCCCCTGCTCCATCCGCTGGTAGGTGACCCCCGCCCCCATGAACGAGCCATCCCACTCGCGCAGCTCCTCGACGCGGCGAACAGCGACCACGGTCTGGGGACGCAGATGGGAGTAGTTGACCTCGACCATGAGATCGGTCCCTCCGGCGAGGACCGTCGCCTCCGGATGTGCGGCTACGGCTTCCAGCGCCTCGTCGAGGTCGTTCGGGCGAAGGGTCAGCATGTGCTCGGGTGAGATTACGGGAGGCTGCGTCGATAGCCCAGAGGAGTCTGCTGAGTAATGCCGTTGCTCAGATCGGCGGCCAGGCGCGCCAGTCGCAAGGATCTCGGTTTCGTCACTCCTCATGCAGGAATGACGGAGCCGAGGACACCGCGAGTGGCGATGACCTGGCCGCCGAGATGAGTGACATGTGTTGCTCAGCGGGCTCCTAGAGGTCAATCCTCGTCGCGGAGGCGGATCGGCCCGACCCGGTCGGGCTTGACGCCGCCGTATCCCGCATAGAACTGACGGATGCGATCCATGTCTGCGCCCACTTCTCCGGAAGGCACAAACGAAGGCCCGACCCGAACTGTCTTGTTGGCACCGTCGACACCGACCAGCACCAGCGGAACGCCGGCGTCACGGGCGATCCGGTAGAAGCCCGACTTCCAGTGATCGCGCTTGCTCCTGGTGCCCTCCGGGGTGATTACCAGTGCCAGCTCCTCTGCCGCATCGAATGCGGCCACGCTCTGTCTGATCACACCGGCGGCCTTGCTGCGATCGACCGGGATTCCCCCCAACATCCGGAAGAACCACCCGAAGGGCTTCTTGAACAGCGTGTGCTTGCCGAGCCATCGGATGCGGAGTCCGAGCGCCGGAGCCGCCAGCATCGCCAGGGGGAAGTCCCAGTTGGAGGTGTGGGGTGCCCCGATCACCACCATCTTGGGGTGCGGCGGGATGACCCCTTCGACCCGCCACCCGAAGACGCGCAGCAACCCGCGGGTCATGCGCTTGAGCATGAGTGGAACCCCGATCGAGAGACGCCGCCATTGTGGTCGGTCGCCGGGATAGCCGAAACCTCAGATCGTATGATCCGCCCATGAGCCCGCGAGTCCTGTTCCTCTGTGTAGGCAACGCCGGACGTTCCCAGATGGCTGCGGCGTTCGCCCGCACCCTCGGCGGCGACGCAATCGAGGTGTTCTCCGGCGGCTCGAACCCGGCGGCGCGGCTCGACCCGGCGGCGGTCACGGTCCTGGAGGAGATCGGCCTCGACATGTCCAGGGAGATCCCGCGGCCATGGACCGACGAGATCATCCGCGGCGCCGACGTCGTGATCACGATGGGGTGCGGAGACGAGTGTCCCGTCTTTCCCGGTGTTCGCTACGAGGACTGGGAGGTCGGCGACCCGGTGGGCTTGCCGGTCGAAGCGGTCAGGCCGATCCGGGACGAGATACGGAGGCGAGTAGAAGCGCTGCTGGGGTCGCTCGAAGCCACTTCCTCGGACTACTGACAATCGCCGGGACGTTTCCGCACTCTCCGGACGTTGAGCTGAAGATGGCAGGACCCAATCCGTTCTCAGTGCTCCGGGCAATATTGCGCGCCCGCCGGCTCGCCCCTCCGCAACCCGCCGGCACCGGCGACGTCGATCACTCCGGTTTCGATCCAATCCTCAGAGCGGCCGAGGCGGGCGGGGTGGACGCTCTGGTCGACTTCGCCGCCGAGATCAGGGAATACATCGAGGGCCTCTCCGCAGTCGATCCGGACGATCTGACCCGAGAATCGGCGCTGGCGTACTGGCTCAACCTGCACAACGCGGCGGCCCTCGACCTCGCCGGGCGGGCCCGGGCCGCAAATCAAACCTCGGTCCTCGACATCCGCGACGGCTTTGGCTCAGAGGTGATCCACCTCGGCGACGAGTCGCTCACCCTGGCGGGCATCGAGCACGGCAAGTTGCGCCGGTTCGGCGATCCGCGTATCCACGGCGCGCTCGTGTGCGGGTCGATCTCCTGCCCGACCCTGCGTTTCGAGGCATATCGCGGCGACATGGTCGACCGTCAGCTCGATGATCAGATGCGACACTTCCTCGCCGCGGGAGGCTTCGAGGCAAATGAGGCCTCCGGCGTAGCCCGAATCTCTCGCGTCTTCCTGTGGTACGGAGCCGACTTCGTTCGGCCCCAGCGAATGCCCACTCTCCTGCCGGCTCCGAGGCGAAGGATCGCCGCAGCCTTGCTCCCCTGGCTGAGCGCCGAGGAGGCGACCTGGCTGGCGTCATCCCGTCCCAAAGTGGCCTTCCAGCGTTACGACTGGAGCCTGGGGTGTGCCGTCAGGGCCCGGCCCGGGACCTCCTGACCCCCATCGAAAAGGCGGCGACGGCCACGACGGCGGCCCCCATGTCGTACGGCAGGACGAGCCGGTTGAGTTCGGAGGCCCGCAGCAGCCATCCACCATCTGCGGTGAACCCGACCACGTCCAGGTAGCGCCAGATCGCCCACACGCAGACGACGCCGAGAACGGCCGCGCCGGCCACTCCGACGGAGAAGCCGAACCTGCGTCGCAGGCCGAGCGTCAACGCCGCGGCCGCCCAGGCGATGTCGAGCGCCGACAGCATCTGGAGAAACTGCAGCGAGGGGTCGTACCGCAGCGCGGCAGAGGTGGCCAGGGTGACCAGGCCGGTGGCACCGGTGACCATCACGATCACGGCGATCCAGGTGACGGCGCGTCGCCCCCCGTCCCCCATCTCGAGCCCCTCGAACCAGGGCACGTCTGCCAGTGGTGCCAGGTGGAAGGTGAGGCCGATGGAAAACACGACCAGCAAAGACAAGTGGACGGTCGCGGTGAGCAGAGGATCCTCGGGCTGGGGAACGATCAGCGCCGGGACTGCGGCGGCGGCACCCGTGGTCATCCACAACAGGGTTCGGGTGAGGGCTCGCTCGGGATTGGTCACGTGGCGAGGAGGCTACGTCACAGTGATGCCCCGGGCCGCCGCAACCCGGGCGCGGGCGATCTCCAGATATGCCGGGTCGTTGTCATAGCCGACGAAGTGGCGGCCCGATTCGATCGCCGCCACCGCGGTCGTACCCGAGCCGATGAAAGGGTCGAGCACGAGATCACCCTCGAACGTGTAGAGCTCGATCAGCCGACGGGGCAGCTCGACGGGAAACGGCGCAGGGTGGCCCACCCGGCGCGCCGAGGCGGGCTTGATGGTCCACACCGATGTGGTCGCCTCCAGGAACTCGCCCTTGGTGATGGTGTCACGCCCGATCCGGCTCCTGCGGTAGGCGCCCTTGGAGGCCACGACGACGTACTCGTGGACATCGCGCAGCGTCGGGTTCTTGGCGGAGCGCCACGAGCCCCAGGCGCACGATCCGCCGGCCCCTTGAGCCTTCTGCCAAACGATCTCTCCCCGCAGCAGCAGGCCGAGGTCCTGGAGGATCCCCGCCACGTGATGGTTGAGGGGCAGGTACGGCTTGCGCCCGAGGTTGGCCACGTTGACCGCCACCCGCCCGCCCGGTTCGAGGACCCGCACTGTCTCTGCGAGCACCCGGGTGAGCAGCTCGAGGTACTCGCCCAGGCTGAGATCGTCGTCGTACTCCTTCCCCACGTTGTACGGAGGGGAGGTGACCATCAGGGCCACGCAGTCGTCGGGTATCTCGGTCATCTTCTCCGAGGACGAGCAGAACAGGGCATCGAGTATCTCGTCGGGAGGGACCTGCGGCTCGCCGGTGGTCGTCGCCGGAGCATGCTCGAGCAGCCGGCGGCGATAGAACGCCGAGGCGTCGTGGTTCTCTCGTTTTCCCGATCCGAAGCTGGCAGTCTCGGTTGCCACCGCGCGTGACCTCCCGGATGCGTCGAGTCACCGTAGCCGAGTTATCCACAGGCGGGAGGGATCAGAGTCCCCCTACGAGCGTCCGCGCGGCGGACGCTCTTCGGCGATGCCTATGGCTCTTCGCCGTATGGCTCATCGCTGGTCTTGGCTCCGGGCTTCGAGATTTGGCTACGGCGTTCGAGTCCTCCTCGGCCCCGAACGCCTCCGCATGGATGAGCCGCCCTTCGGGCGGCGCTATGTGCTACCTACCCGGCCTCGAACCCCTCCGCATGTTGGAGCCGCCCTGCGGGCGGCGCCGTGTACTACGACCCGGGGGCCCCAGCCCCAGGCCGCCGAGTCCGCGCCTATCGGCGCGGCCTTGTGTTATGGCTCTTCGCCCTACGGCTCATCGCTTTGCGACCTGGGTCCCTTCCCAGGCCGCCGAGTCCGTGCCTATCGGCGCGGCCTCCTATCTCAGCTAAGCCCCCCAAGGTGGTCGACCCAGGTGACGGTCCCCCGATCCCCTTCGTCGGTGAGGTTGGCTCCGGACTTGAAACCCTGCAGCACCCCGCCGAAGGACGGGAATCCGAGCACCGGGCGGCGTCTTCCGGTGGCCAGCAGCCACGACGTGACCAGCTCTCTCGCACCGAGGACCTGCGGTCCCCCGATGTCGGCCAGCCGGCCCCCGGGCCCGACGGCCACCGCCGAGACGAGACGGGCGGCGACCTCGTCGACTTCCACCGGTTGCAGCCTCACCCCGCGTGGGATCATCAGCAGCGGCGACCACCTGACGGCGTGGAGCGTGCCGGACAGCAGCTGATGGAACTCAGTGGACCGAAGGATCGTCCACGGCACGGCTCCGGCTGCGACGATCGCCTCGGCCTCACGCTTCGCCTTGTAGTACCGCAGCGGTATCTCGTCTACGCCGACGATCGACATGAAGACCAGGTGGGCAACCCCGGCATCGGCCGCGGCGGCGACCACGGAGCGAGTCCCGTCGACGTCCACCCGTCGGGTCCTGCGGAATGGGCTCGAGGCGAGGTGAACAACCGTGTCGATGTCGGCCATGGCCCGGGGAAGGCCAGTGCCGTCAGACAGATCGACTCGACGAACCTCCACGGTCCGACCCCGGCCGGCCCTGCGAGAGGCGATGATCGGCGAGCGACCTGCCTCGACGAGCCGGGCGACCACACGACGGCCGAGCACGCCCGTGCCTCCGGTCACCAACACCTCGCCCATGAGGCCGAGCTTACGCCTCCGATTACCGCCCGACCCGGGACGAACTCGGGGTATCGTGCCGCCGCACGTCGCTGAGGAACCAATGCGTCGCATCCACATCTCCATCACGATCCTGGCGCTCGTCGCTGCGGCGTGCACTACGACGGCGACAACCGACACGACGCGCCCCGCGGCAACGTCGCTGGTGGTTACAACCACCTCGACCATGCCTCCCCCGACGCTGGTCGTCGACCCGATCTCGGCGCCGGACACTCTCGAGGTCTGGGTTCCCGACGTGCTCGTGAGGTCCGTCGGGAGCGCGGCCGGAGCGTTCGAGATCGACACCGGAATCAGCGTGGACGTCAAGGCGTTCGACTTCGAAAACATGCTGGCGGTGCTCCTCGCAGACCCGGCAGGCGGCCCCGACGTCTTCATCGGGCCGCATACCTGGCTCACCGAGCTGACCCGTGCCGGGATCGCCGAACCGACCGAGATCCGCAGTGAGGTGGTCGCCGGAGCAGCGGAGGCCGTGACGCTGCGGGGCTTCTCGTACGCCGCCCCCCTGGCGCTGGACACCGTGGTCCAGTTCCGCGAAACGAATGTCATGGCAACCGCCCCCGAGTCCGTCGAGGAGTTGGCCGCGGGCTGCCCGGTGGGCGACGAAGTGGTCCCTTGTCTGCTGCTCTCCTCCGATTCCACCGGCGGGCACTACCCGTTCATCACCGCTCTGGGGGGATACGTCTTCGGACCCGATGAGTTCGACGGGTGGAACTCCGACGACATCGGTATCGCCGGTGCCGAGGCGATCTCGGGCGGACTGATCCTGGAGTCGATCATCGACGGCGCCGGCATCCTCGGAGACGGACAGAGCACTGCCGTCGAGCGGTTCATAGACGGAGACGCCCCGCTGCTGTGGGGCGACGCCGCCAGCCTCGCCGCACTAGGCATTGCCGGAGTCGTCTTCAGCACCGAGTCCATCCCCAGCATCGGCGAGCGAACCGCACCGACTCCGATCCGGGTGACGGCAGCCTGGATCAACGCATTCTCGGCCCACAAGGAGGCCGCCGCCGTGCTCGTCAACGAATACCTGGCGAATCCGGTGAACGCCGAACCGATGGCCATCGCCCTGGGTATGGCTCCCGTCACCATCGGGTTCCAGGACGATCCCCATCTCATCCCCTTCATCCAGGCGGCCCGTACCGGCCACCCGGTGCCGACGATCGCCGCCACCGAGCTCGCTTGGTCCGAATTGGCAAAGGCGTTCGAGGCAATCCGCGGGGGCGATGACGTCGCCGACTCGCTGATCGCCGCCGCGGCGAACATCAGAGCGGGTGGCTAGCGCCTCACGAAGAAGGCGCCGCCGAGGCACTGCGCCCCACAAGGCTCAGGCCGACTGCGCCACCTCACCACCGGCGACCGGAGTGTCGACCCGGGCATCCTGGATCGTCGCGATCAGATGCTGCCAGTCGGCGGATATGGCGCACGTACCACAGAAGTGCACGCCTCCGCGCTCCACGATGGCATCCGCGCCGCAACGAGAGCATTTCATGAGAACAGTGTCGGCAGGACTCAGCCCCGACTGAAGGAACACCCCCCTTGGAATTGGAGGGGGAATCAGCGGGCAAAGATCGCGCCGACCATTATTGATCCCTATCGGTCGAGAATGCGGATCGGCCGGCCGATGACACCCCGTATGGAGGAGGCCCGGTTATCTTCCGCTCGTGGTTCCCCTTGCACGTCTCATGCGGAGGCGTCGTTGACCCATCGCGCTCGCGCCGGGGCAGCGTCGGCGACAATGTCACCCCCGCATCGGACCCGTTCATAGGATGCGCGCCCTACGTGGTCCCCTCGCGCTCCTCGTCGCCGGCGTCCTCTTCTCGGTGGGGACCGTCGTCGTGCCCGCCGCCGCCAGAAGCGACACGGTGCCCTCGTTCAGCGAGTCTCCCGGATGTGGGGCGGTCAACGGGGTACGCGGACCGCACATGGGCCCGGGGCCCTACGACCCGGCATTTCCATACGATGTACTCCCGGACGGGACCGAATTGCACGGCCCGTGGGCCGATTACTACGGCCGCACCATCGGCGAGGTCGGCTCCGATCTGGTGCCGGTGAACCTGCCCGGCCTGGCGAAGACCCTCTACATCCACCAGCGGGTGCTGCCGGCGTTCCAGCAGGTTCTCGACAACCTCGCCATCGAAGCAGCCAACGGCAACGTCTACGACATCAGGGACGACACCTGGTCGTACAACCCGGCAACGATCCCGCCGGGCCGCCACCTCTCGTTCCACGGCGTCGGGGCCGCCATCGACGTCAACTCGACGACGAATCCCTACCGGGGCGACAACGTCCTCATCACCGACATGCCGACGTGGTTCGTGGACGCCTGGCGCGATGCCGGGTGGTGCTGGGGCGGCGACTGGATCTCGATCAAGGACCCGATGCACTTCGCCTGGATGGGTCCGATCCACACCCCGGGTTACGGCCCCGATCCGGCTCCGTACCCGGCCGACACCGCGGCTTCCTCGTTCGACACATCGGTCGCGCTCCCCAACGCCCTCAACGTCACGATCCCGACCCAGGCTCACATTGCCACCGACATCGACCGGGACGGCTCCCCCGACGTGGTGCGCTTCCAGCAGTCGTTCAGCACGGGCGAGTTCATCATCGAGGCGGCCATCGCCAAGAACCGCTTCGAGATGTGCACCGCGTCGAACTGGGCCCCGGCTCCTGCGGGGCAGGTCGATTCCGTCCTCATGGTCGACTACACGAGGAACGGACGTCCCGAGGTCTGGCTGCTCGACGAGAGTGGACCCACGGTTGTGGCCAGGATCTACAACATCACATCTACCGTCGGCGGGGGGACGACGATCACCGGAACCCCACAGTTGGTGGATACGGTGACGACCGCCGTGCCCGCGGGCGCCGGTGCGCACTACCTGCTGGCGGACCACGACCGCGACACCGACGTCGACCTCTACGCGGTGACCCCGGGCGCCGCCACCCGGCTCGAGGTGTGGGAGGGGCCCACGTTCACGACCAAGCTCGTCGATGTCACGATCGGGCTGGCGACGGACACCGATTGGCGTTTCTCCCTCGGCGACCACGACCTGGACGTCGTGCCGGACCTGTATGCGCTATCGCCGGCGGCGCCGGCGACGCTGCAGGTCGTCCACGGTGCGGCGGGCTTCTCCGGTGCACCCACCGGCACTGCCACCGCCATCACTCCGGCCGGCGACGAGATCCTGGCCGTGGAGGACTACGACGGAGACGGCCGCGACGACGTGTACCTGGTCGGCTCCGACGGCGATCTCCGGGTGATCCTCGGCGGAGACCGGGCGGCGGGAGCCGACCTCGACAATTGGTTCGTCGAGCGGGACCTGACCTGGGGGTACGGCTCGGGGTGTCGCCGACCGGCACTCCTGCGGGTGGAGACGAGCCCGGCGGTGGCCTCACAGATCCTGGTCGACGGAGTGCCCTTCGACACATGGGGTCTGACCTGGGTGAAGTTGCCGCCGGGGACATATGAGGTGTCTTTCAGCGACGTCGAGGGATTCACCACCCCCGCGGCCCAAACGGTGGCCGTCGGCGAGGGTGCGACGACAACCGTCACCGGCAGCTTCACCGAGCGCGGTTTCTTGCGTGTGTTCACCGACCCGGCGGTTCCCGGCACTATCACCGTCGATGGGATTCCCCGCAACGACTGGGGCATGTGGACCGACCTGCCCCCCGGCGACCACGAGGTCTGCTTCGGCGACGTGGCCGACTACACGACACCCCCATGTGAGACGGCGACCGTCATCGCCAACGCCACAACGAACGTGACCGGAACCTACGTCTCCAGTGCAGGCGCCCCCGGAGCCGCGGGCTACGGCATGCTGCGCGCCACCACCAATCCGCCGGCGCCATCCCAGATCATCGTCGACGGTGTCCCCCGGGACAGCTGGGGCCTCAACTGGCTCAAGCTGCCTCCCGGCGACTACGAGGTCGCCTTTACCGACGTGGAAGGCTTCGCCACGCCGGCGTCACAGACAGTGACCATCGTCGATGGTCTCACGACCGAAGTGACCGGCAACTTCACGCAACGAGGTTGGCTCCAGGTATTCACCAGCCCGCCGGTTTCGGCGACGGTCTTCATCGACGGGATTCCCCGCAACGACTGGGGCATGTGGACCGATCTGCCCCCCGGCGACCACGAGATCTGCTTCGGCGATGTCGCCGGCTACACCGCTCCCGCCTGCAGCTCGGCGACCGTGACCGCGGGAAGCACCACCAGCATCACCGGCATCTTCGGCTAGTGGCCGCCGAATCCTCCCGCCCCAACCCGAGAGGACCGGTAGACCAGCGTCGACTCAGATTCCTCTTCGTCTACGACGCCATCTACCCGCAGACTCTCGGCGGAGTCGAGCACCGTAACCACGAGCTGGCGAGCTCGCTGGCGAAGCGGGGACATGAGGTGGTGCTGGCAGGCTGGGCCGACAGATCGGAGTCGCCCGCTGCGGGCGTGACCATCCTGCCGATCGGAAAGGCCCGGAAGCTCCACGCTCGAAGTGGGAGGCGATCCACGCTCCAGGCTCTTCGCCTCGCCTGGCACTGTGCGCGGCTGGACATCCGCGGCTTCGATGTCGTCGAGACGTCGAACATTCCCTTCCTCCATCTCTTCCCGCTGGCCCTGAGATGCCGCAGAGCGCGAGTCCCGCTGCTGGTCACGTGGCACGAGCATTGGGGACTCTATTGGCGCCAGTACATGCCCCCGAAGGGCCTTGGGCGGTGGCGGCTGTATGCGGCGATAGAGCGGCGGGCTGCGAGCCGTGGAAACCGGGCCATCGCGGTGAGCCGCCTGACGGCCGATCGAGTCGCGGTCGTTCGGCACGACGAGGTCGCCGTCGTACCCAACGGCGTGCCCTTCGAGCGTATTCGAGACCTTGCGGAAAGGCCGCCCGGGTCGTCGGAGGTGATTGCTGCCGAAGCGGCGCCGCTCGTGTTCGCCGGACGACTCATCAAGGAGAAGCGGGTCGATCTTCTGCTCGATGCGGTCGCCATCCTGGCAAGGAGCACCCCCGGGCTGCTTCTCAAGATCATCGGTGACGGACCGGAGCGCTCCTCCCTCCTCGCCCAGATGAAGCGCCTCGGCCTGGAGGAATCGGTCGACTACGCGGGCAGGCTCCCCACGAGCGAAGCCGTATGGCGGCACCTCGGTCGGGCGAAGGTGGCGGTGCAGCCTTCTGCTCGAGAGGGATTCGGGCTCTTTGCCCTCGAAGCCATGGCGGCTGGACTCCCGGTCGTCTACTGCCGATCCAGCGAGAGCGCTATCGGCGAACTGGTGCGAGACGGAGTCGAGGGCCTCGAGGTTCTCGCCGAACCTTCGGCCATTGCCGCGGCGCTCGACAACCTCCTTGCCGACGAGGAGAAACTGAGGGACATGGCCGCGCGCGCCATCGAACGCGCTTCCGGCTACGACTGGGACACCGCCGCCGCGGCCCTGATCCGGATCGCACATGAACTTGTCGGAGAGCGGCAACAGACATCCGATGGGTCCCTCGAACAAACGCAATCCGATGGTTAGATAACCGGATGGGACATCTCCGGCGCCTGGGCTTCCTCGCGTTCACGCTCGGACTCCTGGTGACGGCGCCGATCGCAGCCGCCCAGGAGTACGCCACCGAGGCCGGAGACCTGGAAATCACCCTCGAGGTGACGTACACCGTCACGATCTCCGGCGAGGGCTACGTGGGCGATTCGGTCGTCTACGTGACGCTGATCCCCGCCGATGGGAGTGACGAGATCGACCTGGGAACGCTCAGCACCGACGAAGCCGGCCGATTCTTCGGCGAGCTGGCGATCCCGACCGGCCTGGAGCCTGGAGCGGCCACCGTGGCTGCAACCGGTGTCACGAGCGCGGGAGCCACCCGGGTGCTGTCGACACAGATAGTCCTGGGTCAGGAGCCCGGCCCGGCACCGGTCCCATCGGCCACGTCGAGCACTGCGCCTGCGCCCACATCGACCACGACCGACCCTCCCGCACAGGACACCGAATCGACGGAGATAGCCGCGGGCGCTTCAGAAGACCTGAGTAGGGACTTCGACCGGATCCTGGCAGCTCGCGTGCTGATGTTCGGTGTGGTGGCCCTGGGCGGCGTCTGGTGGTGGATTTACCGGGCGGTCAAGCGATGACAACGCACGCCGGCGGCGGATTGTCGGTCACCGTGATTCTTCCCTGCCTCAACGAAGCATCGTCCGTGGCGGCCTGCATCGAAGAGGCCCGCCGCGGCCTCGAGAAGGCCGGGCTCGACGGCGAGGTACTCGTGATCGACAACGGATCGGTGGATGGTTCTGCCCGCCTCGCCGGGGATGCCGGAGCGCGGGTGGTCGGGGAACCGATACCCGGCTATGGAGCCGCGCTCAGGCGAGGAATCGACGAGGCGCACGGCTCGATGGTCGTGATGGCGGATGCCGACGGCACCTACGACCTGTCACGCCTGGGGGAACTGACCGCCCCCATCTTGAACGACGAGGCAGACCTCGTGCTCGGAGCGCGACTGAACGGCACCAACCGGCGCACGATGCCCCTGCTGCACCGCTTCATCGGGACCCCGATCCTCAGCCTTCTGGTACGAAGAGCCTGCGGCGGGCTCGAGGTGAGGGACAGCCAATCCGGGTATCGCGCAATCGACACGAACAAGGCGCGCATGCTCGACCTGAAGACCCCCGGCATGGAATTCGCATCGGAGATGCTCATTCGCTCCTCTCAGGAAGGGATGCGAGTTCGGGAGGAGCCCATGGGGTACCGCCCGCGGGTCGGCTCATCGAAGCTCAACACGGTGCGCGATGGATGGCGTCACCTGCAGCTCATATTCCTGCTCGCACCGCATCTG